>NZ_JBEOSZ010000059.1:0-38658 GCF_040303285.1 Streptomyces sp. NPDC096046 | reverse complement strand
ACTCGTGGTTGCCGAGCGCCGCCGCGTCATAGTCCATGGCGTTCATCGCCTGCGCCATCGGGTGCACCGGGCCGCCCTCGGCCGTGATCGGGTCGCGACGCCGCGGAGATCCATCAGAAGCCCCCACGTCCGAAGGCGGCCTCGGCGACGGCCTCGCGGCGGCGGGCCGGAACCCGACAGCGAACCGACAGCTCGGCTTTACCCGTGTCCTGCCGCGAACGGGTCAGGATTCGACAAGGTCTGAACAGCCGGTCCCCAGGGGCCGTACCTCTCGGCAGATCACGAACTTCCCCGGAAGGAACGTCAGCATGACCAGCGAATCAGTTCAGCCGATGTCGGGACCGAGCCGCCGCACCGTCGTGGCGGCGGTCGGCGCGGCGGGGCTCACCGTGGCGCTGACGGCGTGCGGGTCGGACGACAAGGCGTCCGACCCGTCCACCGAACAGGGCGCCGCGAGCGGCGGTGCGACGAACGAAGGGGGCGGCTCGTCCGACGGAGCGGGGGCCGGTGGTGCGGCGCTCGCGAAGACCGCCGACATCCCGGAGGGCAGCGGCAAGATCTTCAAGGACGAGAAGGTGGTGGTCTCGCAGCCGGCCGCGGGCGACTACAAGGCCTTCTCGACGATCTGCACCCACCAGAAGTGTCCGATGGTCGACCTCAAGGACGATGTCATCTCCTGCGCCTGTCACGGCAGTCAGTTCTCCGTCCTGGACGGAAGCGTGAAGAAGGGGCCGGCGGTCCAGCCGCTGGAGGCGAAGCAGATCAGCGTGAACGGCGACTCCATCACGCTCGCCTGATCCCACCCGCACGCTTCAGGCACGCCAGCACCTCGTCCGTGGTCGCGACCGTGGCGACCAGGGCGAGGGTGTGGCGGATCATCGCGGGGGTGTAGTCGGCGGGCACTCCCGCGATGGCGTCCGCCGGGACGACGACGGTGTAGCCGCGGTTCACGGCGTCGAACACGGCGTTGGGTACGGCCACGTTGGCCGAGACGCCGGTGACGATCAGCGCGCGGCAGCCGAGGTTGCGCAGCAGCGGATCGACGTCGGTGCCGTGCAGGGGGGACAGGCCGTGCAGACGCCGTACGACGAGGTCCTCCTCGGCGACCTCGATCGGGGCGGCCACCCGCACCGCCGCGGTGCCGGTCAGCTGCTGGACGGGCAGGCGTGCCGCGGCGCGGAAGAGGCGGGCGTTGCTGTTCGCGCCACGGCCGTCGGGGCGGCGCTCGGCGAGGGCGTGGACGACCTGGACACCGCCGTCGTGGGCGGCCGCCACCAGGCGGGCGACGTTGGCGAGGGCGCCACCTGCGCGCGCCTGCGCGGCGAGTTCGGGCAGTGCGCTGTCGGCCCCGACGACGCCCTCCTGGCACTCGACGGTGAGCAGCACGGTGGTGCGCGGTTCGAGGAGTTCGCTGAGCGCTTCGTACGAGGGCACGTCTCCCCCTGTCGCCGGCGGCCGGGCGAGCGTAGCCACCGTTGCGCGCGAACGGAAGAGCACCCATCCTTTTCTGACGTGATGTCAGAGGATCTCCTCTGACACGACGTGGGAGAAAGAGGGGGCGCATGACCGTCACTCAGCAGCAGCGCAGGGGCCGGAAGATCATGATGACGCCGGGCGAGCTGGACGACTTCCTGACCACGCAGCGCACCTGCCGGGTGGCCACGGTGTCGGCGGACGGCGCGCCGCACGTCAGCACGCTGTGGTTCGCCTGGGACGGCGCCTCGATGTGGCTCTACTCGGTCGTCCGCAGCAAGCGGTGGACCGATCTGCGGTGCGATCCCCGCGTGGCGATCGTGGTCGACACCGGCGAGGAGTACGACGAGCTGCGCGGTGCCGAGCTGTCCGGCAGCGTCGAGTTCGTGGGCGAGATACCCCGCACCGGCGAGCTGCGCGCCGAACTCGACGTGCCGGAGACGCTGTTCGCACGGAAGAACTTCGGCCTGGAGGAGATGCCGCACGACGGCCGGCACGCGTGGATGCGTCTGACGCCGCAGAAGATCGTCTCCTGGGACTTCCGCAAGCTGGCCGGGAAGTAGCTCTCGGGAGTGTTCAGCCGACGCTCTCCCCCGCCGCCCGCAGGGCCTGCACCGCCGCCCGGATCGAGGGGCGGCGGTCCGCGTCCGCGCGCCAGACGACGTACACGTGCCGCCGGACCCGCTGGGTGACCGGGACGGTCACCACCCCGTCGGGCACCGGGTGGCGGCCCAGCAGTGGGGCGATGCACACCCCGAGGCCCGCGGCGACCAGCCCGAGCTGCGTGTGCGTCTCCGCCGCGCGGTGGCCGACGATCGGCTCGATGCCCTTCGAGCGGAGCGTGAACATCAGCCACTCGTGGCAGAACTCACCGTCGCCCCAGGTGATCCACTCGTCGTCGGCGAACTCGCCGAGGTCCACCTCTTCGCGCCCTGCGAGCCGGTGGTTCGCCGGCAGGGCGACCTCGGCCGGGTCGTCCAGGATCGACGCCTTGACCAGGTCCTCGGGCAGTGCCATGGGCTTGTTGTACCAGTCGAGCACCACGGCGAGGTCGAGGTCGCCGCGCACGACTCCGGCGATGCCCTGCTCCGGTTCGAGCTCGCAGGAACGCAGCCGGAGCGCGGGATGCCGCTCGCGCAGTGCGGCCAGCGCGTGCGGGAACAGGCCACGTGCGGCCGTCGGGAACGCCGAGAGCCTGAGCTCGCCGACGACCTGCCCGCGCTGCGCCTCCAGGTCCGACTGGGCGAGTTCGACCTGGGACAGGATGCGCGCGGCATGCTCGGCGAGCAGCCGGCCCGCGTCGGTGAGCCGCACGCCCCGGCCGTTCTTGGCGAGGAGCCGCTGACCGACCTCGCGTTCCAGCTTGGCCAGTTGTTGCGAGACGGCGGAGGTCGTGATGTGCAGCCCGTCGGCCGCTCCGCTCACCGAGCCGTGCCGGGCGAGGGCGTCGAGGGTGCGCAGGCGCTCCAGGTTCAACATGTAAGCAATGCTACGCAGTACCGGGTGCGAAATCTCGATTGTGCTACGAGGTTGTGGTGCCGCATCGTGGCCGGCATGAGCACCGTCACCACCCCGTCCGGGCGGGTAGCCACCGCGCCGCCCGCACCTGCCCGCCACCGTCTGGACTGGCGTCTGCGGTTCGCCGCCCTGTCCCTGATCTGGGGCTTCAGCTTCCTCCTCATCAAGGTGGGCACCGAGGGCTACGCGCCGTTCCAGGTGACGCTCGGCCGGCTGGTGTTCGGCACGGTGGTGCTGGCCGCCGCGATGGCCGTGCGCCGTGAGGGACTGCCGCGCGGCGCACGCGTCTGGGCGCATCTGACGGTCGCCGCGTTCCTGCTGAACGCCCTGCCGTTCTCCCTGTTCGCCTACGCCGAACTGACCATCCCGTCCACGCTGGCGGGCATCTGCAACGCGACCTCACCGCTGTGGGGCATGGCGCTGTCGCTGGTCGCCCTCTCGGAGGACCGCCCGACCCGGGTGCGGGTCGCGGGGCTCGGCCTGGGCTTCCTCGGGGTGCTCACGGTGCTGGGCGCCTGGCAGGGCTTCCACGGCCTGGACGCCACCGGAACGGCACTGGCCCTGCTGGGCTCCCTCAGCTACCCCATCGGCTGGATCTACGTCCGCCGCACCCTGGCCGGCACCGGCCCTTCGCACCTGTCGATGACCGGCGCCCAGTTGCTGCTCGCGACGGTCCAGCTGGCCGTCGTCACCCCGCTGTTCACCACCGTGCCCACCCGCGTGTCCGTCGTGCCGTTGCTGGCGATCGCCGCCCTGGGCGCCCTGGGCACGGGCCTGGCCGTGCTCCTCCAGTACGGCCTGGTCGCCGAGGTCGGCCCTACGACCGCCCAGATGGTCACGTACTTCATCCCGGTCATCGCCACGGCCGCCGGTGTCGCCCTCCTCGGCGAGACGCTCACTTGGTCGACCCCGATCGGGGCACTGATCGTCCTGACGGGCGCGGCACTCACCCAGGTACGACCGAAGCCCCGGCAGACGTCTCTCCCGTAACCGCACGGGCCCGGAGCGCCGGGATCGCCGTTCCGCGGACACAGCCCGGCACGCACGGCGACCCGACGACCGAGGCCGGCGCCTCAACCGCGCCTCCCCAGGGCCGAGACACCGGAACCGTTCGGCAGACACAGCCCCGCACGCACGACGACCCCACGACCGAGGCCGGCACCTCGGCCGTGGCCCACCGGGCGACCTCCTTGCAGCGGCTCCAGGGCCGAAGCCGGCGTCTCAGCCGTTCCCGCACCGGCCCGTGCCTCCGTGGTCGAAGGCCGATGCGCCGGGCGGGGAATCAGTCGTAGCTGCGCGCGGGGGCGGGGCCGACGGCCGAGGCGATCGCGTCGGCCAGCGACTCGATCTCGGGCTCGGCGAGCGTCGAGACGGTCACCCGGATGCCGGGCGGTGCGCTCAGCCGGAAGCGGGCTCCGGGGGCCACCGCCCAGCCGGCGTGCAGCAGCCGGGCGACCGCGCCGGTCTCGTCCGGCACGGGCACCCACACGTTCATGCCGCTGCGCCCGTACGACGCGACACCGCGCCGGTCGAGCGCGCCGATCAGCGCGTCCCTCCGCCGTCCGTAGGACGCCGCCACCTGGGCCGTGTCCACCACGCCGTCGGCCCACAACCGAAACAGGGCCCGCTGCATCAGTCGGCTCACCCAGCCCGGGCCGAGCCGGTGCCGTCCGCGGACCCGGTCGACGGTGACCCCGTCCCCGGTGAGCACGGCGAGACGCATATCAGGGCCGTAGGCCTTGGCGGCCGAGCGCACGAACGCCCAGTGCCGGGTGGTGCCGGCCAGGGGGTGCAGGGGCACGTCGACGATGCCGTGACCGTGGTCGTCCTCGATGAGCAGGACCTCCGGGTGCTCGCGGAGCACGGCACGCAGGGCACGCGCGCGCGGAGCGCTCACCGCGGCGCCGGTCGGGTTCTGCGCCCGGTCCGTGACGATCAGGGCCCGGGCCCCGGACTCCAGCGCCCGGCGCACGTCCTGTGCGCGCGGTCCCTCGCCGTCGACGCCGACGGGGACGGTCCGCAGCCCGAGCGCGGGCACGAGATCGAGGGTGCGGCCCCAGCCGGGATCCTCGACGGCGACGGTGTCACCGGGCTTGAGGTGAGCCGCCAGCACCCGTTCGACGCCGTCGAGGGCCCCGGAGACCACGGCGAGCGGCCCGTCCGGCACTCCGTCGGCGTCGAGTCCGGTCCGGGCGATCCGGGCCAGCTCCGGTTCCACGGCCAGGCCCCCGTAGAGCACGGGCTCCCGGTCACCCTCGGCGGCCGCCGCCGCGAACGCGCCCGCGAGCGGCGGCAGCAGCGCCGGGTCCGGATTGCCCTGCGCGACGTCCCGCACGCCCTCGGGAACCTCCACCCTGATGTGGTCCCGCCCGGTCGTCGCCGGTGCGGGCCGCACCCGGCTGCCGCGCCGGCCGGCGGTCTCGATGACCCCGCGCTCGCGCAGAGTCCGGTACGCGGCCGCGACCGTGTTGGGGTTCACCCCTAGCTGCTCCGCCAACTCCCGCATGGGTGGCAGCGATTGACCGGGCCTCAGCTCACCGGCCCCCACCACGCGCTCGATGCTCGCGGAAATGTCCGCTGCGCGACGCCCACTGATCCGATACTCTCCTAGCACAAAACCAATTATGCACTAGTGCAATGGAGAGCGCCATGCAGGGGACCGCGCAGACGCCGTCGCATCCCGAGACCGGCTACACCCCGACCGACCGCACCGTCCCGACCCGCTCCCCGGACCGGGCCTCGTACGACAGGGAACGGGTGCACGCGATACTCGACGAGGCCTACGTCTGTCATCTCGGTTTCGTCCGCGACGGAGCGCCGGTGGTTTTGCCCACGCTGTACGCCCGGGTCGGCGAGCGCCTGTACGTACACGGCTCGACGGGCTCGCGTCCGCTGCGGGCGGCCGGACAGGCCGACCCGGGCCTCGCGGTGTGCCTGACGGTCACGCACGTCGACGGACTGGTCCTGGCCCGCTCGGCCTTCCACCACTCGATCAACTACCGCTCCGTAGTGGTGCACGGCGTCGCCCACGACGTGACGGACCCCGAGGAGAAGCGGCGGGCCCTGGACGCGCTGGTCGACCACGTCGTGCCCGGCCGCTCCGCCGACTCCCGGCCCGCCGACAAGAAGGAGCTGGCCGCCACCGCCGTGATCCGCCTGGATCTGGACGAGGTCTCCGCGAAGCTGCGCACCGGCGGCGTGAACGACGAACCGGAGGACCTCGCCCTCCCCCACTGGGCCGGTGTCGTCCCGGTGCGGCGCACCTACGGCACACCGGTTCCCGACCCGGGCCTGGCCCAAGGCACCGAACCGCCCGGCTACCTCGAGGCCCTGTGATGCTGATCCACCCCTGGGACGCGCCCCGCGACGACACCGAATGGCAACGGTGGCTGGCCGATCACGACTTCGGCCAGCCCGCCGTCAACGGCCTGCCGGGCGAGCCACCCCACGTCCAGCCCCTGCACTTCGCCCACGACCCCGAGCGCAACGTCGTCCTCACCCACCTCGCCCGCCCGAATCCGCTCTGGCCCGCACTGGAGGCCGACCCGGAGGTGGTGCTGAGCGTGGTCGACGACTACGTGTACGTGCCCGGCCCCTGGCAGGCCGCCCCGGACGTCCCGCCCGGGCACGGCACCCCGACGAGCTTCTACGCGGCCGTCCAGCTCCGCTGCCGCGCCCATGTCGTGGACGACCCGGCGGAGAAGGCCGCGCTCCTCAACCGCCAGGTCGACCACTTCCAGCCACGGGGCGGTTCCGCGCGGGCCGCGGTGGGCGAGGCCCCCTACGGCAGGATGCTCGCCGGGATCCGCGGCCTGCGCCTCGAGGTGAGGGACGTGCGGGCGAAGTTCAAGTACGCCGGCCACAGGACGGACGAGGTCCGGGACCGGATCGCCGCGGGCCTCGCGGCCCGCGGCGGGCCGGGCGACGCGAAGGCCCGCGACCACCTCCTGCACCGGCAGCGGGCGTAGGCCGCGAGGCCCGCCCTACACGGCCATCACCGGCTCCTCGCCCTTACGCGCACCCCGCGCCTCCCCGATCGCGAGGCCCGCCACCGAGCCGAGCATCAGCAGGGTCCCGGCCAGCGTCGCCACCGTGAGGTGCTCGCCGAGCAGGACGACGGCGAGCACCGCCGCACTCACCGGTTCGAGCAGCATGATCACCGAGACGGTGGCGGACCGTACGACGGCCGCGCCCGCGAAGTAGAGGCCGTAGGCGAGTGCCGTGGGGACGGCGGCGACGTAGACCAGCAGGAGCAGGAGCCGGCCGGGTTCCTCGGTGTGCGGCAGGAGTCCCTCCGTCAGGGCGAGGGGCAGCAGGCACAGGCTCGTGACGGCGAAGGCCCCGGTGGTCGTCCCGGAGGCGTCGGCCTCGCCGGCGCGGCCCCACCGGCGGATGAGCAGCGTCATCACGCTGTACCCGGCCGCGGACAGCAGCGCGAGCAGCACACCCACCGGTCGTACGGTCGCGCCTCCGCCGCCGAGGACGAGAACCGCGAGCCCGGCGAGGGCGCCGCCGACGGCGAGGGTGCCGCCCCGGCCCAGGCGCTCGGCCAGGGTCAGCCGGGCCCCGAGCGCGATGAGGACGGGACCCGCGCCCAGGGTGACGACGGTGGCCACGGCCAGGCCGGTGGCGGAGACGGCCGCGAAATACGCGGTCTGGAAGACGGCGAGCCCGAGCCCCATGACCCCGGACCGCAGCGCCCGGCGGCCGAGCGGCTCCCGCACGGGCGTCGCGGCACGCGGCCGCAGCGGGCGGACGGCGAGCAGCAGGAGGAGACCGGCGGCGCAGCGCCAGAAGGAGAGGGCGACGGGCCCCATGTCACTGGTCCGGTAGACCAGGGAGGCGGCCGCGCCCGCGGTGCCCCAGGCGGCACCGGCGACGATCAGATAGAGGAGGCCTCGCCCGATGGGCAGGCCGGATGCGGTGTTCGACATGTGTTCTCTCCGCAGACGCGCACGCACGCCACCCGCGTCGGGTGGCGGCCGGATGCGCGGAAGTTCGGGAAGGGCCCCGGATCGGTCGGGATCAGCGGGGTCCGCGGACTTCGTCTGCGGGCAGCACCGTTCGGCCCGGCGGCTCATCGCCGGGCGCGGTTTCCGGAGGGCCCGCCTCAGGCGGCCGGCGGCGGAAGAACGAGTGCGTTCGAAGGCATGATCGACACCTTAGGCGCTGGTCCCGCGCCCTGACAATTGCCTTTTCGGGCCGCCGCTCGCCACCGGCTGCCCGGACCCCTTGGCGGGTGTCGAGGACTGCGCGATGAACGCGCCCACCAGCACGATCACCCCACCGGCGATCTGCGGCGCCGAGAGGTGCTCGCCGAGCAGGACCCAGGCCAGGACGGTGGCGATGACCGCCTCGATGCAGGCCACGACTCCCGCGACCTGCGGGGAGAGCCGGCGCACGGAGAGCACACCGGTGATGTAGGCGACGACCGTTGCGACGAGGACGATCCACGCCAGCAGGACGACGGCGGCGACGGGCCTGCCGTCCATGCTCGCGGTGCCCCGGAGGACCGACCAGTCCATGGTCCAGGGCCGTGCGACCACGGTTAGCACGGCCGCGCCGACGAGCAGCCCGTAGGCGATGACGCCGAGCGGGTCGGGTGCCTCGTCCCCGGCGTCGCCGCCCTGGTCGGACAGCACGAAGTAGCCGACCTGGCAGCAGGCCGCGCCGAGCGCGAGCAGCAGTCCGAGGACGTCGAAGCCGAGACCGGACCAGACCTCGACGACACAGGCGAGTCCGCCGACCGCGAGGACGACACCGACGGCCGCGGCACGCGTCACGGGCCGCTTCTGCACGAACCTCACCCAGCCCAGCACGAGCGCGGGTGCCAGGTACTCGATGAGCAGCGCGACCCCGACGGGGATCCGGGAGAGCGCGGCGAAGTAGCAGGCCTGGACACCGGCGACGGCGAGCAGGCCGAACCCGGCCAGCAGCCCGGGGCGCCTGCGCAGCAGCGCCCGGTGCCGCACGGCGAGCGGCAGCATGACCAGGGCCGCCCCGGCCACGCGCAGCCACACCACGTGCAGCGGGTCCAGGCCCGCCTCGATCAGCGGCTTGGCCGCGACACCGGATCCGCCGAAGGCGACCGCGGACAGGAGCGCGAGGCCGAGCCCCACCCCCCTGCCGCGCCCGCTCGCGCTGCTGTCAGAGGTACGCACCGGCACATGATGGCAGGCCTTGACAGGAGCGTCATCCCCTATGGCACCTGTCTCACAGCCTGGACGGGAGGAGCGGCCCCAGGTCACGCGGCTCAGTGCGTGGCTTCGCCGCACTCCTCGGTGACGGCGGGCCGGCCGTCGAGCCGGGCGTGCACCTCGCGCGGGTCGATGCCGGCCCGTTCGAGCACCTCTACGGCGCGCGCCTGCGGGTCGACGACGATCGCCGCGAGCAGGTCGGTGCCACGGGCCGGCCCGCCGCGCTCGGACCCGCGCGCGCAGGCGTACTCCATGGACGCGGCGGCGAGCGGGGAGAAGCCCGCCGTTTCGGTCACGAGGGGGACGGCGCCGGAGTCCTCCACACCGCTCTGCCAGCGCAGGCCGTAGCCGATGCTGCGCTGGACGAGATAACCGAGCAGCCGCGCGATCTGCGGTCCCTCACCGATGACGGCACGCGCGTCGGGGTCGGACTCCAGCAGCGAGTGGAGCAGATGGGCGGTGTCGATCTGCCGGTCCCCGTCCCGGACCGCCCGGCGCCGGGCACCGCCGACCACCGACGCCAGCTCGTCACTGAGCCTGGCATCGTTGTCCACGCGCTGGATGCCGTGCTCATGGGCCGACTGCCGGGGGTTACGGGGTTGCACATCCTCTACCCCATCAGCCCCGCGGGCCCGGGTCATCCCCGGAGGGAAGCATCTTCGCGTCCCACGGAAAGTGGACGCCGGTGGCCGGAATCTCCTCCTTGCGGAGGAGATCAGGCGGATCCGGGGAGAGGCACCGGCCTGCCTGACGGTTCGTCAGTATTGAACATCGCGGCCGCTGCGGCTACGTTCCGCGACACCGGCCCGATACGAAGAGGTGGTCGCATGGCCGAAGTCAGCGCGCAGGCACGCATCGGAGCGCCGGCCGAGAAGGTATGGGCGAGACTCACGGACTGGTCCGCGTACGGCGAGTGGAACGCGACCCACACGAGTTTCCCGGCGGGCGGCCCGGAGCCTCTCGCCGTGGGCGCGACGTTCTTGGAGAACATGCTGCTGATGAACTTCCCGGCCGAGGTGGCCTGGACCGTCGAGGAGCTGGAACCGGCCCGCGTGCTCGCCCTCCGCGGCAAGGGCCCGATGGCGGTGACGGTCGCGACGCGTTACACCCTCGCGCCCGACGGCGGCGCCACGACGGTCCGCATCGACGGTGAGTTCACGGGCGCGACGGTGTCCCTGATGGCGGGCAAGCTCAAGGACTCGGCCACGGCGGCCCTGCACGAGTCGCTGCGCAGGCTGGACGGTCTGGTGGCCTGACACCCCCCGGCACGCCGACGCGCCCCCGGAGGGATCCGGGGGCGCGTCGTGCCCGCGCCCTTCAGTCCTCGTCGGCGAGGATGAGGTACATCTTCTTGCGGGCCTCGTTGATGACGCCGACCGCCTTCTCGCGCTGCTCCTTGCTGCCGGTCTTCCAGACCTGGCCGAAGGCCTCCATCAGACCGAAGCCGGCCTGGCGGATCTCACCGAGGGCCTCCCAGTCGACCCCGCGGGAAGCCTCCTCCCAGGGGGCCTCGGGCCCCTCGCCGGCTGCCTCGCGGCCCGCCTCGGTGAGCGAGAACAGCTTCTTGCCGCCCTCGGAGGCGCTGACGATCAGCCCTTCGTCCTCCAGCAGCTGGAGGGTGGGGTACACCGAGCCGGGGCTGGGCTTCCACGCCCCGCCGCTGCGCTCGGCGATCTCCTGGATCATCTCGTAGCCGTGCATCGGCCGGTCTTTCAGCAGGGCCAGGATCGAGGCGCGTACGTCACCGCGCCGCGCCCTTCCCCTCGGGCCCCCACGCCCTCGTCCGCCCCAGGGGCCCGGCCCACCGGGTCCGCCCCAGCCGGGGCCGCCCGGGCCGCCGGGCCCGAACGGACCGAAGGCCGACCGCAGCCCTTCGAAGCCGCCCCGGCCGTGCTGCGGGCCGCCGTGTCCATGTCCACGCTCGAATCCGTGGGTACGCATCCCAACCACTCTCCATTCCATCGTTGATCTGTCGCGATGCTTCAACGATATATCGGTAATGCGCCGAGGGCAAGGACCTGCTCGCGGCACCCGGCCGGCGGAACCGGGCCGCCACTCCCGGATTGGCCTTGGTCTGCGGCCCCGGCGCAGCCCTAACGTCGGGGCCATGCGGATCCGAATCGTCGACGCCTTCACCGATCGCCCCTTCACCGGCAACCCGGCCGGGGTCCTGCTCCTGACCGACGCGGACGCCTTCCCGGACGACACCTGGTTGCAGAGCGTCGCCCTGGAGGTCAACCACGCCGAGACCGCCTTCGCCCACCCGCTGCCCGAGGGCGCCGGGGCCGACTGGGCGCTGCGCTGGTTCACGCCGGCCACCGAGGTCGCGATGTGCGGCCACGCGACCCTCGCCACCGCCCACGTCCTGCACACGACCGACGCCCACGAGGGCCCGGTCCGGTTCGCCACGCGCAGCGGCGTCCTGGTCGCCACCCCCGCCGCGGACGGCTCTGTCACCATGGACTTCCCGACGGCCCCGCTCACCCGCCTCGACCCGCCCCACGGCCTCGCCGAGGCGCTCGGAGCCGAGCCGCTCACCGTCCTCGACACCGGCCCGCACGTCGGCGACCTGCTCGTCGAGATCACCGACGAGAAGACGGTGCACGCCCTCCGCCCCGATCTGAAGGCCCTCGCCGCCCACTCCGAGCGCGGCGTCATCGCCACCGCCCTGGCCGAGGACCCCGCCCGGGGCTACGACTTCGTCTCGCGCTGCTTCTTTCCGAACGTCGGCATCGACGAGGACCCGGTGACCGGCAGCGCCCACACCGCACTCGCCCCGTTCTGGTCCGAGCGCCTGGGCCGTCCGGGGCTCACCGGACTCCAGGCCTCACCCCGCTCCGGCCGCGTCCGCACGGAACTGCGGGGCGGGCGCACCCTGCTGACGGGCAGGGCGGTCACCGTCATCGAGGGCGACCTGATGGCCTGAGACGAGAGAAGGGGCGTACGACGGTGTCGTACGCCCCTTCCGCACCGCTTCAGGCCGTCGGCAGCCAGCCCACCTTGCCCGCCAGCAGCGCGTACCCGACGAACGCCCCGATGTCGAGCAGCGAGTGGGCCACCACGAGCGGGCCGACGCGCCCCCAGCGGCGGTAGAGGTGGACGAAGACGACACCCATGACCATGTTCCCGATGAAGCCGCCGACGCCCTGGTAGAGGTGGTACGAGCCGCGCAGCACCGCGCTGCCGGCCAGCGCCGCCGTCGGAGTCCAGCCCAGCTGGCCCATGCGGCGCAGCAGATACCCGACGACGATCACTTCCTCCAGTACGGCGTTCTGGATCGCCGAGAGGATCAGCACCGGGTACTTCCACCACACCTCGGGCAGCGCCTCGGGCACCACGGTGAGGTTGAAGCCGAGACCGCGGGCCGCGAGGTAGAAGGCGATGCCGGTGCTGCCGATGACGGCCGCGATCGCCGCCCCGCGGCCGAGGTCGGGCCAGGGGCGGGTGCGGTCGAAGCCGATGGTGCGCAGGCTCGCGCCCTCACGCAGCAGGAAGTGCGCGACGAGCGCGACGGGCACGAGGGCCGTGGTGATGCCGAAGAGCTGCCAGGCGAGGTCGAGCCAGGGCCGGCCGGGCGCGGCCGAGGCGTTCAGCGTGGCCGCCTGGTCCTTGAGCCCGCCCGGCTTGGTGACCGACCCGACGAAGCTGATCAGCGCGGACACTCCGCTCGCGCCCAGCGAGAGCGCGAGGACGAGCAGTGTCTCGTGGCGGAGCATTCGCCGTGAGAGCCCTTGCTGTGGATTGGGATCGCCCACCGGGCTCGTCTCCGCCTGCACACCCGCCTCCACTTCACCGACCTGTCGGATCAGTATGGCGGCAACGGAATGTCACCCCGACGGCGGCGTCATCCCAGCGACACCGGCTCCCGCAGCCCCACCGGCCAGCTGTGCACCGGCTCTCCCTTGTGCATCAGCTCGCGGTAGCGCCGGGTCGTGGCGGCCAGGGCGTCCTCCCGGGAGAGGCCGGCGTCCAGTGCCTTGTGGAAGGTGGCGGCCTGCCAGCTCGCCCCGTTCACCCGGCGGCGGCACCGTTCCTCGATCACGCCCAGGTACAGATCGCGGTCGGCCGGCTCGACACCCCAGGCGTCCAGCCCCGCCTCGGCGAGCGGCAGCAGCTCGTCCCGGACCAGGCTCACGGCGTCGACCTCGGCGGTGCCGCCGTACCGGCCGCGCCGGGGCCAGGTGAAGCGGGCGTCGATGCCGTCCTTGCACGCGGCGTCGAAGTTGGCGGCGGCCGCCTCGAAGGGCAGCCGGGACCACACCGGCCGGGACTCCTCCGCGAGCGCCCGCACGACGCCGTAGAAGAAGGCCGCGTTGGCGATGACGTCGACGACGGTGGGACCGGCCGGCAGGACGCGGTTCTCCACGCGCAGGTGCGGGACGCCGTCGGCGATGCCGTAGACGGGGCGGTTCCAGCGGTAGATCGTGCCGTTGTGCAGGACGAGTTCGGCGAGCGAGGGTGTGCCGCCCTGGTCGAGGACCTTCAGCGGGTCCTCGTCGTCGCAGATCGGCAGCAGGGCCGGGTAGTAGCGCAGGTTCTCCTCGAAGAGGTCGTACGCCGAGGTGACCCAGCGCTCCCCGAACCAGGTGCGCGGCCGGACGCCCTGGGCCTGGAGCTCGGGCGGGCGGGTGTCGGTGGACTGCTGGAACAACGGGGGCCGCGACTCGCGCCACAGCTCGCGGCCGAAGAGGAAGGGCGAGTTGGCGCCGACGGCGATCTGCGCGGCGGCGACCGCCTGGGCCGCGTTCCACACGTCGGCGAAGCGGGCCGGGGTGACCTGGAGGTGCAGCTGCACGGAGGTACAGGCGGCCTCGGGCGCGATGGACTTCGAGGTGCAGCTCAGGTGCTCCACCCCGTCGATGTCGAGGGTGAACTCCTCGCCGCGGGCGGCCACGATCTGATCGTTGAGGAGGGTGTAGCGGTCGACGTCGGAGAGGTTCGACGACACCAGGTCGTCACGGTCGAGAGTCGGCAGAATACCGATCATCACAATACCGGCGTCGACCTCGCCTGCTTTTCGGTCGGCATATGCCAGCGACGTACGGAGTTCCTCCGCGAGCCGGTCGAATACCCGGCCCCCCAGACGGTGTGGGGGGATGTTCACTTCCAGGTTGAACATGGCGAGTTCTGTTTGGAAATCACGACTCGCGATGCGTTCGAGGACTTGCCCGTTCAACATTTTCGGCATGCCGTCGGCGCCTGCGAGATTCAATTCGATCTCCAGCCCCATGAGGTTCTGGGGGCGATCGAACCGCTTCTCCGCCAGGAGTCGCTCCAAGCCCGTCAGACACTGACGCAGCTTGTCGCGGTAGCGCTGGCGATCGGACAGGTCGAACCGGCCCGCCACGACCTTCTCCCCCATCGAAGCGTCCCTTCTCGGTGATGCGGGCCGGGATCCGGCTGCCCGGGTCCCGGTCAGGTGGAGGATGCCCAGCGAAAGCGATCGATAACGTCCCGCGCGGGTCCGCCGGCCGCTACGCTGGCCATGTGTGACCGGTGGCACATTCACTCGGCATGACGCACCGGACGGGTTTCGGGTCCCGCGAACTCGTGAAAAACGCCGACAAGAATACGCCGACCGGCTCGCGGACATTCACCGAGGTCATCGCCGTGCACCCCCGCTCGGAATCGGGATGATTCTCGCGTATCGCCGACCGAATGTACCCTTGTTCTACTCACCGGAAACGGCTAGCCGAAACACAGTCTCAACCCGTGTCGTATAAACTCCGCGACAAGGCAGAAGGTTGGCGCCCACGGTCGACGGGTCCTGCCGCCGAGGCGACGCGGATCCCACCCCCCTCTCGTTCACGACCCGGCCCCTGCCCTTCTGACCCTCGTGAGCTGACAGCGCCGTCCGCCCCCGCCCTCGCGCCACCGTGCCTTTGAATGAGAGGCGACCCACCATGCCGCTGCATGTCCCTCCGGCTCCCGCGCCCGCACTCCGTTCCGTCCTGACTGCGCTCTCCTCTCCCACCGCGGTCCGCGAGGCGCGAACTCCCTCCATGCTCGGCACGCGGGGACCCGCCACACCCGAGCTCCCGCTGCCCGTGCACGTCCTCGACCACGTCACGGCCGAGGGCGTCTCGGCGACCCGGCTGGCCGGGTGGCGCTTCCTGATCCGCTGCGGCGACCACGCCGTGGCCGCGGCGGAGACCATGCTGACCGCCGACGGCTGGGCCTTCTCGCACTTCTTCGAGGGTCCGTACATCACCTCCACCGAGCGCGCCCTGAGGCAGGCGGAGACGATGCCGCAGCCGTACCAGCCCCGGCTGCTGTCGGTGCCCGGCCTGTACATGCTGACGCTCTGGCTGCACGAGGACTGCGCCGCGGACGGCGCCGACGGACACCCCGCCGCCACCGATCTGCTCGTCCCGCTGGCGCCCGCGCCTCCGGGCATCGCGGCCCACCGTCCGCACCGCGTCGCCGAACTGCTTCCGGTGCTGACCCACCGGGCGGCTCCCACCAGACTGCTCGGCTCGCCCGCCTGAAGAGCCGCGAGTTCCCCGCACCCCGTCGCCGCACTTCGGCGGCGGGGTCGTTCTTTTGCCACCCGATCGCTCACACGAACGTCTTTTCGCTCACGCGATCGCTCTTTGGAGCACTTTATGGCTCGTACGAGCCGGGATGGCCGTCGGCCCGGGCGGACTAGCCCTATCCGGCCACTGCGAACCACCCGAAGGGACGGCCCAGTTGGGATGAACCGTCCACGCGGGTGACGCGTCATGAACCTGTGAGAAGCCGTGACGCGAAATCCCTGCGGAGCGACGCCCGTGGGGCAACACTGGGTTCCGACGACTTATCACAACGGGGGGCGGCCATGAACGACACTTCTAGCCGCGGAACAGACACGACCGACTCGACCGACGCAGTCTCATCGTCCATCTCGACCCAGCGAAAGATCCCACCCATGTGCCAGCACCAGACCCAGTGCCCCTCAGCCGACTCCGCCGACCGGGAGTCCGCCCGCCTCGTGGCGCACCACCCGGAGCAGGGATGGAGCCTGCTGTGCAACGGCGTGGTGCTCTTCGAGGACACCGGCGAGCTCCTGCCGGACGGCCGGGCCATCGCGCCGCACCGTCCGCCGGCGGGCCAGGTGATGACGGCCGCCTGAGGCCGTTCGGCGGAGCGACGCCCCGTCGGCACAGATGAGGGGCCGGCCGCGGGACGCCCCGCGCACCGGCCCCGAGGCACGTGTGGGGCTCGTCGCTTTCCGTCACCGGCGGCCACGTCCCGTTCCCGGCTCGTACGCCTTCCCACCGGGGCCCGTCTTCCGGAAGACTCCTGGAAGTTTCGCGGTCACCCGTCGACGGAGGTGGGCAAGTGGGAGCACGTGAGGCCGACGCCGGGGGCAAGGTCACGATCACGGAGATCGCCCGGCAGGCCGGCGTGTCCGTACCGACCGTGTCCCGGGTCGTCAACGGCCGGTCCGACGTGTCGCCGCGGACCCGGGCCCGCGTCGAGGCCCTGCTGCGCCGGCACGGCTACCGCAAGCGCCCCACGGCTCCCGGCACCCGTGCCGCCCTGCTCGACCTGGTCTTCGACGACCTCGACAGCCCCTGGGCCGTGGAGATCATCCGGGGGGTCGAGGAGGTCGCGCACGCGGCCGGGGTCGGCACGGTGGTGTCGGCCATCCACGGGCGGTCGGGTGACGCCCGCGAGTGGATGCGCAATCTGCGGGCCCGCGCCTCCGACGGCGTCATCCTCGTCACCTCGGCCCTGGACCCGAGCCTGCACGAAGAGCTGCGGATCCTGGGCGTGCCCCTGGTGGTCGTCGATCCGGCGGGGTCGCCCTCCCTGGACGCCCCCACGATCGGCGCCGCGAACTGGTCGGGCGGTCTGGCGGCCACCGAGCATCTGCTGTCCCTCGGACACCGCAGGATCGGCCTGATCGCCGGCCCGCCCCGCCTGCTGTGCTCGCGGGCCCGGCTGGACGGCTACCGCGCCGCCCTGGAGGGCGCCGGCATCTCGCCGGACGCGTCCCTCGTGGTCACCGGCGACTTCCGCCCCGAGTCCGGTTTCACCGCCTGCACCACGCTGCTCGGCCTGCCCGAGCCGCCGACCGCCCTGTTCGCGGCCAGCGACCAGATGGCACTCGGCGCGATCGAGGCACTGCGCCGGCACGGGCTGCGGGTGCCGCAGGACATGAGCGTGGTCGGCTTCGACGACCTCCCGGAAGTCCGCTGGTCGGCCCCGCCCCTGACGACCATCCGCCAGCCCCTGGCCGACATGGGCGAACTGGCCGTGCGCACGGTGCTCCGGCTGACCCGCGACGAGCAGCCGGACTCACCGCGCGTGGAGCTCGGCACCGACCTGGTGGTACGGGCGAGCACCGCACCACCGGCCTGAGCCCCCGTACGGGGGAACGGCGCCCCGCCGCCCCCGGTCCGGCAGGGCGCCGCCCCCGGCTACCGCCCCCCGAGCGCCGAACGCAGCGCGAAGTACGCGGGCTTGGGCCGCAGTTCCTCGTCCCACGGCAGGGCCGCGCCCTCACCCGGGAAGACCGCCGGGATCCATGAGTACTTGTCGGTGTAGTCCCACAGCGTGATGCCGACACACCGGCGGACCGCCAGGCAGGCCGCGGTCAGATCGGCGTACCACTGGGCCTGCCGGGCCAGCTTCTCCTGCGTCGCGGGCAGTTGCATCCGTATGTCGACCTCGGTGAGGGCGGTGTCGAGGCCGAGCCGGGAGAAGCGGCGGAGGTTGTCCTCCACGGTGTCCGGATAGCCGTACTGCAGGGCCAGGTGGGCCTGGAGGCCGATGCCGTGCAGCGGGACGCCCGCGGCCTTCAGTTCCTTGGCCAGCCGGTGGTAGGCGTCGCTCTTCGGGCCGATCCCCTCGATGTTGTAGTCGTTGAGGTACAGCTTGACGCGTGGATCGGCCTGGTGCGCCCAGCGCAGCGCGTCGGCGATGTAGCCGGGCCCGAGCGTCTTGTAGAAGACCGACTCCCGGTACGTGCCGTCCTCGTTGAACGCCTCGTTGACGACGTCCCAGGCGAACACCTTGCCCCGGTAGTGCCGTACCTCGGTCTGGATGTGCTTCTTCAGCACGGCTCTCAGCTCCGGGGCCGTCCACTCCCTGTTCGTGATCCACTCGGGCAGCTGGCTGTGCCAGACCAGGGTGTGGCCGCGCACCTTCTGCCGGTTGGCGCGGGCGAGGTGCACGATCTCGTCGCCCTGGGAGAAGTCGAACACGCCCTGCTGGGGCTCGGTGGCGTACCACTTCATGCCGTTGCCGGGCGTGATCTGGTCGAACTCGCTGCCGAGCAGGGCCTTGTAGGGCCCGTCCACGAGCTCGGGATTGTCGGTGGCGCTGCCGAAGTAGCGGCCGTGCCGCTGGGCGAGGTCGGCGAGGGTGGGCTGCTGGTGACCCGCCTGGGCGGGCGTGCCGGCGCCGATGCCCGCGGCGACCAGGAGCGCCGTGACGGCGCCGATGAGTCTCAGACGGTTCTTGCGCATGGTGCGACTCCTCACGACGGGGATGGGCGAGAACAGAGCCGTACGGCCGCGGCGCGCGTCAGCCCTTGGTGGCGCCGGCGGTGAGGCCTCCGACGAGTTGGCGCTCGGCGACGGAGTAGAACGCGAGGGCGGGGACCATGGCCAGCACCAGATAGGCGAAGACCTTGGCGTACTCCGCGGAGTACTGCCCCTGGAACTGCTGGACGCCGATCGGCAGCGTCCACCACTGTGCGTCGGTGAACACCAGCAGCGGCAGGAAAAAGTTGTTCCAGCTGGTGACGACGGCCAGCACGGAGACGGTGCCGAGCGCGGGCCGCGCCATGGGCAGCAGCACCCGCCAGAAGAAGCCGAACGAGCTGCACCCGTCGAGCGTGGCCGCCTCCTCCAGCTCGCCGGGGATCTGCCGGAAGAAGCCCCGCAGGATGATGATCGTCATGGGCAGTCCGAAGGCGGCCTGCGGGAGGATCACGCCGAGCGGGTTGTCCAGCAGGTCCAGGGAGCGCAGCAGCAGGAACAGCGGCAGGGCCGCTACCGCGAACGGGAACATCAGCCCCATGGTGAACAGCGTGAACAGCGCCTCGCGGCCGCGGAAGGCGAACCGCGCGAAGGAGAAGGCCGACAGGGCGGAGACCGCGACGATCAGGACGGTCGTGCCCACCGCGATCAGCGTGCTGTTGCCGATCAGCCGCCAGAAGTCCCCCGAGCCGAGGATCTGGGTGTAGTTGGAGGTCACCCACGACTCGGGCAGACCGACCGGGTTGCGGGAGAGCTCGTCGGTGGACTTGAAGCCGGACAGCACGGCGTAGAGCAGGGGGACGGCCATGACCGCTCCGACGACGGTCAGTACGAGGTGCAGGCCCCAGGTCCTGCCGCCCCCACGCGTCTTCTGACGGGTGTTCACTTCGCGTCACCCCGCATGGTCGTGGTGGCACCTTCCAGGTCGCGCCGGAGGACGAACCGCTGGTAGGCGAGGGCGAAGACCAGGCTGATGCCGAACATGACCACGCTGATCGCGCTGGCGTAGCCGACCTGGTAGCGCTTGAAGCCGTACTGGAACATGGTCACGGCCATGGTCTCGGAGTGGTGGTCGGGGCCGCCCGCGGTGGTGACCCACACCAGGTCGAAGAGCTGGATCGCCCCGATGACCGACAGGAAGACGCTGATGCGCAGGGTGGGCGCGAGCAGGGGCAGGGTGACATTGCGGAACCGCTGCCAGGCACTCGCCCCGTCGATGAGCGCCGCCTCGGTCAGTTCCCGGGGGACCGCCTGCAGTCCGGCCAGGTACAGCATCATGTGGAAGCCGAAGTACTTCCAGGTCATGACCAGGAACAGGGTCGCCATGACGGTGGACGGATCCGCGAACCACTCACCGCCCAGCCCCGCCAGCCCGATCCTGTCGAGGACCTGGTCGGCGAAACCGTCGTCCGGGGCGAAGATCATGCCGAAGAGGATGCCGGTGATGGCCTCGGACAGGACGTACGGGGCGAAGAACAGCATCCGGTACACCGCCCGCCCGCGCATCCGCTGGTTGAGCAGGACGGCCATGGCGAGCGCGAACGGCAGCTGGACAGCGAGCGACAGCACCACGAGGACCAGGCAGCGCCACAGGTCGCCGAGGAAGACCTCGTCCTGGAAGAGCCGGGTGAAGTTCTCGCCGCCGATGTAGTCGGACGGCATGCCGAAGCCGCCCCAGCGGAAGAACGCGGCGTAGAGGGCGAACAGCATCGGCAGCAGCACGAGCCCGGCGAACAGCACCAGGGCCGGGAGCTGGAAGCCGGCCGCGGTGAGCCAGTGCAGTGCGCGCCGCCGGGCCCGCCCGGTGGGCCGGTCCGCGGCCGGGGGCGGGGCACCGGCACCGGCGCCGGTACCGGTCCGTTTGTCCGGCAGGAACGTGGAGGTCATCGCCGGCTACTGCTCTTCCTTCGCGGTCTTCGTGATCGACTGGGCGACCTGCCCGGGCGACTTGGAACCGGCGATGAGCGCGGCCACACTGTCGTTGACCTCCTGGCCGACGGCGGGCGCGTACGCCTGGTCCAGGTAGAGCTGGAAACCGGTGGCCGCCTTCAACTGGGCCTGTACGGCCTTGATGTTGGGGTCGGCGATGGCGCTCTCGGCCGCGGGCACCACGGGAAGGACACCGGTCTTCTTGACCAGTTCGAGGTCGGTGGCCTCGGACGCGAAGAACTCGAGGAAGTCGACGGCCGCCTGCGGGGCGCCCCGGCGCAGCGCGTGCCCGCCGCCTCCGCCGAACACCTCCGTGATGGCGCCCTTGCCGCCCTCGACCGCGGGGAACGGGAAGAATCCGAGGTCCTTGCCGAGGCCCTTGCCCGCGTCGGCCTGAACCGTGGGCGCCCACTGGCCCATGAGCTCCATCGCCGCCTTGCCGTTGCCGACGGTGGCGGCCTGGCCGGTGGGGGTGGAGTAGGCGGCGCCCAGGTATCCCTTCTGGAACGGCTGGAGGCCGACGAGTTCCTTCAGGTGCTCGCCCGCCTCCACGAAGGGCGCACCGGTGAAGTCCTTGGCGTCGTAGGCCTTCTGCAGCGCCTCGGCGCCGGCGGTGCGCATCGCCAGGTAGGCCCAGTAGTACATGCCGGGCCACTTCTCCTTGCCGGCCAGTGCCAGCGGGGTGACCTCGGCGGCCTGGAGCTTGCGTACGGCGTCGAGGAAGCCGTTCCAGGTGGTCGGCGGCTCGGTTATGCCTGCCTTCTTGAAGAGCGCCTTGTTGTACCAGAAGCCGATCATGCCGATGTCGAACGGGATGCCGTAGGTCTGGTCGTCGATGAGGTACGGCTCCCTGGCGACCGGCAGCAGGGCGTCGGCCCATGGCTTGGTGCGGTCCGTGAGGTTCTCGACGAGGCCGGCGTCGACCTGCTGCTTCAGCACGCCGCCGCCCCAGGTGTGGAAGATGTCGGGCAGCTTCCCGGAGGCGGTCAGCGCCGTCATCTTGGACTTGTAGCCGTCGTTCTCCATCTGGACGATCTTTATCTTGACCTTGGGGTTCTGTGCCTCGAACTTCCGGGCGAGGGCGGCCCAGACGTCTTTGGAGGGCTGAGTGGTGGAGATGTTCCACCACTCGATCGTGGTCGTCCCCGACGCCCCTCCGTCCGAGTCCCCGCCGCATGCGGTCAGTGCCGTCGTCCCCAGACCGGCCGCGGCGGAGGCCGCCAGGAAGCCGCGGCGGGACAGTGCGGGGTCGCCCATCATGCGCTCCTCGAAAGTTTCGAATGAGATCCAGAAAGCTTCGCTGTTGCCGCACCCTAGAGACAGCGGCCAAACGGTGGCAACCCCTTGTACATGGTGAATCTTTCACTGACACAGGCAGCAGATGAGGGGACGAAACATTCGGAACGCCGCACGAACGTTACGAGGCGCGGGTGACGGCCATCACACAGAGTGGCCGTCGGTCGGCCGACGGATCGGCGTCGCCCTCCCGCGAGGCAGAGCCGTCCCCGTCCTTCAACTCGCGTTTCCGCAGGTGCGCCGGTCCCGGCGGGCAGTCTCATCGGAAGCTTGACGATCCCGGCCCTCTCACCCACGGACCACGGCATCACGCTCCGCTTACGCCGATCCGGCCGTCCGGTGACGGCCGGAAATCCTTGAACCGCGCATCGGGAGCACGTCGACGGCCACCACCGAGCACCCTTCACCGAGCCGCCCTTGGGCCCACTCCATCCGGCCACCCGCGTGCCTGGACGGTGGAGGGCCTGCCCGACATGGGCAGGAGCGGCGGCCACACCGGGCCCCATGCCGAAGCGGAGCCCCGCACCAGGGTCGGCCCTGGTGGCGGGTGATGTGCCTGACCGGTGTCGCCTACTTCTCACCCCTCGGACACCAGCCCGGATGGACCAAGGGCGGGCCCTTCGCCAACCCCCTGCGCTGCTTGCTGTTCGGCCAGGGCGGGGTCGCGCCGGCGACCCATGAGGTCCTGAGCCGGGCGGAGCCGGACCTGAAGCGGCGGCCGAGGGTCCACGTGGGGTGAGTCAGGCGGTCGCCCGCCTGCGGCCGAAGCCCCTGCGCGGCGGGCACACCACGACCTGGCCGTAGCGGATCTCACCCGTGATCCGTATGCGCAGCAGGACGGCGTCGTCGGCCGGCCGGCGCGCCTTGATCTCGGAGCACCGCATCACCAGACCGCCGGTGTCCACCATGACACCCGGCCGGGTCAGCAGCTTCAGGACGCCGGCACGCAGGTCCAGGTCGATGTCCAGCGTGTCGTGCGTGATCACCGCGTCGGTGAGGTCGAGCGTCACGTCACCCCACGCCGAACGGATCTCCAGCCGCCGCGGCACCGTCCAGCCGTCGCCCCGCCGGGTCGAGGCCCCTTCCTGCCGGATCCGGACGATGTCCTCCTCCCCGACGGGTGCCCGGCCGGCCGGCGCGGGCAGATCCGCCGTCAGCACGACGAGTTCGCTCACCGTGCGGGCGGACAGCGCGGCCTCCAGCCGCTCGTCCAGCTCCTCCAGGGTCAGCCGGCCCTCGCCCGCGGCGACACGCAGTACGTCCACGGTCCGGTCCCGGTCCTCGTGGGACGCCCGCACCTCGGGCGATCCACCGGTCCGCGCGATCTCGGCCGCCATCACTCCACCCCCGATCTCCCCGGGCACGCCGCCCGGCCCACCCACAGGCCACTAGCGCTATATCGCGTTATACCCATCGGCCAACCCCGCATCCGCCCCGCCCTCCCTCCACCCCTATCGTGACCGGCATGCAGTCCTACACGATCGGCCAGGCAGCACGGCTGCTCGGCGTGAGCCCGGACACCGCCCGGCGCTGGGCGGACGCGGGCCGCATCACGACCCACCGCGACGAGGCCGGGCGACGCGTCATCAACGGGCGGGACCTGGCCGCCTTCTCGGTCGGACTCGCCCGGTCCGGCGCCGCCGAAGAGGACACCCCGTACACCTCCGCCCGCAACGCCTTCCCCGGCATCGTCACCGCTATCAAGCTCGGAGACGTCGCCGCCCAGGTAGAGATCCAGGCCGGTCCGCACCGGCTCGTCTCGCTGCTCACCCGCGAGGCGGTGGAGGAACTGGGCCTGGAGGTCGGCATGGAGGCGACAGCCCGCGTGAAGTCGACGAACGTCCACATCGACCGCGTCTGAGCCGGGGTCTCATCAGCCTCTCCGACGGCACCCGTCGGGCCCGGCGACGCCGCCCCCGAGGGTCAGCGCTTTCGACAGGGGGCAAAGTCATGCCGGGCCCGGAGGCCGGCGCCCCTCTTGCAGGACCGCGGAGAAGACCACGGGTCAGCGGTGCCGACGCAGGCCCGAGCGTCCCCGGCTCGGCGGGCCCTCGGACTTGCCGTGCACCCATGAGCCTGAGCATCCGCAACCAGCTCCCCGGTAGCGTCACCGCCGTCGGCCCCGGCAAGGCCATGGCGACGGTCAGGGTCCGCCTCGCCCGCGGCCGGGACCTCAGCGCGGCGATCACCCGTGCAGCCGCGGAGGGCCTCCGTCTCGCCCCGGGCACCGCCGTGCGAGCCCCTGATGACGTCCGCCGAAGGTGGCGCCGGCCGCGGCCCCCGTGGAGGGCCTGCCGATCTGCAACCAGCTCCCCACACGGCCACGGTCATCACGGCCGGCGACGCGATGACGTCCGTCCGCGTCACGGCCGAGGGGGGCGAGCTGACCGCCGTGATCACCGGGGACGGCGTGCTGACCGCCGTGATCACCGGGGACGCCGCGGACGGCCTCGCGCTGTCGCCCGGGGCCCCCGTCGTCGTCCTGATCAAGGCGACCGCGGTGTCACTCGCCACCGCGTGAACGCGCCGGTGAACGGCGGAGGGGCCCCGCACCGCGAAGCCCCTCCCTGTGACCGGTCGGCCGGTCAGTCCTCGTACGCGTCCAGCGGCGGGCAGGAGCAGACGAGGTTCCGGTCGCCGAAGGCCTGATCGATACGGCGCACCGGCGGCCAGTACTTGTCGGCGGCCGACACCCCGGCCGGGAAGACGGCCTCCTCGCGGCTGTAGGCGTGCTCCCACGCCCCGGCGAGCGCGCCGGCGGTGTGCGGGGCGGCGCGCAGCGGGTTGTCGTCCTCGGGCCACTCGCCGGAGCCGACCTTCTCGATCTCCGCGCGGATGGCGATCATGGCCTCGCAGAAGCGGTCCAGCTCCGCCAGGTCCTCCGACTCGGTCGGCTCGATCATCAGCGTCCCGGCCACCGGAAAGGACATGGTCGGCGCGTGGAAGCCGTAGTCGATCAGCCGCTTGGCGACGTCGTCGACGCTCACTCCGGTCGCCTTGGTCAGGGGCCGCAGGTCGATGATGCACTCGTGGGCCACGAGACCGTCGGGGCCGGTGTAGAGCACCGGGTAGTGCGGCTCCAGCCGTTTGGCGATGTAGTTGGCGCTGAGCACGGCCACCTGCGTGGCCCGCTTCAGCCCTTCACCGCCCATGAGCCGGACGTACGCCCACGAGATGGGCAGGATGCCCGCGGAGCCCCACGGCGCCGCGGAGACGGGTCCGACACCCGTCTCGGGGCCCGCCTCGGGCTGCAGCGGGTGGTTCGGCAGATAGGGGGCGAGGTGCTCGCGCACCGCGACCGGGCCGACACCCGGACCGCCGCCGCCGTGCGGGATGCAGAAGGTCTTGTGCAGGTTCAGGTGCGAGACGTCGCCGCCGAAGTGCCCGGGCTTGGCCAGCCCGACGAGCGCGTTGAGGTTGGCCCCGTCGACGTAGACCTGCCCGCCCGCCTCGTGGACCTGCGCGCAGATGTCGGCGACGTGCTCCTCGAACACACCGTGGGTGGACGGGTAGGTGATCATCAGCACGGACAGCTCGTCGCGGTACTGCTCGATCTTCGCCCGCAGGTCCTCGACGTCGATCTCGCCGTCCTCGGCGGTCTTCACGACGACGACCTTCATGCCCGCCATCACCGCGCTGGCGGCGTTGGTGCCGTGCGCGGACGACGGGATCAGGCACACGGTGCGCTGCTCGTCCCCGCTGGCCCGGTGGTACCCGCGGACGGCGAGCAGGCCGGCCAGCTCGCCCTGCGACCCGGCGTTCGGCTGGAGGGACACCTTGTCGTAGCCGGTGATCTCGGCGAGGCGGTCCTCCAGCTCGTGGATGAGGGTGAGGTAGCCCGCGGCCTGCTCGGCGGGCGCGAAGGGGTGCACCTGCCCGAACTCGGGCCAGGTGACCGGCTCCATCTCCGTGGTCGCGTTGAGCTTCATGGTGCAGGAGCCCAGCGGGATCATGCCGCGGTCCAGCGCGTAGTCCCGGTCGGCGAGCCTGCGCAGGTAGCGCAGCATGGCGGTCTCGGAGCGGTGCTGGTGGAAGACGGGGTGCGTCAGGTAGTCGTCGGTCCGCAGCAGGGCGTCCGGGAGGCTTTCGTCCGTGGCCGCGTCCAGCGCCTCGATGACGCCCTCGACACCGAAGGCGGCCCACACCGCCCGCACCTGGGCGCGTGTCGTGGTCTCGTCACAGGCGATCGAGACGTGGTCGGCGTCGACGGGGCGCAGGTTGACCCCGTGGTCCCGGGCGGCGGCCACGACCTCGGCGGCCCGGCCCTCGGCGCGCACCGTCAGGGTGTCGAAGTAGGAGCCGTGCACGACCTCGACACCGCCGCTCGCCAGCCCGGCGGCGAGGACCGTGGCATACCGGTGGGTGCGCCGCGCGATGCCCTTGAGGCCCTCCGGGCCGTGGTAGACGGCGTACATGCCCGCCATGACGGCGAGCAGCACCTGAGCGGTGCAGATGTTGCTGGTGGCCTTCTCACGGCGGATGTGCTGCTCACGCGTCTGCAGCGCCAGCCGGTACGCCTTGTTGCCGTCGGCGTCCACGGACACACCGACGAGCCGCCCGGGCAGGCTGCGCGCCATCTTGTCCTGGACGGCCATGTAACCGGCGTGTGGCCCGCCGAATCCCATGGGCACCCCGAAGCGCTGCGTCGTCCCGACCGCGATGTCCGCTCCGAGCTCACCGGGGGACTTCAGCAGCGTCAGCGCCAGCAGGTCGGCGGCGACGGTGACGAGCGCGCCGAGCTCGTGCGCCCGGTCGATGACCGGCTTGATGTCGCGCACGGCGCCGGAGGCGCCCGGGTACTGGATCAGCACGCCGTTGATCTCGCGCTCGGCGATCTCGGCGGGGATGCCGTGGCTGAGGTCGGCGACGACCACCTCGACGCCCGTCGGTTCCGCACGGGTCTGGATCACCGCGATGGTCTGCGGCAGTGCGTCCGCGTCGACCAGGAACAGCCCCTTCTTGTTCTTGCCCAGGCGCCGTGACAGCGCCATGGCCTCGGCGGCCGCGGTGCCCTCGTCGAGCAGCGAGGCACCGGAGGTCGGCAGCCCGGTCAGGTCCGCGACCATCGTCTGGAAATTGAGCAGCGCTTCGAGCCGGCCCTGCGAGATCTCCGGCTGGTACGGCGTGTAGGCCGTGTACCAGGACGGGTTCTCCATGACGTTGCGCAGGATGACCGGCGGGGTGAACGTGCCGTAGTAGCCGAGGCCGATCATGGAGCCGAGGACCTGGTTGCGGTCGGCGAGGGAGCGCAGCTCGGCGATCACCTCGGCCTCGCTGCGGGCGCCCGGCAGGTCCAGTGCCTCGGCACTCGCGATCACGGCCGGGACCGCGGCGGCGGTGAGCTCGTCCAGCGAGCCGTAGCCGACGTGCGCGAGCATCTTGGCGCAGGCCTCGTGGTCGGGGCCGATGTGGCGCTGCTCGAAGGGGACTGCCTCTTCGAGCTCGGAGAGCGGAATGCGGTGGGCGGTCATTACGGAGGCCTCCTGGTCGACACGACCTTCGAGGGGCACCACGGCACGGGTACCCGAACGGCCTCCCCCTCTGTCATCTCAACCTGAGAGCTTCACCGGATCGCCCGAAGGCCTCCGGTTTTCACCGTCGGTGAGAGCGGAAGCCGTCGACACCCGCCCTGCTTTCCAGAGTGACCTCGTCCGTGCGGTACGTGAGCCTGAGAGATTCCGGGGAGGATTTGCTCCTTCGGCGCCTCCATGACCTCTGGAGGACTCTCCCGCACGGGGTCAACAGCCGCTGCCAGCGTACCAGCGCGGTCAACGCACGAAACTTCGAGTGGCCGCATCCCCGCTTGTGCCGTTTTGTAGTGCCTACGGATGAGGTGCGACCAGTGGAGGGCCCGTGCGAACCGATATCGATCCGCGCAACCTGATCGGCCGCAAGGCGTTCGACCGCAACGGGACCAGGATCGGCACGATCGACGAGGTCTACCTCGACGACGCCACCGGCGAGCCGGAGTGGGCGGCCATACGGACCGGCCTGTTCAGCAGGGACGCCTTCGTCCCCCTGGAGCCCAGTGAGCTCATCGACGGCGCCCTCCACGTCCCCTTCGAGCGCGCCCTGATCAAGGACGCCCCCGATTTCGGCGTGGGCCGCCACCTCTCCCCGGAACAGGAACTGCAGCTCTACCACCACTACGGTCTTGACGTCGCCGCCCCGCCCCCGCTCCCGGACCACGACTTCGGCAAGCTGGCGGGCACCGACGAAACGGCGTGATCCCCCGCGCCGGACGCCGCCCCTCCCCCGTCCGGCTCCCGTGACACCAACGGCAACGGATCCGCCGCCTCCAGATCCGGATCGTCGACCCGGAAGGTCCGCACGCGCCCCGGCTTCGAGGAGGGCGTCTCGAACCGCACCGTGACCCGCCCCAGGCCGCTGCCCTGCACCCAGCCGTGCCCGAACTCGGCGTGCCGCACGTCGTGCCCGGCAGGCCAGCTGCGCTCGGCGAGCGCCGGCTGCTCCTCGGCCGGCGTGGCCACGCGCTCCTCGACCGGACCCCGCGCGGTCGTCCGCTCCCCCGCTGCCTGCGCGAACAGGTCCTCCTGCGTGTAGTCGGCGAGCCCGCTGACCCCCACTCCGAGCAGCCGCACCCCGCCCGTGGTGTCGACCGACTCCAGCAGTCTGGC
This sequence comes from Streptomyces sp. NPDC096046, assembly GCF_040303285.1. NCBI lineage: Bacteria > Bacillati > Actinomycetota > Actinomycetes > Kitasatosporales > Streptomycetaceae > Streptomyces > Streptomyces sp. NPDC096046. Next base: position 10,137 of record NZ_JBEOSZ010000059.1, on the reverse strand, counting down.
CGCCGCCTCCCGGATCACCGCGGGATCGTCCGTCGGGCCGCGCAGCGTCTCGGACCGGGTGAGCGTCGAGAAGTCGTAGCGCCGCACCTTCAGCACGATGGTCCGCCCGGACAGCCGGGCCTCGCGCAGCCGCCGCACGCACCGCTCGGCCAGCCGCTGCACCTCCAGCCCGACGCGCGTCCGGTCGTGGATGTCCACGTCGTAGGTGTCCTCGACAGACACCGATTTCGTCTCGCGTTCCGCCACGACGGGCCGGTCGTCGCGCGCCAGCGCCATGGCGTACAGACCGTGCCCGTGCGCCTTTCCCAGCAGCCGGACCAGCTCGTCCTCGCCCGCCTCGACGATCTCTCCGACGGTGGTGATCCCGGCCCGCCGCAGATGGTCACCCGTAGCCGGCCCGACCCCCGGCAGCGTCCGCACCGACATCGGCGCGAGCATCGCCCGCTCGGACCCCGGCTCGATCACCACCAGCCCGTCCGGCTTGGCCTCCTCCGAGGCGATCTTGGCGAGCATCTTGGAGGCGGCCAGCCCCACCGACCCCGTGAGCCCTGTGACCGCCCGGATGTCCGCGCGCAGCTTCACCCCGGCCAGCCGCGCCGACCGCTCGTCCCAGGCCATCTGGCCGGCCTCCAGGTCGACGAACGCCTCGTCCAGGCTCAGCGGCTCCACCAGCGGCGACAGCGCACGCAGCAGCTCCATCACGCGCTCGCTGATCGACCGGTAGAAGGTGAAGCGCGGCACCAGGTACGCGGCATGGGGTGCGAGCCGCCGGGCCTGGCCCATGGGCATCGCCGAATGCACCCCGAAAACCCGCGCCTCGTACGACGCGGTCGCCACCACGCCGCGCGGCCCGAGCCCGCCCACGACCACGGCCTTCCCGCGCAGACTCGGCTTGGACGCCTGCTCCACCGAGGCGAAGAAGGCATCCATGTCCAGATGCAGGATCGTGGGCGCGGTTCTCACACCTCCGATGCTGCCCTACGCCACTGACAGCACCTCGCGCGACCGCCCGGATCGCCCCGTGGGAAACCGCTCACGGCCCGGTGCGGAAACGTCCCGCCCGGTGCGTCCGGCTTCTGCCCGACGGCTCAGACGGCCCGGTTGCGGCGACGCGCCAGCTCATCCGCCGGGTTGGGCCCGACCAGGGTCTCGCCGGTGTCGATCCGCTCGCCGTGCAGCTGGGACAGCGCGTTCTCGACGTCCCGCCACACCACGCCCACGGCGATCCCGAAGACCCCCTGGCCGCCCTGGAGCAGGGCGTGAACCTCGTCGGGCGAGGTACATTCGTAGACCGTCGCGCCGTCGCTCATCAACGTCATGCGCTCCAGGTCGCTGAAACCGCGTTCCCTGAGGTGCTGGACGGCCGTGCGGATGTTCTGCAGCGACACACCCGTGTCGAGGAACCGCTTGACGATCTTCAGGACGACCACGTCGCGGAAGCTGTACAGCCGCTGCGTCCCGGACCCGTAGGCGGGGCGCACGCTCGGCTCGACGAGCCCGGTGCGGGCCCAGTAGTCCAGTTGCCGGTAGGTGATACCGGCGGCCGCACAGGCCGTGGGGCCGCGATAGCCGATCTGCTCGGACGCCATGGACGCCGTCCCTCCGCTGCTCGGCACCGCCGTCGGTCGCTGCGGAGCGCGCTCGGCCGCGCCACCGGGCTGGGGGCACCCCCCACCGGGGAGGGGTCGTGAGCCGGGGGGAGGGTACGGACCGCTCACCCGGAGACTGCGCTCGGGGCCACCCCCAGCCGTACCGTCGCCGCTGCTTCTCACGCCGACCTCCGTCCTTGACCTGCCTTCTCGACGGTAGGCAGTCACCAGGGGTGCGTCAACGATCGCCACACTCGCCACGCCGAGTGATAATCACCCTGAGAGTGGTTTCCCGTGCCCCACCGCGGGGAAAGGCTAGCCGAATGCGGTCGGCACGGACCGCGTGACGCTCTCACTCGCCGGCGGCACATGCGGGCATTTCACCCCGTCACACACGGCGGGCGATCCCGCCGCGGACCACGTCGTCCGCCGGGCCGCCCACACGACTCACCGACCGCTGCCGCCGACCGCGGCGCTCACTGACTGCTGCTGCCGAAGTCCTCCGGAGAGATCTGGTCGAGGAACTCGCGGAACTTCTCCACCTCGTCCTCCTGCTCGTCCGGAATCGCGATACCCGCGTCGTCGAGCACCGTGTCACTGCCGTAGATCGGCGTCCCGGTGCGCAGCGCGAGCGCTATGGCGTCGGACGGACGGGCGCTCACCTCGACGCCGCTGGCGAAGACCAGCTCCGCGTAGAAGACGCCCTCACGCAGGTCCGTGATGCGCACTTCCGTGAGCTCCTGGCCGACCGCTTCCAGCACGTCCTTGAATAGGTCGTGGGTCAGCGGCCGCGCGGGAGCCATGCCCTGCTGGGCGAAGGCGATCGCCGTCGCCTCCCCCGGTCCGATCCAGATGGGGAGGTAACGGTCGCCTCCCACTTCACGCAGCAGCACGATCGGTTGGTTGGAGGGCATTTCGACCCGGACACCTACGACATCGAGCTCGTTCACACAGCAACCCTAGGCCGTGCTCGGGACGTTTGGGTAGTCGGGCCCGGACCGAGCGCCTGATCCGGCCCCCCGGACCCCCGGCCGCATCAGGGCAGCCGCACCCCGAGCGCTGTCTGCACCAGCGCGGCGTGCAGCTTCACCGTGAGCCCCGCCAGCTCCCTCGTACGATCCTCGGCGTGAGCCCTGGTCTGCGGATTCCGGTGCCGCCGCAGCGGGGCCACCACCTGGTCCACGAGGCCGGCCTCACGGTCGGCGGCGGCCTTCATCACCCGCAGATGCCGCGGCTCGATCCCGAACCGGCCGAGTTCGCCGATGAGCGAGGCGACCGTGACCGCCTCCGCGTCGTAGGCCCCGTCCTCCAGTGGAGTGAGCAGCCCGTAGGACTCCCACTCCTTGAGCTCCCGCTCGTCGACGCCGGCGGCGGCGAGCAGCTCCGCACGCCCGATCCTGGCCACCGTGGGCCCTCGGGACGGCTCGTGCGCGGCTTCACCGTCCCGCTGACGGCACACGACCGGCAGCGGAACCGCATCGCCGCGCTCCATGGCCTCCAGGTGCTCCCTGATGACCTTCAGGGGCAGATAGTGGTCCCGCTGCATCCTCAGGACCTGTCCGAGACGCTCGACGTCGCGGGCGCTGAACTTGCGGTACCCCGACGGGCTCCGCTGCGGCTCGATGAGCCCCTCCGACTCCAGGAAACGAATCTTGGAGATGGTCACTTCGGGGAACTCGTCGCGCAGCACGTTCAGCACCGTGCCGATGCTCATCAGCCCACTGTCCGTGGCGGCGGCGCCGTGACCGGCACCGCCGCTCGGTGTTTGAAGCATGGACCTTCCCTGACGGACGGACCTTCGCTGGGGCCTCGGAGCCCGGTCAGTAGCCCCGCTGGCTCGCGTAGAAGACCAGCCGGTACTTGCCGATCTGCACCTCGTCGCCGTTGTTCAGGGCGACCTGGTCGATCCGCTCACGGTTCACGTAGGTGCCGTTCAGGCTGCCCACGTCGGCCACCGTGAACGAGCCGTCCTGTCCACGGCGGAACTCCACGTGCCGCCGGGACACCGTCACGTCGTCCAGGAAGATGTCGCTCTGCGGATGACGGCCGGCCGTGGTCAGGTCCCCGTCCAGCAGGAAGCGACTGCCCGAATTCGGACCGCGGCGCACGACCAGGAGCGCGGAGCCCAGCGGCAGCGCGTCCACAGCCGCCTGCGCCTCCGGGGACAGGGTCGGCATCGGCGTCTGGCCGGTGGTCTCGCTGTCATAGGCCTCGAGACCGGAAATGGAGATCGTGGAAGTCGTCTCGGAGGGACGCTCCGGCGCCGCACCCGCCCGCAGCGGCGCGCCGCAGTTGGAGCAGAAACGACTGTTCTCCGCGTTGCGGTTACCGCACCTCGTACACACCAGGGCCGACATCGGATCCTCCTGCCGCGGCTGCCCACCGGGGGCGTTGGACGCGTACGGGTCGGAGAACCCTCCACCCGCACCTGAGGTTGACGGTTGCCCGAAACCTATGCCGCCGGGCTGCGCAGGGTCAACCGACGGCGCGCCCTGACCACCGGAAACATCGCCGCCCGGGCCGCCGACCTGGTCCCGGAACAGCGGCCGCTGGCCTTCCGCGTCAGGCTGTGCGCGATGACGAGCGGTGGCGTTGTCGCTGCCTTCTCGCGCGCTCTTGCCGAACAACTTCGCAAACAACTTCACGGGCGATTCCCCTTGACCGAAACAGACCCGCCCGTGGGGCAGGACGAACCCTGACTGAATACTCTGGCCGACCCGGACATCCTGACAACGTCCGTCTGCACCAGACAGTTTCCACCACGCACCGCCCATTCGGTGCGCCGACCCCCCGCAACCTCATGCCCTCGCCCGACGCCGCCCATGCACCCCCGGTTCACTGCGAGGACGACCGAGCGTAGTCAGGCCGCTTCGCTGCTCGCAAGGCGTCCACCACGATCTTGGTCGACCTCTCGATCATCACGGTGGCGTGTTCCTTCTCGAGAGTCTGCACCACGCCTCCGGGGATGTTGAGCGCCGGTTCGAGATCCTGCGGCTTGCCGATGACCTTGAAACGATAGGGTGCGTTGATCTTGTTCCCGTCGACACCGACGCCCTTGCCCGAGTCTGTCAGGTACGTACCGGCGACGACCCGTACGCCGTTGACCTGGATCGCCTCGGCACCCGCCGCGCGCAGCTCCTGGATCGCGTCGAGCAGCATGTCCGCCTCGACCGCCGCCTTCGTGTCCTGGATCGTCATGGTGATGCCGGGCCCCTGCGCGGCCACCGTGCCCGCGAGGATGCCGAGTTGCCTCTCCTTCTCGATCGTCTGCTTCCGGGCCTCCTCGGCCTGGTCGGAGCTGTTCTCCAGCTCGTCGCGCTGCTTCTCGAGACCTTGCTTCTCGTCCTCTAGACGCTGAGTACGGTCGTCCAGTTCATCGAGGATGCGGACAAGATCTTCCTGCCGCGCGCCACGCAGGGCGCTGTCGCTGTCACTGTTCGAGGCCACCTGCACGGCCAGCCCGAAGCCGAGGCCGAACAGCAGCACCGCGACGATGAGTTGGGCCCGGGTGACACGCGGCGGCCACAGCCCCTGCACCAGCCGCTGCCGACCGGTCAGCCGCGCTTCGGATTCCGGCTGGGGCTCGGGGTCGGGCTGCGGTTCCGGTGCCCGCTCGCGCCCGGGCTCCGACTCCCGCGGGGCCTCCTCGGCGGCAGGCGCCACCGGTGGCACCTCCTGGGGCAGCTCCTTGCGCAGCCCGCTCCCGGATGCGGACCCGCCGTCCCGGCTCGTACGCGCGTCGCCCTGCTCCCCCGCGGGCGTCCTGTCATGATCGCTCATCGGCCTCACGCCCGGAACACGTGCCGGCGGATCGCCGCGGCGTTGGAGAAGATCCGGATACCCAGGACGACCACCACACCGGTGGACAGCTGGGCACCCACGCCCAGCTTGTCGCCCAGGAACACGATCAGCGCGGCCACGACCACGTTGGACAGGAACGACACCACGAAGACCTTGTCGTCGAAGATGCCGTCGAGCATGGCCCGCAGACCCCCGAAGACGGCGTCGAGCGCCGCCACGACAGCGATCGGCAGATAAGGCTCGACCACCGCCGGAACCTCAGGCCGGACCAACAGGCCGGCCACGACTCCCACTACGAGGCCCAGTACGGCGATCACGATGTGCCCTTCTCGCTCTTCTCAATGCTCGGCTGTGCTGAACGTACGGTCACACGCGGCGCGGCAGGCAGCCGGAGGTCGTCCTCCACGGAGATGCCTGTCCTGATGCCGTAGCTTTCCTGCAACGCGTTCAGATACAACCCGTCCGCGCTGTTCTGGAACCGCGTGCTCAGCCGCTGCCCGTCCCCCACCGCGAGCACCGTGTACGGCGGCACCAGCGGTTTGTTGTCGACCAGTATGGCGTCCCCCGCGGCCCTGATCGCGGACAGCGCCGTCAGCCGCTGGCCGTTGATGGAGACGGCCTCGGCGCCCGACGCCCACAACCCGTTGACCACACGCTGCATGTCCCGGTCACGCACCCGGCCGGTGTCGGAGAACCCGGAGGTCTCCCGCGGGTTGCCGTCACCACCCGAGACAGCTTCCTTGGCGTCGTTCACCACGAGCTTCACGCCCGGGCCGTGCACCGCGACCGCGCCGGACAGGATGCCCATCACATCGGAGACCCCGCTGCCGCCGCTGTGCTTCAGCGCCTCGCGCTGGCGCGCGCTCACGTCCGCGCGCAGGTCGTCGACGGAGTCCTCCAGCTTGTCCGCCGCCTCGGTCTCCCGGCCGATGCGGTCGACCAGCTCTCCCCGTTCCTTGGCGACGACCGGAGCGGCGACCCGCGCCTGCGCCGCTCCGACGGTCACGACGAGAGCCGCCAGCACCAGGCCGGCGGCGAGTCCGAGCTTCGCTCTGAGCGTCTTCGGCATGCCGCTGTCGCCCGCGGCCTTCTTGCGCTCGGCTGCCTCGGCATAGCCGTCGTCGAGGCTGTGGTCCATGACGTTGGTGAGCAACGACATGGACGCGTCCGGGCGCCGGGGCCGCGCGGGTGTGCTCCGAATGGGGGGTTGCTGCGGCATGCCGCACATCGTCGCATGTCGCGAGCACTACCTCCGAACGGGCCCACCGGCGTGCCGGACAGGCCCGTTGGGACACCTGTCCGGCACGCGCGCGTGCATTCCGTTCTACCGGCCGGCGCTGTCCACGACCGCCGACCATTCGTCCAGCAGGGCCTGCGCGGAGGCGTCGTCCGGCCCCTCGGCCCACAGGTGGGTGACGGCCTCGGCCGGGTCGGGCAGCACCATCACCCAGCGACCGTCGGTCTCCACCACCCGCACACCGTCCGTGGTGTCCACGAACCGGTCTCCGGCCGCTTCGACGACCCGCCGCATCACGAGCCCCTTGACGGCCCACGGGGTCGCCAGATCCCGCTTCAGGACGTGCGCCCGCGGGATCCGCGCGTCGATCTGGCTGAGCGTGAGCTGCGTCCGCCCCACGAGCCCGATGAGCCGCACGAACGCCGCGGTGGCGTCGTACACGCTGCTGAACTCGGGGACGATGAAACCGCCCTTGCCGTCGCCGCCGAAGATCGTCCCTTCCTCACCGCCCACGCGGGTGAGGTCGTCGGGAGAGGTGGTCGTCCACTCGACCTGCGTCCCGTGGTACGCCGCCACCTGCTCGGCGATCCGAGTCGTGGTCACGGGCAGCGCGACCCGGCCGCTGCGCCGCTCGGCGGCGACGAGGTCCAGCATCACGAGCAGCGCCCGGTCGTCCTCGATGATCCGGCCCTTCTCGTCCACGAGGGACAGCCGTTCACCGACGGGGTCGAACCGTACGCCGAACGCGGCCCCCGAGGACGCCACGATCTCACCGAGCCGCACCATCCCGGACCGCCGCATGTCGGCGGTCTCGGTCGGCCTGGACTCGTCGAGACCGGGATTGATCGTCAGCGAGTCGACACCGAGCTTGCCGAGGAGGCTCGGCAGCACGAGTCCGGCGCTTCCGTTGGACGCGTCCACGACGACCTTCAGCCCGGATTCGGCGATTCCGGTCGTGTCGACGTTCCGCAGCAGCGACCCGGTGTACGAGTCGAAGACACTGGCCGGGAAGTGCAGGTCACCGATCTCCCCGGGGAAAGCACGGCGGTACTCCTGCCGCGCGAACACCCGGTCCAGCTTCCGCTGGCTGCCCTGCGACAGGTCGGCGCCCTGCCCGTCGAAGAACATGATGTCGACGGAGTCCGGCACCCCGGGAGTGGTGCGGATCATGATGCCACCCGCACTGCCTCGCGCGGTCTGCTGCCGGGCCACGGGCAGCGGCACGTTCTCCAGGTCCCGCACGTCGATCGCGCTGGCCTGCAGCGCGGAGATCACCGCCCGCTTCAGCGCGCGGGCACCACGCGAGTGATCGCGGGCCGTGGTGACGGTCGAACCCTTCTTCAGGGTCGTGGCATACGCACCGGCGAGACGCACCGCGAGTTCCGGAGTGATCTCCACGTTCAGGATGCCCGAGACACCGCGCGCGCCGAAGAGGTGCGCCTGCCCCCTGGATTCCCAGATCACCGAGGTGTTGACGAAGGCGCCGGCCTCGATCGTCTTGAACGGGTAGACCCGGACGTTGCCCTGGACGATCGATTCTTCACCGATCAGGCACTCGTCACCGATGACCGCGCCGTCCTCGATCCGCGCCGCGCGCATGATGTCGGTGTTCTTGCCGACCACGCAGCCGCGCAGATTGCTGTGGGGTCCCACATAGACATTGTCGTGGACGACGGCCTTGTGCAGGAACGCGCCGCTCTTGACGACCACGTTGGAGCCCACCACCGTGTGCTCACGGATTTCGGAGCCGGCCTCGACCTTGGCGTAGTCACCGATGTAGAGGGGTCCGCGGAGCACGGCGTCCGGATGGACCTCGGCCCCCTCGGCGACCCATACGCCCGGAGAGATCTCGAAACCGTCGATGTCGACGTCGACCTTGCCCTCCAGGACGTCGGCCTGCGCCTTGACATAGCTTTCGTGGGTGCCGACGTCCTCCCAGTAGCCCTCGGCGATGTAGCCGTAGACGGGCTTGCCTTCCTTCATCAGCTGCGGGAAGACATCGCCGGACCAGTCGACGGGCACGTCGGGCTCGACGTAGTCGAAGACCTCGGGCTCCATCACGTAGATGCCGGTGTTCACGGTGTCGGAGAAGACCTGGCCCCAGGTGGGCTTCTCGAGGAAGCGCTCCACCTTGCCTTCCTCGTCGACAATGGTGATACCGAATTCCAGCGGGTTGGGCACTCGCGTCAGGCAGACGGTGACGAGCGCGCCCTTCTCCTTGTGGAAATTGATGAGCTCAGTGAGGTCGAAGTCCGTCAGAGCATCGCCGGAGATGACGAGGAACGCATCGTCCTTCAGCGCCTCTTCGGCGTTCTTGACGCTTCCGGCGGTTCCGAGTGGCTTCTCCTCATTGGCATAGGTGAGCTCCATACCAAGCTCTTCACCGTCACCGAAGTAGTTCTTGACCAGTGAGGCCAGGAACTGGACAGTCACGACTGTTTCGTTGAGCCCATGCCTTTTGAGCAACCGCAGAACATGCTCCATGATCGGCCGGTTTGCCACCGGCAGCAGCGGCTTGGGCATGCTTGAGGTCATAGGGCGAAGGCGCGTGCCTTCGCCTCCGGCCATCACAACGGCCTTCATGTCGGAAGCGTCCTCCTCGAAGAGACGGTCTAGCCGACTTCCCCCGCCAGGATTGTCCCGCACTTGTCCAACACGAGCCATCGCTCGGCCGTGGCAGCAGGACCATCCGGGGCTTCAATCGGCCGTGGCATCCGCACGGACCAGGCGGCGGACTTGTACCACGTAGAGGACTCCTGCCCACCAGTACAGCGTTGTACCCCATCCGGCGAACGCCCATCCGAAAATGGCAGCCAGTGACGAGATCCAGCCGGTTCCGTCACTGAGCAGAAGCAGCGGGAAGGCGTACATCAGGTTGAACGTGGCGGCCTTACCCAGGAAGTTTACCTGCGGCGGCGGGTAGCCGTGCCGGCGGAGGATGCCCACCATGACCAGCAGGACGAACTCCCGCGCCAGAAGTACAGCGGTCAACCAGAGGGGCAGAATCTCCCGCCAGGTAAGACCGACCAAGGTCGACAGAATGTAGAGCCGGTCGGCCGCGGGATCGAGGAGCCGGCCGAGGCTGCTGATCTGATTCCAGCGACGCGCGAGCTTGCCGTCCAGATAGTCGCTGATGCCGCTCAGGGCCAGGATCAGAAGGGCCCAGCCGTCACTCTTGGGCCCACCGAACTCAGGCCACAGGATCAGCCACAGGAAGACGGGTACGCCGACGAGGCGAGCCATGCTGAGGATGTTCGGGATGGTGAGCACACGGTCCGTCTGGACGCGAGTCTCCTGAAGCTCCACCCGGGTGCCTCCTGTGGGAAACGTGCCAACGATGCCCCCCGACCCTACCTCAACGCAAAAAAGCTCTGGCTCTTGGGCTGCATGCCCAAGAGCCAGAGCTCTAAAAGGAGTTCGGCGGCGTCCTACTCTCCCACAGGGTCCCCCCTGCAGTACCATCGGCGCTATAAGGCTTAGCTTCCGGGTTCGGAATGTAACCGGGCGTTT
>NZ_JBEOSZ010000058.1:29987-38869 GCF_040303285.1 Streptomyces sp. NPDC096046 | reverse complement strand
ACCGCCACGATGTCACCCAGCTGCTGCCGCTGGTCGACAGCCTTGGGCCGGTGCGGGACAAGCGGGGCCGGCCCAGGCGTAAACCCCGCACGTTAGAGCTCCCGCAGATAGGCGGGCGCTCATGGGCGTCGCTTGGGGCGGTCGTCCCAGCGGTGGGTGGTCCAGGCTCGGCGGATCAGGCTACGGATGGTGATGATCGTGTCCGCGAGGTCGAAGAAGGCGTTGACGACGGTCGCACGGCGCTCGTAGCAGCGGGCAAGGCGATGGAAGGCATTCTGCCAGGCGTGCGTGCGCTCGACATGCCACCGCTGGCTCGCCTGGTTCGGCGCCTTCTCACCCTTGTGCGCGATGCGGCCGTGCAGGTTGCGGGCGGCGAGTTCGGTGCGGCTAATGTCCGAGTCGTAGCCGGCGTCCAGATGGACTGTGATGTCGTCGGGCAGCGGCCCGAGGTCGTCCAGTAGGTCCAGGGTCGGCGCGAGAAGCGGTGAGTCGTGGCGGTTCGCCCGGGCCAGGACCCGGCAGAGCGGGATCCCGTAACCATCTGTCATGCCTGAGCGTTTCAAGCCCTGCTTGCCGCGATCGACCGGTGAGGGCCCGGCGACCTCGCCGCCGCCGGGGGCCTTGGTGATGGAGCCGTCGATGGCGATCTGGTCGAGCACGAGCCCGACGATCCGGTCGTAGGACTCCAGCATGATCTGTTTGAGCCGGGCGAAGATGCCGAGCCGGATCCACTCGTCGCGGCGGTTGCGGATGGTGGTCGCCGAGCAGGTCGTGTCGGAGATCGCCTGGTAGGAGCAGCCGAATCGCAGAAGCTGCAACAGCTTGTCGAACACGATCCGGTCGCTGATGCGGCGGCGGTGGCACCCCAGCGGGTGGGACGGATCGACCGTAGGGCGCTCAGGCAAGAACGCCGCGAATTGGTCCCAGAGCGGGTCAGTCAGCCATGATGGAAGCACGGGCACAGGTCCCCCAGTGATCACAGAGCGTCGCAACTCCATGATCACCGGGTCCTGGGCCCGCCTTGTCGCCGGGGACTTCCCACGCCGCCTGTCTGCGTGAGTGCGGCGGATTATTGATGGGCCGCCAGGTGATGGAAGTCCCCATAGGCAGACTACGAAGCGGAATGTGCTACCGCCGTCTACTGCTGCAGCTTCGTGATGTCGCGCCAGAGGATGGAGGCTGTCGCTGGGACGATCAGCGTCGCCGCAGGGACGGGTCGAGCAGCGCGGGCGGGGTGTCGTTCTTCTCGTGTGCGGCGAGGTCGGCGCCGGGGGCGACGATGGCGTCGATCGCGTCGAGTACGTCGGTGGGGAGCTTGGTATCTGCGGCGGCGAGCTGCGAGTGCAGGTGGTCCGGCGTCCGGGGGCCGATGAGCGCGCTGGTCACGCCGGGGTGCGCGGTCACGAAGCCGAGTGCGAGCTGGATCATCGTCAGGCCGGCGTCGTCGGCGACTCCGGCCAGTTGCTCGACGGCGTCGAGCCTGGCCCGGTTGGAGGGAGTGGTGGTGTCGAAGCGTTGCGGCATGAACGTTGAGCGGCTGGTGGTGATGTCCCTGCCCTCGCGGATCGCGCCCGACAGCCAGCCCGAGGCCAGTGGGCTCCATACCAGGACGCCGAGCCCGTACTGCTCTGTCACGGGCAGCACATGGGTCTCGACGCCGCGTTGCAGGATCGAGTAGCTGGGCTGTTCGGTGACGTAACGGCTCAAGTGGTGCTCGTGGGCGGCCCACTGGGCTTGCACGATGCGGTAGGCGGGAAAGGTCGAGGAGCCGAAGTAGCGGATCTTTCCCTCGCGCTGCAGGTCGGTCAACGTTGACAGGGTCTCCTCGTCGCTGGTGTTCGGATCCCACCGGTGGATCTGGTAGAGGTCGACGTGGTCGACGCCGAGCCGACGCAGGCTGTCCTCCAGCGCGGTGACCAGCCAGCGGCGCGAACTGCCCTGGCGGTTGCGCTCGTCGCCCATCGGCATGGTCGCTTTCGTGGCCAGCACAATGTCGTCGCGGCGCCCGGCGATGGCCTTGCCGACCATCTCCTCCGACTCGCCGCCGCTGTACACGTCGGCAGTGTCGATCAGGTTGATCCCCGCCTCCAGCGCGGCGTCGACGATGGCGGTGACCTCGTTCTGGGTGGTGCGCCCGATCTTTCCGAAGTTCATCGCGCCGAGCGCGAGGGTGCTGACCTGCACACCGGTGCGGCCCAAGGTGCGGTACTGCATGACCGTGTCTCCTCATGGGGGAAGCGTGGTGCATTACATGGCTTGGTTACCGGGTTCCTGCTCTGGCATTATGAGCAAAACGGAACATCGTTCCGAAACAATACGGAACATGGTTCCGTTTTTGCAAGCGGTGAGTGGAAGGAACGCGTGGTGAGCGACAGCGGCGAGGGCGCAGGACAGGCGGCCCCGTCTGGGCGGAAGGACGCCCGACGTAACAAGGAAACCCTGCTCGATGCGGCCGCCGCGGTCTTCGTCACGTCAGGCGTGGACGCGCCGGTACGCGACATCGCGGCCAAGGCGGGCGTCGGGCTGGGGACGATCTACCGCCACTTCCCGACGCGAGCGGACCTCATCATCGGCGTCTACCGGCATCAAGTCGACGCCTGCGCCGATGCCGGTCCGGCCCTCTTGGCGACTAGTTCTCCACACACAGCCCTAGGGAAGTGGATCAACCTCTTCGTCGATTTCCTGGTGGCCAAACACGGACTCGCCTCTGTGCTGCAGGCCGACAACGCCGGCTTCGAGGCGCTGCATGCCTACTTCCTCGACCGTCTCCTACCCGTCTGCACCGAACTGCTCGAAGCCGCAGCCGTCGCCGGCGAGATCCGCCCCGACATCGACGCGTATCAGCTCATGCGTGGCGTCGGTAACCTCTGCATCGGCGCGGACAGCGATCCCCGCTACGACGCACGCCGCATGACCGAACTGCTCATCGCAGGGCTACGCCGACCACACCACTGACCTCGGCGACCTCGCGCGTGCGGCTCTGCTAGGAGGTCGCGCGATCGCCGCCACCCCGGATCGACCGCTCCCCTCGGTCACCTTCGGCACCACCGAGGAAGCCGCCGCCGCGGCCCTCTTCCCCATGGTCAACAACTACGTCACCGGCCAGATACATCACCATCGACGACGGCGAAACCCTCAGCTGAAACCGGCCACCACCTGGGCTCAGACTCGAGCATGACGGCAGCACGTGCGCAGGTCTGCCCAGTGATCACAGAGCGTCGCAACTTCGTGATCACCAGGACCGGTGTCCGCCTTGTCGCCAGGGACTCCCCAACCTGCCTATCTGTGCGACCTCTTAGTTGAGGGCTTGTGATCACCTGGTCGTCGTGCTGCCGGGACTCGGGGGAACAGTGCTCGCGGTGGCTGGCCGCCGAGGGCGCCCGACGGGTGAGCCGGTGTGGGGTGCGCGGGCGGCAGACGTGGATCTTCTGCGGGACCCGCAGCAACTGAGCGTCGCGCAGTTCCCTCGGCTCGCCCCTGCCGGACTCGTCAAGACCAGAAAGGCCTTCGGGCTGTGGACGGTGGTTCAGGGATACGACCGTCTCCTGGCAAGGCTGGGCAAGCGACCGGGAGCACTGGTCGACGACGGAACGGCGCCCGAACCGGACCTCGACGCCAACGTGGTCGCCGTGGGCTACGACTTCCGCGTGGGAGTCGTTGAGGCCGCGGAGACGCTGGATCGCGAGCTGCAACCACGCCTGGCGCACCTCTGGCCCGACGAGGACCGCAGGCGCCGAGTCGTCATCATCGCGCACTCGATGGGCGGCCTGGTGGCACGCTATTGGGTCGGCGTACTCGGCGGCGCCCCTTGGTGCCGCGGCATCATCACCTTGGGCACACCACATCGGGGCGCACCGAAGGCACTGGAGGTGATGGCCAACGGTGTGCCGGTCGGCCCCTTCCACATCACCCGGCCGGTCGAGGTCGTCCGGCAGTGGCAGGGACTGGCGGACCTCCTGCCCCGCTATCTGTGAGCGACCATGGCAAGGACATCGAGATCCTCGCCCTGCGCCATCAGCTCATGGTGCTGGAACCGCAACTCGGCAAGGAGAGAGCACGGTTCGCCCCGGGCGACCGGGCGTTCCTGGCCGCGCTGCTGCACCGTCTCCCGCGCGGTGTGCTGCGTCAGGTGCGGCTGCTGGTGCGCCCGGACACGGTGCTGCGCTGGCACCGCGACCTGCTCGCGCGCCGGCACGCGGCCCGTTCCCGGCCGGGCCGCCCGGGCCGGCCCCGCACCGTGCGCTCCATCCGCGTCCTGGTGCTGCGCCTGGCCCGGGAGAATCCCGATTGGGGCTACCGCAGAGTGCACGGCGAACTGCTCGTGCTGGGGATCGAGGTGGCCGCTTCCACGGTATGGCAGATCCTGAAGGAGGCCGGAATCGATCCTGCGCCCGAACGGAGTTCCAGCACATGGGCCGGCTTCCTGCGCTCCCAGGCCGACACCCTTGTGGCCTGCGACTTCTTCGAGACGGTCACCCTGACCGGGGCGCGACTGTACGTGTTCGCGGTGATCGAACACGCCAACCGCCGGGTCCGGGTCCTGCGCGCTACCGCGCAGCCGGATGCGGCCTGGGTGGTCCAGGCCGCGAGGAATCTCGTCATGGACCTGTAGGACGCCGGCTGCCGGGCTCGCTTCCTGATCCGGGACCGGGACGGCAAGTTCCCCGAGTTGTTCGACGGTGTCTTGAAGGACGCGGGCCTCAAGGTCGTGCTCAGCGGGATCCGCATGCCGCGCATGAACTCGATCATGGAACGGTGGGTGCAGACCTGCCGGCGCGAGCTCCTGGACCGCACGCTGATCTGGAACCAGCGCCACCTCCTCCACGCCCTGCGAGAGTTCGAGGACTTCTACAACTCCCACAGGCCGCATCAGGGCATCGCGAACACCCGGCCACTGCACCCCTTGCCCGGACCGATCACGGACCCAGAGCAGATAACCCGCCTCGACATACGACGACGCGACCGCCTCGGCGAAATCCTCCACGAGTACGAACATGCCGCGTGACCTGGGCGGACGAGCTTTCCGGCAAGGACAGCTTTGCTGGATGCGCCGCCCGTGTGAGTGCAAAGGTCATAGCGGCAGCCCTCATCTCGCCCCAGGCCATCCCCGCATCGGCCTCTCCCCCATGCACCGACGTCCCCCTGACCTCGCCGCCGTGGCAGGTCGTCGCAGGTCATTGCCCCGGGTGCTGACGGCGCGAGACGCCGTCAGCACCCGGGGCTCCCTTCGGGAGTGGGCTCCACTACAAAGGGCGGTGGACTTGTGCGCGTGAAGGGAGATCACTCATCCCCATACATCGCTCTCCGTACCGCTCGGTTGAGCGGCGGCTGCACCACTCCGACAACGGCGCCGATGCCACCTAGTACCAGCGCTCCTTGCCATGGGCTTCCGATGTAGCCGAAGAGCAGGCTCAGTACCGTGCCGAGGCCTGCGCCGACCATTGCGAAGAGCAGGCCGCGTTTCCAGGCAAACGGCGGCTTGTCGTTGGCCTGTGCGGGTCTCCTTTTGTTGGCCTCGGGCACAAGGATCTCCTTTTCCTCGCTGTCACACCTTCGCTCCGCCGATGAGGCCGCCGACCACGGCACCGAGGACTGCGTTCTCGGAATCCTCGGCGTTCCCTCCAGCAACTACTGCCCCTAGTCCTGCACCAGCACCGCCCCAGAGCGCCCCCGTTATTGCCCCTGCGGCGACACAGCCGACTCCTGCCGTTCCTGCACAGGCGGCTGCTACGACGGTCGCGGCAGCAAGGCCTGCCACGGCACCACCTATGGCGCTTCCGAGGTCGGGAAGGCCAAACAGACCGGTAGGGTCACTGTTATTGATGGGGTCCCCGCCGGCGTAGAGGTACGGGTTGGTCTCCTGCCCCGACGGGTCCGGCTGGGTGAAGCGGCCGAGGGTGGGGTCGTAGTAGCGGTGGCCCATCTTGTACAGGCCCGTGGGGTCCAGATACGTGCCCGCGTAGCGATGGGGCTGGGGGGCTGCCTCGGTGGTGGTGCCGCGGGGCAGGCCCGTGGGGCCGTAGGCGTAGGTGTGGGTGCGCTTGCCCGTGTCGTCGACGAGGCCGAGGACGTTGCCGGTGGCGTCGGTGAGGTAGTAGTAGGACTTGCCCCCAGTCGTCATGGAGTTCAACGTGCCCGCCGGTTCGCGGATGAATCCGGTGTCCACGCCGTTCGTCGTCGTGGACGCCAGACCAAGCGTGGTGTGGTGGAACCACGTCGAACCCAACTTCGTGCGCTCGGAGTTGTCCGTGCCCGCGTGGACCAGGTCGTAGCTCTTGGCGCCCGCGGTGATGCCGGAGAGCTGGCTGTAGTCCGTCCACGTCTCGCTCGTACGGGCCGTGGTGCTCGCACCTGCCGTCTCGTTGCCGAGCTTGTCGTAGGACCAGCCCGTGGTGGAACCGTTCTTGCCGGTCAGTTCGGAGGCGTCGTCGTAGGTGTAGGTGGTGCCGCCCGGGCAGGCGTTCTTGCTGCCGTCCTGGCTGGTGAGGTTGCCGGCCTTGTCCCAGCAGTACAGCCACGACGCCTTCCGCGCGCCCGCGGAGTCGGCTTCCAGGGCGTAGCGCAGGCGGTCCTGGGAGTCGTAGTCGTAGGTGGTCTTGTACTTGGTGAGGCTGTCGGTGCGGGTGCGAATCTTGGTGGTGTCCTTGCCCGCGGTGCTCTTGTAGCTGTAGGTCAGGTCGATCAGTGTGGTCGAACCGGAGGTGGTCTTGATGGCCTCGGGGCGGCCGTTCTTGTCGATCGTCACCGACTGCGTCGTGCCGCCGGGGTAGACGGTCTTGGTGCGCTTGTCGTTGTTGTTGTAGTCGAAGTCGGTCTTCTTGCCGTCCGGGGCGATCAGGTAGTCCAAGCGGCCGGCCTTGTCCCAGGTGTAGTCGGTCTTTCCGGTCGGGTCGGTGTAGTGGTCGACCTCACCGCCCGGGGTGTATGCCAGCGCGGTCTGGGCGCCGTTTTGCAGGGTGCGGACGCTTTCGCGGTTGAGCTTGTCGTAGGTCCAGCCTGCGGTGCCGGAGGCGTCGGTGCGGGATCTGACGTTGCCGTCGCCGTCGTAGGAGTAGGTGACCGTGGCGTTGGTGGAGGACACCTTCGTCACGCGGTCGCGGTTGTCGTAGCCGTAGACCGTCTTGATGCCGCGTTCGTCGGTGACGGTCTCCACCCGGCCGAGCGCGTCGTAGGTGTAGGTCGTCGTGCCCAGCGGGGCGGGTGGGGTGACCTTCTTGAGGTTGCCCTTGGCGTCGTAGGCGAAGGAGGTGACCTTGCCGTTTGCGTCCTTGGCGGTGCAGCGCTGGCCCTCGAAGCCGCCGCAGGTCGGGGTGTCCTTGTTGTAGGTGTACTCGCGGGTGCCGCCTGCGGTGCCGGAGGTGGTCACCGACATGGTGTTGCCGTTGGTGTCGTACTTGAAGGTGTCCTTGCGGCCGTCCGCGGAGGTGAAATCGTTCGGCAGGTCGGTGCCGGCGACGGTCTGGTAGGCCGTCACGGAGGCCGTCGCACCGAGCGGGAGCTTCTGAGAGAGGGCGTTGTTGCGGCCGTCCCAGCCGTAGGTGGTGGTGTTGCCGCCGGTGCCGTCCGCGCCCGTCCCCATCGCGTCGATCGCGCTCTGCACCAGGTGGCCCGTGTACTTGGCGTGGCGGGAGTGGCCCAGGGCATCGGTGACCTTGGTGACCTCGCCGTCCGCGTTGTGCAGGTACTTCGTGGCGTCGCCGTCGGGGTCGGTGACCGTCGTGGTGCCCGCGTCGGAGGGGGTCGCGGCCGTGTAGTCGTAGCGCCAGGTCGGACCCGTGTGACCGCCGCCGGAGGACTCCGTGGCGCGCTGCAGGGACCTGATGCGGTTGTGGGCGTCGTAGGTGAACAGCGTGACGGTGCCTTCGGGGGTGGTCACCTTGGTCAGGCGGCGTGAGGAGTCGTACGCGTAGGCGGTGGCCTCGCCGTCGGTGTCGGCGACCTTCGCCAGGTTGCCCGCCGGATCCAGGTCGAACACGGCCGTGCGGCCCGTGTGGTCCTTGGCCTGCCACTGGCCGGGGTTCGTCTTCACCAGGTCGACCCAGCGGCCCGAGCGGGTCTCGGTCAGCTTGAAGCCCTTGTGCTCACTGCCCTCGTCGTGCTGGTCGACAGTGACCGTGCCGTCGTTCTTGTCCGTGACCTTTGTCAGCGTGCCGTGCTCGTCGTAGGTGTCCTTCGTGCCCGACTTGCGGTCGGTGAGGGTGTAGGTGCCGTCCGCGTTCTTCTTCAGGTCCTTGGAGTAGCCCGTCGGCGTGGTGTAGCCGCCGGTGGACGTCTCCTTGAACCGCAGGGCATCGCCCGTGGCGTCGTAGAAGACCACCTCACCGTCACCGAACTGGAGGTAGCGCTCGTACGCCTGCCACCAGCGCTGCGAGACCTTTCCCCAGGGCGCTTCAAGGGAGTTATACGTCCGGGTCAATTGCAGCTTCTGTCCCACGCCGGCGATGTCGAAGTCCGTCGCGGCGAGCATCAGGTTGCCGTTGGAGACGTTCACCCGCGCCACCAGCGCATCGTTCAGGCGCGTGTCGACAATCCGGTGCCAGGGAACCCCGCCCTGACCCTCGGGAACAAACGGTGTGGCCTCGGCTGCGGTCGCCGGGCGGGATGCGGAATTCTTGGCGTTCCCGCTGGCCGCGCGGGTCTTCTGCGCTGCCCGCCAGGCTGCGACTTCGGCGGACGGCTTGGCCTCGGCCTCCGAGTCCGGTGCCTTGACCGACCCGGCCGGCGTGGCGGGAGCTTCCACCTTGGTCGGCTTCGTCCACGGACTCTCCGGCTCCGGCAGCTCCGGCTTCGGAGCAGCCGCCAGACCCGGTGCCGGGGGGGGGGGGGCGGGGCGGGGGGGGGGGGGCCGGCGGGGTGGGGGGGGGGGTGAGGTGTCGGCGGTG
>NZ_JBEOSZ010000058.1:0-29977 GCF_040303285.1 Streptomyces sp. NPDC096046 | reverse complement strand
GGCCGGCCCCGCCCCCCCCCTCGGGGGGGCGGGGGCCACCCCCGGGGGGGGGCCCCCCCCCCCCGCGACGAGAGCGGTTCTGTGTGTTCTCCGGGCACGCCGAGACGGCGTGCTTGCAGCACGTAAATGCATCAGCTTCCCCCCACAGGAAGTCAGACAGACAGTCAGAACCGGTGACCCACACGGTCACCTCAGCCACACAAGCTGTCACGAGACGCACACAAGCCGACCAGCCGTGCCCCGCAACACCCGCCTCATACAGGCTGGAATCAGCCCCACCCCTTCGACCGGGCGAATGCGGACGCGGTGGAGCAACCCACCATCACTTGAAGGAGGAATTTCCCATTCCGTGATCAATTCGGACGGACACACTGACCGAAATACTTCGACTGCATCTCAATCAGTGCATCCCGATCGACGGCCAACTACTTTTCGGCCAGGTTCATACCTAACCAAGAAGCACGCAGAGAGCGCTTACCAGCTTTCGAACGCGAAACCACACCAGCACAACTTGTCTCAGAGCCAGCGGCTAACCGGCGGCGCTGCTGTCCGCACAACCGCACTGCATGCACACTGACGGCGTCCGGCACCTTCCGGCACCATCCACGCCCTTGTGAAGGACTCCCCCGCGATGAGCGAACCGGGCAGAACCCTGCCCCCCTCCCGCACCCACCCCGCCTCCGACCGGCTCACCCGACGAGTCCGGCACGCCGGCCGCCTCACGTGCTGGAGCCTGGCCACCGCAATGGCCACAGCCGCCACCAACGTGATCCTCGAACCACAGACCACCTGGTGGACCGCGCTCTGGGTTGTCCCCTGGTACCTCACCGGCCTGTCCATCCCACTCTGGGCGGTCCTGCGCGCCCGCGAGAAAGCCGCTCAGCAATCCGGCCAAGGCGACGACTTACCCCGGCACTGGAACAAGGCCGCCTGACCCACCAGATCCAGAGTGACGGGTACGTCCGCGCCCGCCCGTCCCGCTGGTGAGCGCACCTGCCCCCGTGGTGGCACAGCTTTATGGCGCCATGTGCCGGCACGGCCTGTCAGCGCTTCGCGGTGCCCATCTGCTCGGGAATCGGTTGCCGATGCTCACGGTCGACTCCTCTGATGTCCGGGGACGTGTACGGGTCGAGGGCGCGACGGGTGGGTCGACTGTCCCAGATGGAAGGGCGGCCGGCCGCGGTGAGAAGACTGTTGATACGGCGGGCGAATTCGCCGCCGGGCAGGGGAACCACGTGTCACCAGGCCGGGGCTGCCGGCGGCGCACCGCGCCTGCGTACCGCTGCCCGAACTTGGCGCACCAGCGGCGCACCGTCTCGTACGAGACGACGATCCCGCGCTCGAGCATCAGCTCCTCGACCTCGCGGAACGACAGCGGGAAGCGGAAGTACAACCACACACGGTGGGAGATGACCTCGACCGGGTACCGGTGACCCTTGTACGAGGGCGAAACGGCCCCAACGGACAGCCCCCCTCCAGCACGATGCAGAAGATCATTCCACCCGATCAACCAACGTGCCAGCGCCCACCGACGAGGTCGGCGCGGAACTCACCCCGTCCCTCGAGGACCTCCTCGCGAGCAGCGACTTCGTCTCGGTCCATCTCGCGCTGAGCGACCGCACCCGCGCCTGCTCGGACCCGCCGAGCTCGCCCTCCTCAAGCCGACCGCGTAGCTGGTCAACACCTCGCGGGCGGCCATCGTCGACCAGGCGGCTCTTCTGGCCGCCCTGCACGAGGGCCGGATCGCCGGGGCCGGCGTCGACGTCTTCGACGTCGAACCGCTGCCCGCCGACCACCCGATGCGTACCGCCCCGCGCCTCCTCGCCACCCCGCACCTGGGCTACGCCTCGCACGCCAACTACACGACGTACTACGGCCAGGCGGTCGAGAACATCCGCGCCTTCCTCGCGGGAGCACCCGTACGACAATTGCCCTGACACCCCGTGGGGACCGGAGACACCTCAGCCGCTACAGGGGAACGACCAGATGTCCGTCGAGGACCTGGCAGGCTCGGGCGGTGCCGTTCTCGGCTGCCAGAGTCCGGCCGAGCCGGCGTGCGGCCTCGGCGTAGGGAGGGTGCCGAGTGAGCTCGTGCAGGCGCCGGGTGAGGACGGGGACGGTGAGATCGCGGGCCGGCAGCGGTGCGGGACCCGCGCCGATCTCGCGTACTCGCGCGGCCCAGTAGGGCTGGTCGCCGAAGAACGGACAGACCAGTGAGGGTCTTCCGGCGCGCAGTGCTGAGGCGGTCGTGCCCGCGCCTCCGTGGTGCACGACGGCGGCCGTCCTGGGGAACAGCCAGTCGTGGGGGGTGTCGCCGACCACGAGGATGTCGCTTTCGCTGGTGGCGGGATCACCGCTCAGCACTCCCCGTAGTCCCGCGCGCCGCAGTGCCCTCCGGACGAGGGCGTCGGTCGCTTCCGGATCGCGGGTCTTCATGCTGCCGAATCCGACGTAGACGGGCGGCGGCCCGTCGGCCAGGAAGTCGAGCAGGCGCCGCGGGGGTTCCCACTCCGGCCGGTCGTGGTGCCAGAAGCCGGTCACGTGGACGTTCGGTCCCCAGTCGGACGGACGCGGCACCACCTCGGGACTGAACGCGCAGAGCACGGGCGCGTGGCGGACGTACCGGAGAGGCTCCCGCAGCGACAGCTCGGGGAGGCCCAGGCTGTCCCGGCGCCAGGCGTTGACGGACCTCCGGCACAGCGTCCAGGCCCCCAGGTCGACCGCGCCGAAGCTGAGCCGGTTCCCCAGGGCACCCAGCGTCGCGGCGGCCGGGGCGAGGGGGTGCGGAAAGACTTTGGTGGGCTGGCTCGGCTGGAAGTGGATGACGGCGTGCGGGACGCGGAGGTACTGGCTCAGATGGACACCGAGAAAACCGAAGGTGGGGGCCAGGATCAGGTCGGCGCCCTCCGCTCCGGCCCGGGTCTCTTCCAGCATCGTCATGATGTGGGGTCGCAGGACCCGGTCCATCCGGCGGACGAACGCCACCGGGTTGCGTGGGCCGGCGAGGAGTTCCTGCCCCTCGGTGGACTCGATGACCTCCACGGGGTCGGCCGGAAGGGGGTGGAAGTCCAGTCCCTCCTCGGCGATCAGATGCCGGTAGCGCCGACTGGCCAGGACTCTCACCGTGTCGCCCCGCCGGGACAGTGCCCGGCCCAGTGCCAGGCAGGGCTGGACATCCCCCCGGGACCCCGCGGCGAAGATCACCACTGTTCGCCCCACGCCGCTCCCCTCTCCCGGTGTGCCGACGTCCGGTGTGCCGACGTCCGGTGTGCCGACGTCCGGCGGGTCGTTACCCGATTGGCAGATCATAGACATATCGGGCGGTACGTTCCCGGATATATCAGGCGAGTATGAGGAAAAGACCCCTTCTGGCGGGACGGAAACTGATGCCAAGGAACATGGTCCGGCTCACGTCCGCAGCGCTCGGCACGGGATTCGCCCTCAACGCGGTACGGCTCCGTCACCGGCTGGCCGGGCTGCATCTCCTGGAACCCTCCGCGGATCCGCCCTCCCCGGACTTCCGGTTCGTGCTGGCCTCCGGAGTGCGGCTGGACGACGAGACCCGCCGCGCCGCCTGCTCCTTCGCCGCCCGGGAGGGGCTGAAGGTACTGGATCTGCTGCCGGGCGATCTGCCGACGGCGGAGCTGCTCGACTTCGCCCGTCTGGTGAACACCCGCACCTTCCGGCGCGACAGGCTGGCCTTCGGACGGAGCGCCCAGCATGCCGTCGTCGTGGAGGCGTCCGCCCTGGAGCGACTCGGCACCCCGCTGCCCGCCGGCACGGATCTCACGGGACTCTCGGCTGCAGAACTCACCGACCTGATGGAGCAGTTGAAGAAGTGTGCGCCGACCACGACCGGATTCGCGCTCGCGCCCGGGCTTCGCAGTGTCCGCCGCACCGCCCTCGAACGCGTCGCCGCCCGGCCGGGCAACACCTTCGTCCCCTTGTCCGCCGCCCTGGCGGCACGCCTGGCCGCGGGCACGCTGACCGCCGCCTGCCTCGCGACGGCCCCGGCCTGGGGAGCGGCCGCGCTCGCCGGCTACGCACTGCAGCCGACGCTGGTGCGCGGTCGCCGGTTCGCTCCCGCCGACCGCCGCCGCGCCACCTGGCTCAGACCCGTACTGGGATCGGGTGACTGGCTGCGTACCGCGCGGGCGGCGCACGCGCTGCGCGGCCCGGCCGACCCGCACCCCGGTCTCCGCGCGGAATACCAGGCCGAGATCGCCCGGGGTGTCGAGCGGTTCTTCGAGCCACGCCGCGGCTCCTGCCCGTGGTGCGGGTCTTCCGACCTGAGACACCGCGTGACGGCACGGGACATGTACCAGGGAAAACCGGGCCGGTTCACCCTGGAGGAGTGCGGAGACTGCGGCCACACCTTCCAGAATCCGCGGCTGAGCCCGGCCGGCCTCGACTTCTACTACCGCGACTGCTACGACGGCGTCGGCGAACGGCACATGGAGAAGGTGTTCGCCCTCCAGGGCTCCGCCTACCGCGATCGCGCCCGTCTCCCGCACCCGCACACCGCGCCCCGTACCTGGCTGGACGTGGGAGCCGGGCACGGTCACTTCTGCCTCGTCGCCCAGGACGTCTGGCCGCGGACCGTCTTCCACGGTCTGGACCGCAGCGACGCCGTGGAGCGGGCCGAGAGGTACGGCTGGGTGCACCGCGGTCACCGGGGCGACTTCCCCGAGCTGGCCGCGTCCCTGGACACCGCCTACGACGTGGTGAGCATGTTCCACTACCTCGAACACACCCTGGACCCACGAGCCGAGCTGGATGCGGCACGGGACGTCCTCAAACCGGGCGGTCACCTGGTGATCGAGGTCCCCGACCCGCAGAGCTCGCTCAGTCGGCTGCTGGGCCGCCACTGGATTCCCTGGATGCAGCCGCAGCACGTGCACCTGATGCCCTTCGCCAATCTCAGACAGGCGCTGCTGGAGCGGGGCTTCACCACGGTGGTGGAGCAACGCGTCACCGGACGCCCGGGCGGGGACTTCTGCGGCGCCGTCGTGGAGCGCTTCCGCTCCTGGACGCCGAGCCCCCGGTATCCCTGGTCCCGGAGACCTCCGACCCGCGCCCGCGCCCTGGCCCACGCGGCCATCTGGACGTGCTCCGTCCCGCTGATCGCCGCTGCGGCCGCGACCGACCTCGCGGTCGCCCCTTTTCTGGGGGCGGTGCGGGGCGGGCAGGCCTACCGGATCCTCGCCCGCAGGGAAGCCTGACGCCCGCCCCGGGAACCGGTGTCCTGCAGCCCGAGCGATTCCAGCACCGTGGGCCAGATGCGATGGAGTTCCTGTCGCCAGTACGGCCAGGAGTGCGTCCCCGGGTCATACTGATGCGTCGTGACCTGGACTCCTTCCGCGCGCAGCGCGGCGGCGAACTTCTTGATCTGCTCCGGAAGCGCCGCCTCGCCCAGCATGCTGACGAGGATGACGTTGGAGGGACGCCCCATGTCCAGCGGTCCGGGCATGCTGGTGCCGACGGACAGATGGACGCGTGTTCCGCGGAAGGACCGGGGCATGGCGGCGGGGTTGTGGGACTGCCAGACATCGGCGTTGCGCACCGGGTCGCCCCACACCTGGTTCATGTCGACGCCGGCCACGAAGGAGCCGAGCCTGATGACCAGACGCACGGTCGGGTCGTTGAGGTCCACGTAGGAACTCATCGCCGCCGCATACCGGAACAGTCCCTGATGGCGTGCCGCGTACTTGAGTGCGCCGAATCCGCCCATGGACAGTCCCACGACGGCGCGGGGTGAGCCGGCCCGGTACTCCTTCTCCATGAGCCGCACCAGTTCGACGGTGTGAAAGGTCTCCCAGCGGGGCGAGCCGACGAGCCAGTCGCTGTAGTAGCCGTCCATTCCGGCGTCGGGCATCACGATGAGCACATCGGCGTTCCGGGACAGCTCTTCCACGTCCGTCTCACGCGTCCAGGCCGTGTAGTCGTCGGCGCCGCCGTGGAGCATGTAGAGAACCGGAAAGGTGGCTTTCGGCCGCTGGTGCCAGCTCGCCGGAAGGATGACCCGGACCGGGATGGACCTGCCCATGGCCGGCGAACTCACCGTGAGATCGCGCGTCCGGTCGTCGATCGTTCGCACGGCGGTGACACGAGCCTCCGCGTCGTGAGGCCCGGGCGCGCCTGCCGGGCTCCGTCCGGCCGCATGCGCCTCGGTCGAGACGAGGGCGGCGACGAGGCTCAGACAGACCAGATACGTTCTCGAGTGCTTCAGGAAGTATGCCCACACGCCTCGGAGCATGACGACAACCACCGCCCACCGACGGCAGACACTCCGGTCGACGACAGGGCAGTCGCCCGTACAGCAGAGCAGCGGTTGCGGGGCATCGGATCAGCGGTTCTCTTGGGAACAGTCGTGAGACGTGATCAAGATTGGAGCCGACATGACTTCGTCCCTGTCCGAAGCGGTCATCGCGGGTGCGGACGCGGCGGCCCTCGAGTCGCTCCCCCTCCCGGACCAGTTCCCGGCGGCCTGTGTGCGCGCCGCCGACGTCGGCATGTTCGAGGGAGTCGAGGACAAGGACGTACGCAAGTCCCTCAGCGTGGGGGACGTTCCCATGCCGGAACTCGCCCCGGACGAGGCGCTGATCGCCGTGATGGCGAGCGCGATCAACTACAACACGGTCTGGACGGCCATGTTCGAGCCGTTGCCCACTTTCCAGTTCCTCAAGGCGATGGGGAAGGCCGGAGGGTGGGAGGCGCGCCACGACCTCCCGTACCACATCGTGGGTTCCGACGCTTCGGGCGTCATCGTCCGTACGGGATCGTCCGTGCGCAGGTGGAAGGTCGGTGACCACGTCTCGATCTCGCCGGCCTATGTCGACGAGCAGGACCCCGACACGCACCACGACGGCATGCTCGGACTCGGGCAGAAGGCGTGGGGGTTCGAGACGAACTTCGGCGGTCTGGCGCACTACGCCGTCGTGCGGGCGAGCCAGCTGATGCCGAAGCCTCCCGCTCTGACCTGGGAGGAAGCGGCCGTCAACCCGCTGTGCGCGAGTACGGCCTACCGCATGCTGGTCAGCGACCGCGGTGCGCGGATGAAGCAGGGCGACATCGTGCTGGTCTGGGGCGCGACCGGCGGGCTGGGGTCCTACGCCGTCCAGTTGGTGCGCAACGGAGGCGGTATCCCGGTCGGCGTGGTCAATTCCGACGACAAGGCCCGTCTGCTCCGGTCACTGGGATGCGAAGCGGTCATCAACCGCCGGGAGATCCTGGGCGGGGACGACACCCTCCTGCGGCGTCCCGAGGGCTGGAAGCGGATGGGGAAGGCGATCCGCGACGCGGTCGGTGAGGACCCGCACATCGTGTTCGAGCACGTCGGCAGGGAGACCTTCGCGGCCTCCGTGTTCCTGGCCAGACGCGGCGGAACGGTCGTCACCTGCGGATCCAGTACGGGTTACGAACACACCTATGACAACCGGTATCTGTGGATGCGGCTGAAGCGGATCATCGGCAGTCACGGCGCTAACCTTCACGAGCAGTGTGAGGTCAACCGGCTCATCGCCCTGGGCAGCCTGGTTCCCGCCCTGTCGACGACGTATCCGCTGGCGGAGGTGGGCTCGGCCGCACGGGCCGTCCAGACCAACCAGCACATCGGCAAGGTCGGTGTGCTGTGTCTGGCTCCCCGCCCCGGCCTCGGCGTGACCGACCCGGAGGCCCGGGCCCGGGTGGGTGAGGAGCGGTTGCGCCTGTTCCGCGGGTGATCCCCACGGAACAGGCGTGGCTCAGTGGTCGTCGGGGAGCGGCCCGAGGGCCCTGACGAGGTGCCGCGCGATGGTCGCGACATGGGGTGGGTCGATGAGGGACAGGTGGTCGCCCTCGACGGGGACGATCTCGAGGGACTGACACAGGGGCGCCCATCCCAGGTCCGTCTCCTGCCGGAGGTAGCGCGGGTCGAGGGCGGTGGTGAGCCGCTGGGGCTGCTGCGCGCGGTAGAGCACCACGTGGCCGTCGTGGGGACGGGGGACGTACCGTTCGCCGACGCGGGCGTCGACGTACGAGGTCCGCTGGTGCTCCATGACCCCGGGGCTCATGTCGAGGCCGGCGTCGGCGACGAGCCGCATGACCACGTCGATCTGCCGCTCCTCCGGCGTCGCCGCCAGCTCCTCGTAGGGCAGGTCCAGGCGGTGGCCGTACGTCTTCTCGATGTACTCGGCGAAACGGCCGAAACGCTCGAGCAGGAACTCCGGTGATTCCTGCTGCGGCAGTGCGGCGGGCAGGATGGTGTCGATCAGCCCGAGGAAGCCGATGTCCTGTCCCCGGTCGTTCAGTTGGCGGGCCACTTCGTACGCGAGGCAGCCTCCGAAGGACCAGCCGAGCAGGTGGTAGGGCCCTTCCGGCTGGATGTCACGCATGAGCGCGCGGTAGTGGGCTGCCTTGTCCTCCACGGTGTTCAGCTCTTCGACACGTTCCAGCCCGTACACCGGCTGGTCGGCCGGCAGCAGCCCCGTCAGGGGCAGGTAGACCGAGGTCGGGCCGCCGGCCGGGTGGAAGGTGAACAGCGGGGGCCGCGGCGAACCGGGGACGATCGCGCGCAGCGTGGTCAGTGCCGACGGGCCGGTTCGGTTGACCACCGGCCGGATCAGCTCGGCGACGGCCGCGACGGTCCGGTGAGCGAGCACGGCGTCGCCGGTCAGGCTCAGCTCCGTGTCGTCGCCCAGGCGGCGGCGGATGACGTCCACCAGGGCGTCGGCGGCGCGTCGGTCGCCTCCGGCGGCGGTGAAGTCCTCGTGCACGTCTCGGGGCCTGCGCCGCAGGACCTCGGACCAGGCGCTGGCGACCAGCCGCTCGGCCGGGTCCCGGGCACTGAGGGAGCTGGGCAGCGAGGGCTCTGACGGCTGTGGCTGCCGGGCGCTGCCGGGCTCCGCCGGTGCGGGGGCGCCCGCCGGTACCTCGGTGCCGAGGCCGAGTTGTTCCAGCACCGCGCCGCCGAGTTCGCGCAGGCTGGCGCCCCGCAGCAGGCGGGGGCCGGGCAGGTCTACGCCGAAGTCCTGGCGCAGGGCGTTGCGGATCCGCACCGCCATCAGGGAGTCCAGTCCGAGTTCGGTCAGCGCGGTCGTCTCGTCCAGTTCGTGGGCGCTGAACCCCATGATGGCCGCCGTTCTCTTGACCAGGCGCGCGTACACCGTCTCCGGGGCGGAGCCTCCGAGGGCCGCGATGCCGGCGGGGCCCACCCAGTCGTCGGCGCCGAGCGCGCTGTCCTCCAGAACGTCGTCGAAGAAGGGGATGGCTGACAGGCCGGGGAACGCCGCGAGGACACGGCCGGCGTCGAGGTGCACGACGCCGACGTGGGTGCGGTCGAGGGTGACGAGCGCCTGCAGGGCGTCCATGCCCTCGGTCCGGTGGATGGGCTCCAGGACCAGCGCCGGGTTCGCGGCCGCCGCGCCGACGTTCTCCCAGGGGCCCCAGGCGATGGCGGTCGCCGGCCGGCCGGCGGCCCTGCGGTGGTGAGCCATGGCGTCGAGCCAGGCGTTGGCGGCCGCGTACGCGGACTGTCCCGGCGAGCCGATCAGTGCCGCGGCGGAGCTGTAGATCACCCACCAGTCCAGGTCATGGCCGGCTACGGCCGCCTCCAGGTTCCGGGCCCCGACGGTCTTCGGCCGCAGCACATGGTCGAGGTCGGCCGGCTCGAGGTCCGTGATCAGTCGGTCGTGCAGAACACCGGCGCAGTGCGCGACGCCTCGCAGGGTGTGGCCTTCCGCGAGGGCGGCACGGACCAGGCCTGAGGCGACATCAGGTTCCGCGATGTCGCCGCGGACCACGGCGACGGAGACTCCCCGCTCCCGCAGACCGTCCAGGACGGACTGGGCTTCGGGCCCGGGGGCACGACGTCCGTTCACGACGACACGGCCGGCGCCCTGCTCGGCGAGTCGTTCCGCGGTGGCCAGGCCCAGGCCGGTCAGCCCGCCGGTGATGATGTAGGCGCCGTCATGACGGGTGAACGCCACATCGTGGTTGCCCTGAGGGGTGAGATCGGCACGGGCGAGACGGGCGGTGAGCCGTGTGCCGGCCCTCCAGGCGATCTCATCGGCGTCGCCGTCGGCCAGGAGTTCCTGGACGAGGTCACCGACCGCGCCGGGTTGTCTGTCGATGTCCACCAGCGAGGTGCGCAGATGGGGGTGTTCGAGTGCCATGACCCGGACGAGTCCGCGCAGGCAGGCGAGATGCGGTGCCCCGGGCTCCCCCGGCCCTGTGGGCTGTGCCAGCACGGTGGCCATCCACAGGCGTGGCGGTCGCCGGTGCGCTGCGCCGGCGAGGCGGCGGGCCACCCCTGCCGCCGTGCGCAGTGGCCGCATGTCGTCGTCGCGCTCGTACGGGGGGAAGATCAGGACGACGGCGCTCGGGCCGTCGCCGTGCGGGGCCCCCAACCAGGCGTCGAGTACGGCGTCGCAGGCGTCGTCCCGGGCCTGCGTGACGTCGACGCCCCGGGCCTGGAGAGTCGACGCGAGCGAGGCGGTGATGCCCCCCGGGGTGTCCGGTGCGTCGCTCAGGAGGAGGGCACGGTGCAGGTCCAGCGGCAGGGGGACGGTGGACTTCTGCCACTGGATGTCGTAGGCCCACGTCTCCAGGGGCCGGGGCACCTCGTGATGCTCGATGGGGCGCACCTGAACGAACCGGGCGGCCAGCTCGCTCTCGGCACCCTGGGCGGTGACGTGCCACTGGTCGACGTCGGTGTCCGCGGAGCCGGCGGGCGTGCGGCGGATGTCGTATCCGCTGTCGAGGAGGCCCGGCCCCTTGATGTGCAAGGTCTTCACCGCGAACGGAACGGCGTGCGCGGTGGCTGCGGCGGCACTCGGCGGTTGCAGCACGGTGGTCAGCAACTGCGCGTAGAACGGCCCGTGCGGGTGCGGCAGGTCCTTGGGGGTGAGGGACTGGACGAGCTCCGGGGCCGGTTCCGCGGGCCGGTGCTCGCGCGGGGGTTCGGGATCGCGGGTGATGCGCGCCGAGGCGTGGCAGCACCAGGCGGTTCCGGCGCCGCGGGCGTGCAGGGTGACGGCCCCCTGGGTGCCGGAGGCCGGTTCCCACACCACGGTCAGCGGGGTGCTGCTGGAGAGGGCGAGCCACTGGTGGATCCGCAGGTCCTCGATGCCCAGGTGGGTGAGACCCTCCCGGCCCCAGAGCTCCAGGCCGGCTTCGATCACCAGCTCCGCGGCCTCGGCGAGGGTCAGCACCGCCTGGTCGTGGACCACGCTGCCGGGGCGGTGCCGGCGGGTGCCGACGTCTCCTTGCCACAGCACGACGCCGGTACGCGGGTCGTCGGTGCGCACGCCCAGCAGGGGGTGACCTCCGACCGGGGTCGAGGCGGCGGGCCGGGAGAACCAGAACCGTCGGTGACGCCAGGCCGGAGTGGGCAGCGCGGTCCGGGCGCCGGTGGGCCACAGGCCGGTGCTCATGGTGACGCCCGCCAGGTGGAGTCTGGCCAGTGCGGCGTGCACCGCGACGGTGTCGTCCGCGTTCTTGTGCAGGGTGGGGACGACCAGGGCCTGGTCGGCCACCGGGGTGGCGTCGAGCGTCTCGGTGAGCGGGACGATGGCGATGGGATGGGGCGAGATCTCCAGAAACAGGGTGTGGCCGTCTTCGGTGGCCGCGGTCACCGCCTGTTGCAGGCGCACCGGGCGGCGGACGTTGGCGCACCAGTAGCCAGCGTCCGCCGCCGGGACCGCGCGGGGATCTTCCAGGACCGTGCTGTACCAGGGCGTCGTGGGTGCGCTCGGGCGCAGAGCGGCGAGGTCGTCGCGCAGTGGCGGCAGAAGGGGATCGACCGCGGCAGAGTGTCCGGCTCCGCCGACGTCCAGCAGCCGGGCGAGGTGACCCTGCCCGGACAATTCGTCCACCAGGTCGCGCACCGCTTGGGCCGGCCCGGCCACCGTGCAGCGTTGCGGCGAGGAGTGGACGGCGACCTCCACACCGGGGAAGCGGCTGAGGAGGTCCGTCCGGGAGGGTGCGGGCAGCTCGATGGCGGCCATGGCGCCGGCCTGCTCGGCGTCGATGCCGGCGAGGCGTGCCGATCGGCGGGCGATGACGCGAAGTCCGTCGGCGGCGTCGAGAGCACCGGCCACCACGGCGGCCGTGACCTCGCCCATCGAGTGGCCGATGACGGCAGCGGGTTCCACGCCGTAGGCCCGCACGGTCTGCGCCAGGGCCAGCTGGATGCCGAAGAGCAGCGGCTGGGTCCGGTCCACCGTGCGGTCGGAATCGGCCGTGAGCAGGTCGGTCAGTGCGGAGCCGGTCTCCGCGAGGAACACCGGGTCGAGCGCCGACACCTGGGCGGCGAAGCGGGAGTCGCCGGTCAGCAGCTGCCGCCCCATGCCCTTCCACTGAGAGCCGTAGCCGGAGAAGACGAAGACCGGTCGGCGGGCCGCGCCCGACCGGGCCGCTCCCGCGTCGGTGCACGCGGCGACCACGCCCGCAACCGTGTCGCCCCGGGCCAGCGCGGCGAGTTTGGCGGCCGCCTCGGATCGGGTCCGCGCGACGACGGCGGCGCAGGACGGGCCACGTCGATGCGATGCGAGGGTGTGGGCGATATCGCGGAGTGCGGGCGCGTGGTCGGCGGCCACCCACCGCGACAGACTCGCGGCCACGTCGGCGAGCCGGTCCGGGGAACGGGCGGACACCACCAGAGCGCACGGGGGGCCGCCTTCCTCGTCTTCGGTCTCCGAGGTCCGCGCGGGACCCGGAAGGACCGGCGGTGCCTGTTCGAGGACGGCGTGGGCGTTCGTGCCGCCGAACCCGAAGGCGGACACGCCGGCCCGCCCGGGGCGGCTCCCCGGGCCGGGCCAGTCGGTCGGTTCGGTGACCACGCGCAGGCCCAGTTCGCTGAAGTCGATGTGGGGGTTGGGGCTGCGGAAGTGAAGCGTGGCCGGGATGCGGCCGTGATGCAGGGCGAGCGCGGTCTTGATCAGGCCGATGATGCCGGCCGCGCCTTCGAGGTGGCCCAGGTTGCTCTTGACCGATCCGATGAACAGGGGCCGGCCGGGTGGTCTGCCGCGGCCGACGACCGCTCCGAGGGCGGCTGCTTCGATGGGGTCTCCCAGCAGGGTGCCCGTCCCGTGCGCTTCGACGTAGTCGATGTCGGCGGCGTCGGTCCGCGCGTCCCGCAGCGCGTCGCGCAGCAGCTCCTCCTGCGCCGCCGGGTTGGGGGCCATGAGTCCGGCCGACCGGCCGTCCTGGTTCACGGCGGTGCCCCTGACGACGGCGAGGACGCGGTCGCCGTCGCGCCGGGCATCGGCGAGACGCTTGAGCACCACGACGCCGCAGCCCTCACCACGGGTGATTCCGTCGGCCGCGGCGTCGAAGGGTTTGCACCTGCCGTCCGCGGCCAGCGCACCGGCTTGTTCGAACGATGCCGTGACCGCCGGGGACAGGAGCACGTTGACCCCCGCGGCCAGGGCCGTGTCGCACTCCCCGTCGCGCAGACTGCGGCAGGCCAGATGTACGGCCACGAGCGACGACGAGCAGGCCGAGTCGGTGGTGATACTGGGCCCGCGGAAGTCGAGCAGGTAGGACACGCGGTTGGCGACGATGCTGCCGGCCGCTCCGGTACTGGTCCATGGTGTCAGGCGCGCGGGGTCGGAGGTGGTCAGCTGCCCGTACTCGAGGGCGCTGAGGCCGACGAAGACGCCGGTGCGGGTGGACCGGAGGGCGTGGGCGGGGACCCCCGCATGGTCCAGCGCCTCGCAGCTGACTTCGAGCACCAGCCGTTGCTGGGGGTCCATGACCTCGGCCTCGCGGGGCGTGATGCCGAAGAAGTCCGCGTCGAAGCCCTCGATGTCGTCGAGGAAGGCGCCCCACTGTGTGGTGGATTCCATCAGGGCGGTGACGTCGGGCGCCGTGCCGCCGAAGTTCCGCCAGCGTCCCGCGGGCACCTGGCCGACCGCGTCCGTTCCCGCCAGGAGTTGCTCCCAGAGCGCGTCCGGCCCCTGTACGTTCGGGGGCAGGCGGCAGCCGATGCCGATGATGGCGATGTCGCGGTCGTCAGGTCCGGCCGGTCCGGCCGCTTCGCCGGACGGATCGGACTGCTCGTCGGTTTCCGCACTGTCGGTGCTGGCGGCGTCGTCAACGGCCGTGAGAGCGCTGGCCAGTTGACCGATGGTGGGGTGTTCCCACAGCAGCGTGGCGGGCAGTGGCCGGTCCAGTATTCTCTCCAGCTCGCCGGTCAGTCCGACGGCGTCGCGGGAGGTGAGGCCGTACTCCGCCAAGGGGCGGGCGTCGTCGAGCTGGTCCGGTGAGATGCCGCTGAAGTCCGAGACCATCCGCACCAGGGTGTTCCGCAGTGCGGTGACGTCCGGTCCGGAGCGGCCTGCCGTGCCGGGCTTCTGGGGTCCGCCTGGCTGCTTCATGCGGTGACTCCAGCTCTCTGTCCTCGCGGGGCCGGGCTCCAGGCCCCTTGCAGGTAGCGCTCGCGGCATGCTCCGCGGGCGACCTTGCCGCTGGTGGTGTGGGGTACGGTGCCGGGCTCGGCGAGTACGAAGTCGTGGATGGCGATGGCGTGGCCGGCGGACACCGCCGCGCGGACGGCGCGAGCCGCCTCGTCCAGGACGCTCCCTGGGTCCGCGACTTCGCGGGCGTGCTCGGCGACGACGACAAGACGTTCTCCGTCATCGGTGAGTACGGAGAACGCCGCGGTGTGGTGGCGGCGGACGGCCGGGTGGGCGCTCTCGACGGTCTGCTCGATGTCCTGCGGATAGTGATTGGTGCCGTCGATGATCACGAGGTCCTTGATACGACCGGTGATGTAGAGCTGCTCTTCGTGCCGCAGTGCGAGATCACCGGTGCGCATCCAGTGGTGCTCGTGGTCGTCGTGGAGTGTGGCACGGAAGGTGGCCTCGCTCTGTTCCGGGCGCCTCCAGTACCCGCGTCCGACGTTGGGTCCGCGCAGCCAGACCTCGCCGACGTGCCCGTCCTGGAGACGGACGCGGGTGACCGGGTCGACGATGGCGGCCTCCTGCCCGGTGGGCTGCCCGCATCCGACCAGGCGGGTCACGGCCCGTGCTTCGGTGGCCTCGACGACACGCGCGGTGCCGTCCGCCAGCGCATCACGGTCGAAGCAGGTGACGGTCGGTTGCGCCCCGGCCGGTGAGGCGGAGACGAACACGGTCGCCTCGGCCAGTCCGTAGGACGGGCGCATGGCCGTGCGGACCATGCCGACAGGCGCGAAGGCCTCCTGGAACCGTCGCAGTGTCTGCTCGGCGACGGGCTCACTGCCGTTCACCATGGCGGCCACCGACCCCAGCGACAGCTCGCCCCGATCCTCGTCGGTGACGCGGCGCACGCAGTAGTCGTAGGCGAAGTTGGGGGCGGCGGTGACGGCTCCCGGGTACTGGGTGAGCAGACGCAGCCACCTGACGGGCTGTTGCACGAAGGCCAGCGGGTCCATGAGTACCGAGGGGATATGGCCGACGAGGGGCATCGCGATCGCCAGCACCAGCCCCATGTCGTGATACAGCGGAAGCCAGCCGACGGTGCAGTTGCGCCCGCTGCGGATGTCGTACGCCTCCAGGGCCTGGCGTGCGTTGGCACAGACGTTGGCGTGGGTGATCTCTACCCCGGTCGGCACACGGGTGGAACCCGAGGTGTACTGCAGATAGGCAATATCCTCAGGACGCGGATGAAACGTCTCCTCACCCGCGGGTACGCCCCCGGGTGCCGGTTCCGAGAGCAGTTCCTCCTCGGTGACCACACGCAGGCGCAGGCCGTCCTGGTTGGCGCAGAACTTCTCCGCGGCCTGGAGCGAGCCCGGGCTGGTGAGGGCGAGCACCGGGTCGGCGTCGGCGAGTACGGCGGCGAGCTTCTCCGCGTGGCCCGGCAGGGCCGGGGGGAAGAGGGGAACGGCGACCGCCCCGGCGCACGTGGCTGCGAGAAAGCCGACCACGTAGTCCAGGTTCTGCGGTGCCACGACGGCCACGCGCTCGCCGGCCGCCCCGTTGTGGCGCAACGCCGTCGCGAGGGCGTGTACCCGCTTCTCCAGTTGGCGCCAGGTCAGAGTGGAGGGGGTGCCGTCGCGGTCGGTGCTGAAGTCCACGAAAGTGAACGCTGTCTCCTCGGGCGTTCGTGCTGAGGCCTGAGCGAGATGGTGGCTGATGGTGTCACTCACGATTTCCAGCACTGCGTCACCGAACCTTCATTCCGGGCAACAATCCCCACTGAACAGTGGGCGGCGGTGAACAAACAGCTCACCACGAAGATTTGCCGGGCTTTCGGCGACACGCCGAAGCGGCTGCACCGGCCGGACCGGATCACATCAGGGCCTGCCCGATCCCTACAAGTCGTCATCCCGAGCCGACTGCAGGTCTCGCCGTTTCTCGTGACCGTTCTCTCTCGCCGCCGTTCATCACGCGTATCGATAGATCTTGCTGTAATCGTCCACATCGTTCGGTGTGATGTTCCAGGGTGGCATTTCCTCGGTCCGCGCGATGACCCGGCGGTGTTGTGCGTCCCCTCGGCCGAGCGGCTTCGCGGGAAGATAGCGGGAGTTCGGGTAGCGCCGCTGCCAACGGAACCAGAGGAGATCCACGAAGGCGTGGTGCAGCCAGAAGGCGGGGTCATTGACAGACCCGTCGCCCATCATGTGGCCGCCGACCCAGCGGTGGACCCGGTTGTGGGTACGCCATGAAGTGGAGCCCTGCCCGGCCCCCACCCCTCCAGTTTGTTGCGGAACTCCTCGGCCGACCGGGAGCTCCCAGGGTGCCGTGTCGTAGACGGGATCCTTATGACCGCTCGGCTCCCCCGGCCTGCCCAGACGTGCTCCGGGGTCGAGCTCGTCCACCGCGGCGCGCGCGGCGGCGAGCGGCGTGGCGCAGGACTGGTAGTGGTCGACCATGCTCATCCAGCTGCCGTCCGCCCGGCGCATCAAACGCAGCGGCCACTGTCCACGGTGACGTGCCACGCGCTCGAGCCCTCTCTTACGCGGCAGTCGGGGGTTGGTGTTGATGCGGTGGATGCCTTGCTCGGTGGCGGCGGCATCGGCGAGGTGGTCGCCGGCGAGGTGGGCGAGTTCACGCTTCTTGAGCGAGGACCACAGCAGTTCCACCGGGTTCAGCTCGGGAGCGTAGGCGGGTCATCGTTCCAGGGTGAGCCAGTTCTGTTCGGCGACCCAGGCCCGCATCACCCGGCTCCAGTGGGCGGACAGGCCGTCCAGACCAGGACCACTCGCTCGCCGCGGTAGAACACCTTCATCCGCTCCAGGACCTCGATGAGCCCGGCGGTGTCGTAGCTGCCGGGCTTGAGGTGGAAGCACAGGTGGGCCCCGCGATCGGGGTCGGTGGAGTGGTAGCCCAAGGCCCCGGCCATCGACGCACGCTTCCAGTTCAGGCGGTGCCGCAGGAGTGGAGTCCGCCCTCGGGGCGAGTAGGTGCGGCGGATCTGGGGGAGCAGGAAGACGCCTGATTCGTCGGGGAAGACGATCCAGGAACGTGTGTTCACGGCCCCTTCTTGATGCGCGGCCACTCGTGCGCGATCCAGCGGGCGATTTTTCCGACTCGTCCCGCTCGACCGCCCGCCCCTCGGGCCGTTGCAGGCTCCATCCGAGCCGTCCGGTCAGCAGCCGCCACACCGACGCCCTCGACCACACCACCCCCGTTGCCCGGGTGACGACCGCGCCGACTCGTTCCAGGGTTCACAGGTCGGCAGGTCGCCGACCCGCAGGTCGTGAGCGATGACCGTGTTTTCGCCGCCCTGCCTGAACCGCTCGGCCGCCTCCAACCGCCTGCTCGCCGAAGGGCCGCCGTTCGCCGGTCAGCCCGCCCCCTTGCGCCTACCTCATGCGGTCGGCATACCGCAGGGGTCATAAGACGTCAGCCCCTACGACACCACGTTTCGACGGTCAGTAACCGCGCTGCGGATTCCCGGAAATACCGCTTCCTGCAATGCCTCTCCTGCACACCGCATTCCGGAACGGCTCATACCTGCGTCCGCCGTTCCGGAATGCGGATTCACGGAATAGACCGAGCCTGGTCAACTCCACTGCGCAGAACGAAGATCGAGCCCGGAACGAGGACGAACCTGACTCGTTCCTGATCTCCTTCGCCCGTCCTCACCGCCCATCAGGCCCGCGGTGAAGAAGCCTTGCGCACAAGGGCGAGGAAATCGGCCGACGCCACCAGGAAGAGCCGCACATGAACACCTTCACCCGCCGCGTCGCGACCGTGGGTGGACGAAGGTCCGGTCGATCTCGCGGACGCTTCCACCGGACTTGCAATGGCTGCTGCCCACCCGCACGATCCTGTCGAATTTCAATCCTTCCGCCTTGGAGTCCCGGTCGGCGCACTCGGCCGCGCGCGAGTTCCTGGCGGTCCAGGGTCGTCGGCGCCCGGCGCTCGGCATGCGCGCGGTACTCGCTGGTGTCCACGAGCCACACTTCCGGGCCCGGGGAGGGGCGGGGCGTGCCGTCCGGTCCGCCGCCGGGATCAGGGGCAGAGCTCGGTCAGCCGCCGGGGCAGCAGCAGGCGGGGAACGGTCAGGACGGTCATGGCCCTCCTTCAGGCGGCGGCCGGCACGGGCGTTTCGGCGGCCTTCTGCTCGGGCTCCTGGACACGGGCCGGGTGGCGCAGGGCGAGGACGGCGGCCAGCGGGGAGACGAACGTGCTCGTGCCGCACAGCAGCCCACGTGGTCTGCACACCCAGCGCGAGCGACAGGCTGCTGAAGACGGCGATGGGGATCGGGGCGGTGCCGATGCCAGCGAGCGCGAGCGTGGACATCTCGGCGCCCATCCGCCCCTCGGGGGTCGCCTTCTGGTAAAGGGTCACGATGGCCGGGCCGTTGAGGCCGGACAGCAGGCCGACGGCCGCTGCGACCGCGGTGAGTGACACCACCGACGGCATCACCGCCATGACCAGGATGCCCGCGGCCAGTCCGGCGCCGGTGACGACCAGGCGGACGTACATCGGGATGCGGTGTGCCAGCACGGCGCCGAGCGCGCTGGACCCCAGGGCGCCGACGCTGAAGGCGGCCAGGACCACGCCGACGGCACCGACGCCCCAGCCCCGCTGGGACACCAGCAGCGGCAGGGCGACCTCAGCGGGCCAGCTGAAGGCCATGTCCAGGGAGAGGGAGGCGAGGAACATCCAGCGCTGCCGGGGGTGCCGCGCCGGCAGCCGGAAGCCGTCACCGGAGCGCTTGATCAGGCAGGCCCCGGGTTCCGGCTGCCGGCGCGGCGGCACCGGCACGGGCACCTCGGCGGAGTCCCGGCCGGCCCCCGCCCACGCCTGTACCGCGCGCGCCAGGGGGTCCTCCAGGAACGCCGCCTGCCGTAGCCACTGCCGCCGGGCTCACGCCCACCGACGCATCTCACGACGGTGAGATCCGATGAGGGCAGGCGGCGTGGCAGCGGCTCACCG
This sequence comes from Streptomyces sp. NPDC096046, assembly GCF_040303285.1. Lineage (NCBI taxonomy): Bacteria > Bacillati > Actinomycetota > Actinomycetes > Kitasatosporales > Streptomycetaceae > Streptomyces > Streptomyces sp. NPDC096046. The sequence goes on along the minus strand of NZ_JBEOSZ010000058.1, from coordinate 10,624 downwards.
CGGCGGGCACGCCGATAGGGTCCGGTGACGGAGTACAGCGGACAAGAGCCAGTGTCAAAGCAGCGACGCAGCCTGGCACCTCACCGCCCCGGCCTTATGTGGAGCAGCATCCGCCTCGCCGACTGAAGGGTTCTGCAGAATCGTGGGAAGGGCAGACGAGTCCTGATGGGGAACTCAATGTCGTTCATGGGGCGTGACATGGCTGTCGACCTCGGGACCGCCAACACGCTGGTGTACGTCAGGGGTTGTGGGATCGTGCTCAACGAGCCGTCCGTCGTCGCGGTCAACACCGACACCGGTGGCATCCTCGCGGTCGGCACGGGAGCGAAGAAGATGATCGGGCGTACGCCTGGCAACATTGTTGTCGTGCGTCCGCTGGAAGACGGTGTGATCGCTGACTTCGAGATCGCGGGGCGGATGCTCCGCTACTTCATCCTGAAGATCCACAAGCGGCGGTATCTGGCTCGTCCGCGGGTCGTCGTCTGCGTGCCCTCGGGCATCACGGGCGTCGAGCGCCGCGCCGTCATCGAGGCGTCCGTTCAGGCCGGCGCCCGCCAAGTGCACATCATCGAGGAGCCCATGGCCGCGGCCATCGGCTCCGGCCTGCCGGTCCACGAGGCCACGGGCAACATGGTGGTCGACATCGGCGGCGGCACCACGGACGTGGCGGTCATTTCCTGCGGTGGCATCGTCATCGCCCAGTCCATCCGCGTCGCGGGCGACGAGCTGGACAACGCGATCATCCAGCACATCAAGAAGGAGTACTCCCTCCTGCTGAGTGAGCGCACGGCCGAGCAGATCAAGATCACGGTCGGTTCGGCGTACGACCTGGACACCGACGAGCACACCGAAATGCGCGGCCAGGACCTGGTCTCCGGGCAGCCGAAAACCGTCGTCATCTCCGCCACCGAAGTCCGCAAGGCCATCGAGGAGCCGGTCAACGCGATCGTCGACGCCGTCAAGACGACCCTCGACAAGTGCCCGCCGGAGCTGTCCGGCGACATCATGGACCGAGGAATCGTTCTGACCGGCGGCGGAGCGCTGCTGCGCGGCTTGGACGAGCGCTTGCGCCGCGAGACGGGCATGCCGGTCCACATCGCCGAGGATCCGCTGGACAGCGTGGCGCTCGGATCCGGCAAGTGCGTCGAGGAGTTCGAGGCGCTCCGGCAGGTGCTGGACGCCCAGCCCCGCAGATGAGGCGACACTTCGATGCCGCCGTCGGTCTCCCTCGCTCGCCCGCATGGGAGGGACGCGAGCGAGGTATGGAGAACGTAGCCTGCTCTCTTGTGGTACGTCCCTTCAGCGCCTGACCCGGGCGTCCAGGGCTTGGCGGAGCGGTTCGATGTTGGCGTGGTTGATTTCGCCGACCACGGTGATCACCCGGATGCCGTGTCAAATCCGTTCGGTGCAGCTCGGGACCGCAGAGCGGGCGGTAGGACCAGGGGTTTCGCGTACCGACGGTACGGGATGCTGTCCCAGGCCGTGCTCCGCCGGTTCGTCTGACGCCTGGAGGGGAGTGGCCGCCTGGCTGGCCTCGGGGGACGGACTGTGGCCGGTTCGGCGGGGCTGGGGGATGTGCATGCGGATGCGGCCTTTGCCTGCTCTCTTGGCCTCGTACATGGCTTCATCGGCTTGGCGGAGGAGTTCGTCCGGTGTGACGCCCGGGAGGGCTATTGTCATGCCGATGGAGGCCGAGACTCGCGCCTCGTTGCCTGCGATCCGGTACGGCTGCGTCAGGGCGGACAGGATTCGCTCGGCGACGTCTTTGGCACGCGAGGGGTGTGTCCCGGCCTCTCCCTCCAATAGGGCGGCGAACTCGTCACCGCCGAGGCGGGCTACGGTGTCTTCGGCCCGTACGGATGCCTGGAGCCGACGAGCGGCGTGGACCAGGAGTGCGTCGCCGGCCGCGTGTCCGGCCGCGTCGTTGACGGCCTTGAAGCCGTCCAGGTCCACGAAGAGCACTGTGGGCGGGGCGGTGTGAGTGGTCCGTTTCCGCAGGGCGTGCGCGACCCGGTCGGCGAAGAGGGACCGGTTGGGCAGTCCGGTGAGTGCGTCGTGGAAGGCCAGGTGCTCGAGTTGTTCCTGCCGGGCGAGCCGTTCGGTCACATCGCGACTGCTGAAGATCATTCCTTCGGTGTGGTGGCTGACCGTCGATTCGACGTGGCGCCAACGTCCGTCGGCGTGGCGGACCCGGCAGGACACGCGGCGGCCCGGACCGCGGATGCCTGATGCGGCTTCCTGCCGCAGCGCCTCGACTGTCTGCATCAGCGGCGTCAGGTCGTCGGGGTGGCAGTACAGGGGCAGGCAGGTGCCGATCAGGTCTTCGGGCCGGTAACCGAAGACGTGGCGGGCGGCAGTACTGACGTAGCGAAGGCGGCCGTCCGGGCTGACGATGGTGATCACGTCGCGAGTGCCGTCGACCAGGGTGCGGTAGAGCGCTTCCCGGGTGGTGGCTTCGCGGGTGATACGCAGGTGGTCTGCGTGGATGATGCCTTGCCGGATGCCGAGCGCGATGAGCAGTGAGCCTGCCAGGACCATGAGGGCCATGTCGGTGTGGCCGCCGACCATGGTGTGGACTGCCAGGGCCAGGGCGCAGACGGCCACGGGCACGAAAGCGGCCACGACTGCGACGACGGGCATGAGGCGCTGGTCGACGTCCACGACGCTGACGCCTCCGGCCAGCCATGGCGCCACGGCGATGAGGAGCAGGCCAGTGATCGAGCAGGCCGCCGCGCAAGGAATGCCGTACCAGGTGGCCGGGTCCGGCATGAGGATCCGCAGCATGTCGCCTGCAGACAACACGACGAGGGCCAGGACCCCCACCGTTGTGGACGTGCGCTCAGGACGCTTCAGGGAGTAGCGCAGCGCCACCAGGAGTCCGAAGACCAGGATGTCGGTCACCACGCGTGCCAGATCCTGCAAGGAGCCGAACGCATCGCCGCTTTCATCGGCGCGATGCAGCAGCAGCACCCAGCCCAGTGTGAGCAGGGAGCCGGCGATCATCCCCCCGTCCAGGACTCGCCGCAGCCAGATCAGCGTCGCGCCGCGGTCCGCGACTGCGATCACCAATCCGGCGATCGCCACCACCAGACAGAGGACGATTCCGGTGACCGCCAGCAGATGGAGGAGGAAGTGGACACCACCAGTGGGCTCCCCTCGAGAGGAAGGGAACTGACTGACCACGAGGAGGTGAAGGCCACCCGCTGCCACGGAACCCGCAAAGAGCGCGAGGCGAAGACGCACCCGTCCGGCGGCCGTCCGGGCACGCCCAAGGAGCGACAGAGCGGCCAGACCATGTGCAGCCGGCACTCCTACAACGACTGGGATGAACAGCGCCGCTGTCGCGCCCGCGCTCACTGTGGCGGCAAGCACGGACCCCACCGCCAGAGTCTTGCCCGGCCCACATGCTGCCGATGACCAGCCGATACGAACAGCGTGCAACGAGCCCCACCAATCGGCCTTTCCCAGCCTCATACGATCCCCCGACGGTCATCGAGCTCAGAGAAGGGTGAACACACGGTGTTCGGTCTGCTCCAGTCGAGGATGAGGATAGGAGGACCTATCGACGCGCAATCAGCGAGAAGCGGTAAGTTCACCTGAAAAAAGGACGAGCCCTTCGTGTGCTGACCCTCGATCCACCGCGGGAATTCTGAACGCCGGCCTCGGGTGGGGTCCGGCGAGCTCTCATGCGCCGTCCGACCGGGCACAGGGCACAGCGATGGCCGAGCGGCCCTGAATCACCCTCATGGGACTCCGGACCGCCTGTCGCAGCGTGCTTCTTGCGCGGTCAGACCCTGGTGTGCTGGCGGACCCATCGGCGGATGTCCGGGATGCCGAGCGGGACGATGCTCGCTTCGCCGATGAGGGGGCTGTGCTTGGCGGTGACGCCGATCTGCCGCGTGCCGAGTACGACCGGGTCACCGGAGTCACCCTCCAGGTGGTGGCCGTCGTTACCGGCGGCGAAGAGGTAGCTCGGGGAGCCGTCGTCCAGCCGCTGCACGCGCATGGAGGCGACCTTCAGCCTGCGGGAGGGGTGCTGATCGACGTAGCTCGGATAGCCCCAGCCCGATACGGCGACGTTCGAGTCGGTGGAGGGGGTCACCCCGCCAGGGCTGATGGAGTCGATCTTCACCGAGGAGGGACGGCGGGGAGACGCGGAGCAGCGCCAGGTCGTTGGCATCGGCGAGTTCGTACTTCACGGCTCGGCGCCGCTCGCCCTTGCCGAGGGTGCGGTCCCCGGCTCGTATCCAGAGGTGGTTCGCCGATGGGCGGTCGTGGCCTGGGGCAGTTGCTCGCCGAGGGCGAGGCGGCCGCGGAGGGTGCCGGCGACGGTGATTCGGCAGGCCGGCGGCGTGGAGCCGGGGCGGGTGGTGGCCTACCGCAAGGACGCGGCCGGACCTGGGGATCTGTCCGCCGAGTATCAGCGGGTTCTGGGGGAGGTGGCCGAGTCGGGTGGCCCCGGTGCGGTGCAAGCAGATGTGCGAACGCCTCGGCATCGGGACCGAGCCGCGCAAGGTCGGGGCGATGCGCGCGCGGATGAAGCGCCTGGCCGACCGGGACTGGCTGCGTGAGCAGGCCCCGGGACTGTTCACCGGGCCCGGCTGATCCTGCGCCGGTCAGGTCGGCGCCGACGTGTCCGGATCGGGACGTAACGGCGTGGCCCCCGGCGGGTGTTGGCGTGTGTGACGAACGACAACAGCTCGGCCGAGGGCTCACCCTCACTGGTTTACCGAGTCAAACTCCCCCTGTCCAGCAGCGTGGTGACCCACGTCGCGGGCCTGATCCGGGCTCGGCGCACGGCGATCGACTCGCGCTGGCGCAAGCTCAGCCCGGGACGCCAAGCCCTGCTGGTCCTCGCCTTCCTGCGCCATGACCGGCGTTCCGACCTGGCCGGCGGCAACGACATCTCGGGGGCCACCCTGCGGCGCTGGGTGCTCGAGGTGATCGGCCTGCTGACCGTGCAGGCCTCGCGGCTGGACCGCGCCCTGAAGAAGATCGCCGCGAAGGGCGGCGTCGTGGTGCTGCTGGACGGCACCCTGGTGCGCACCCGACGCCGGACGGGGCAGGAGGCCCGCCCCAACTACAGCGGGAAACGTAAAGACTCACGGCCTGCTCTTCCTCGCCCTGACCGATGAGAAGGGCAACCTGATCTGGATCTCGTCGGCCGCTCCGGGACGCTCGAGCGAGATCAGCACCGCCCGCCGCAACAAGATCTGCGCGCAGCTGCGCAAGGCGGGCCTGGGCGCGATCGCCGATCTCGGCTTCGTCGGCCTGGACTCGGGCGCAGCAGGTGCCTGTGGCGGAACGCGCCAACCTCACCCGCGCGCGGCTCGGCTCGGCTCGGCTCGGCTCGCAGACGATCGACGGCCCATCGCGGCACTTCGCGCGGAGCGCTCAGTGCTGGATCGCCACCTTGGCGGCGACGATCAGCAGGCCGAGCGCCAGGTTGACCGCACCGGCCGCCACCACCGCACGACGGGACGCGCCCGCCCTGCGGATCCCGGCGCCGGCCCACGCGACCTGCTGAACGACGGCGACACCGAGCGCCAGCCAGGCCGCGCCCTCGAGCCCCAGACCGAGCAGCGGACTGATCGCGACAGCGGTGGCCGGGGCTACGGCCGCCTGCACGATGGGCCACTCCTGAGCACACACACGGCCCACCGCGGACCACCTCAGCGGCCGGTGCGGGAGCAGTTCGCCGACGAGGGTGGAGTAGGCGTGCGCGGCCCAGAACACGACTCCGGTGCACAGCAGGAGCAGCACCAGCTCGAGGCGCGCGTAAGGGCCCGGTGTGCTCGCCCCTGCGACAACGGAGGCGGCCAGCAGCGAGCCGTAGACCGCACCGGTGTAGGAGGGCCGGACCGTGCCGGGCGACGGCCCGGCGTCCGGTTCGTTCAGGGTAGTCCGCCGTGTCATGTTTCTATGATCACCACAGGGGCGACATCACCGCCCGCGCAATGTGGGTGAGGGATCACGCCGGCCGCTCGAGATGCCGGATCGCCGATGCGGTGCGAGCCTCGGGGCAGGGTCCGAGACCGTGCAGGGGTGCCGACCGGACCATGCGACGGCCGCACCGAAGGAGCGTCTGTCCCCGGGCGTGAAGCCCGTCCAGGCACCGTCTCCGGCCCCTCGGCCACGCGTGCGACGAAGGGGCCCGTGACGCTCGGCGGGGGGTTTGTCGCTGTGTACGAACCGCCCCGTGTCAGGTGGAGGTCGCGTTCGACCAGTGCACCGTCGATCTCCAGGCACCGGAACTCGACCCGGCCCTGAGGGACATAGCCGGGGTAGAGCCCCGATGCCCTGCTGGGCAGTGAGCGGCGCGGGCCGCCTGGGCAGCCGGCGGTTCCGAGGTCGCGCAGACCTCGGAGCCGGCCACGCGGCTGGGGTGAACCGCACAGATGGTGGCACGGCCCGCCCCGAGGGCTCAGCCCGCCGCGCGCCACCACGCGGGAGACACGCTGAGGCTCCAGACCTCGCCCGCGTGCCCTTGGGCGTGTTCGTCCGCGCGGACGAAGATCCCACGCCGGACTCGAGCACCCGGTAGCGGCGCATGTCCCCGGACGTACCGTCCTCGTCCGGGTCGGGTTCGACCGGGCAGCCGAGACCGGTGATCGCGGTGGCCAGGTCCTCGAAGCGCGTCGAGGGAGCGAAGGTCCCGTAGCCGCCGCGCAGGGCCGCCGGGACGGATGACTCGGTGTCCCACCGCAGACCGTGCACCTGCACGTTCACTCCGATACAGGGCCAGGCGCCGTCCTCCTCCTGGAACGACAGCTCCACCAGCCCGTAGTCCCGGCGCAACAGGCTGCCGTCCTCGGTGTCGAGGCAGTCGGCGCCCAGCGTGGCTTCCCCTTCGGCGGGCTGCGCGCCGATCCCCGCTCCCAACACGTCGCCGCGGGTCGCGACGTGGGCGTAGAAGTCCAAGTCGGACATCTACATCCTCTCCATCGCTTCTATCAAGGCCTGCAGTTCGGCCGTCCGGTCGTTGCTGAAGCGCCACTGCGGGTTGCGGCCTTCCTTCATGGCCTTGGCGCTGGACTCGAAGACCTCCTTGGCGGCCTTCGTCATCCTGATCATGTCAGCGCGCACCTTGGGGTCGGACTTGATCGTCCCCACGACGGCGTCGACCTGTTTCTGCATTGCGGTGCCTGTCCGCAACCGGATCGCCCCTCGCCACGGATGTGGCCCTGGCCATCCGGGCGCGGTGCCACTTCCATGCCGTCCTTCATGTTGACGTGAGCGCCCTTGGTAACCCAGTCCTGGTCGACCTGGCCCACGTGGTCGATCTCGAGGCTGCACTTGTTCTTCTTGGCATTGTGGACCAGGACGGGCGTGCTTCCGACGAGCACGTAATACGTGTGCGCGCCGGCGACGGTGAGGTTGTGGACCGTCTGTTCGACGGTACGGGCTGCGACCGCGGTGACCTCCAGGTCCGCGCCCGTGCTGGCGCGCAGCCCCGTTCCCGCGGTGAGGTCGACGGCATCCGTCCACACTCCCGGGCCCGGCGTCCAGAACGGGTGACGGTCCGTCGCCGTGATCGTGTCCGTGCGCTCTCCCGCCACGCCGTCGGTGTCGACGACGAGCGCGATCAGGCGCTTTTTCCCTGATCCCGTGATCAGGTCGGTCACCGGCTCGGCCCGGGTGGAGCCGGTTGCGGGATCGGTGGCCAGCACCTCGTCGCCCTCGCGCACGCGCTCGATCGGCCTGCTGCCCCCGTCGCCCATGAGGACCAGGGTCCCGGCCGGGAAGCTGTTGTCGGTGACACTTCCGGCTGCTGTCAGCCCGCCCCGGGAGCGGCCCGGTTCGGCGGTCCGCAGCCGGGCCCTGCGGCGTCGGCGCACGGCACGGCGCCGTGCCCGCTTGGGATCCTCCCCGTCCTCGGGCGCCTCGCCTACGAGGTCACCACGACTACGGAACAGACCCGTGGGGGTGTGTCCAGGGCCGTTCATCTGGGTTCATGGGCGGCTTGACTTAGCATGCGCCGACCGTTGCGACGATTCGCACAAGCTCATAGGCGGTCCGGAACCATCTCCGGCCGGCTGCCGCAGGACACGTGGAGTCCCGCTCCAGCCGGCCGGAGACAAAGTGCGTACGCGACTCTCTTAGTAAGCGCTGCTGGCCCAGTCGGCGAACTTCTTGAACGCCGCCCGGGTGCCGGGCCCGGCGATTCCGTCGATCGGGCCGTCGTAGCCGTAGGACGACTGGCTCAGCTTGCGCTGCAGTGCCTTGATCGTGTTGCTCCCGGGAATGCCGTCGATCGATCCGCCGTAGCCGTGACTCGCCTTGAGGTGCCGCTGGAACGCCTTCCAACTATTGGTGCCGAGCTGCCCGTCGATGGAGTCGTTGTAGTCCCAGCGCGCCGCCAGCCAGCGCTGGATCCCCTTCGCCTGGCTGGAGCTGAGGCCGAAGTTGTACACCGCGAGCGTGCTGACCTCTCCGGTCACCGCCGTCTGCTTCACGGTCGTGTCCGCTGCCGCGGAGCTGACGGTCGCGCCCGCGAGACTCCCAGCGGCGATACCTGCTGCAGCGACGATGCTGACGGCCGTCCTCTTCAGGGTGTTCGGTCGCATGTGTCCCCCTCTATGTCACGGAGCGGCTTCTGGTTTGGCTCTGCCGGTACCGCTCCAGGAAGTCCGGCCAGGTCACGCTGACATGACAGTGCTGTCACCGGAACCTGGAAAGTTATAGGGCACCTCATCTGGGCGGCTGTCGGGGAGGGTTGAGCGACGGCGTCGGCCGCGTGGGTCTGCAGGCCTCACCCGCGACAGCGGCGAACTCGCTCCACAGCCGCGGTGTCGAGTGAGCAGCAAGCCCTTGGACGTCTGCGTCCGGGACATCGGGAAGCGTGTCCCTGGTACGTACCGCCTGCCACATGGGTTCCCTGCGGTTGCGGATGAGGACCAGAGCGCCGAGGTAGAAGGCCACCAGAACCACGGAGGCCGGATGCAGGCTCAGGAAGGTCACGGACGGGCTGAACGTTGCCATGAGGGCGATGCCCAGCAGCGCGATGAGCAGGCAGCCGAACAGCATGTTGGAGATCGAGGCGGCGGCGTGTTCGAGGTTGACTTTTCGCAGGAAAGCGTCAGCGACGACGAGTGCCACCGTCTGTGCCGCAATACCTCCTACGGCGTTGCTGTAGGCAAGGCGCGGCTGGTCCGCGGCGGCGCTCACGGCGGTCATCACAATGCCCGAGAGAGACGTCACCAGGCCGAACAGCACCGCGCCGAAGAGGGCCTCGCCCCAGCCGGTGCTGTCGGCGAGGGTGTCACCCAGCCCTGCGAGCCGGATGCTGCACACCACGGTCACGGCCGTGGCCACAAGGAAGACTCCCACGCTCCATGTCAACGGCCACAGGTCGGTCAGCAGGGTGAGCATGGCAGCCCTTCGTCGTTGCGGTCGCGGAAGGTGTGAGCGTTCTCTTACCGGGTGGCTCTCGCTTCACACTGGCGTACCCAGGGTTGCCGCTCGCCGCAGCGAACGGTCGGCCGCCCAGGCCCAGGGGACCGCTGACCGGCCCGCCGGAGGTAGCGAGCCATTGTGCGAAGTTGGGTGTGCGAGGGCCGCCCGGGAACTACCGGGCGGCCCGAAAGAGATGCTGGTGCGCCGTGGTCAGCGGCCTTTGAGGCGTTCGACGGCGGCGACGCCGCCCGCGGCGAGCGCGATCTGGATGGCCAGTTCGATCCAGTCGATGCCGCCGGTGTCGGCTACGCCCAAGCCAGCGGCGATGGCGGTGCCGATCAGGGCGGCGACAATACCGACGGCGATGGTCCACAAGATGCCGGTGTGCTGGCGGCCGGGCAGGGCAAGCCGGCCCAGCACGCCGATGATGGCGCCGATGACGATAGCGGTGATGATGCCGGAGATCTCCATGCCGTCCCTTTCTCGAAGTCTTTCGCTGCTCTGGTGCCCGCCCGCCGCGTGCTCACGCACCGCGCGCGTGGCCGGCGCGGTGTACGGCTACAGGTCGAATTCGCGGGGCGGTAGGTCGAGGGTGAAGCACGCCTCGCGGGCTACGGCCTGTTCGGTCTTGTCGAAGTCGCCGTCGGCGCCGCCGATGACGATGCCGATCTGGATGACGGCGCGGGCCTCGGCGGGCTTCTTCTCGGCCTTGGCGATCTCTTGAAGGACTCTGACCTTGCCGAAGGCGAAGTCGGCCGTCAGCCTGGCCAGGTTCTCCTCGAAGCGTCGGCGCAGGTCGTCGGCGTCGAAGTTCTGCAGCACCTCGTTGGTGGCGATCAGCTGCGCCACGCGTTGGCGTTCGGCGGGATCGATGGTGCCGTCGGCGGCGGCCACAAGGGCGCACATCCCCATGGAGGCGTCGCGGAAGGCGCCGGATGTGGGTCGTTCTTCTTCGCCATCAGCTGGGTCTGCATCGTTGATGCGGGTTCCCGGAAGCGGTCCCACAGGGCCACGGTCAGCTCCTTCGTTGTGCGGTGTCCGGGCCGGGGGCAGCTCGGCCCGGACCGTGCGTGGTGTAGGCGTGGTGAGTGGTGGGGTCAGCCTTCGTCGTCCTCGTCGGCGCCTTCGAAGAAGGTGTCGCAGCTCAACATCCTCCTCGCCACCCTGCTGATGCTCTACATCCTGGTCGTGGGAGAGCCGTTCCGGCTGCTCAACGCCGTGGTCCAGA
>NZ_JBEOSZ010000057.1:0-39041 GCF_040303285.1 Streptomyces sp. NPDC096046 | reverse complement strand
ACGGTCATGTGGCGGAGCCACCTGTCCGTTCACGGCGTGCGGCGAGCGTGCGTGCCGGGCGTCGTGACGCCGCGGAGATCCATCAGAAGCCCCCTGGCTGCACACCCTGAGTTCCTCGATGTCCTGGTCCTGGTTCGTCACCTTCTGGACCTTCTGGACGCCGCCCAGGATGGCGTCGAGGTTCGCGGACTTCCCGTCCCTGGCCACGGCGGCCACGGTCTGCAGCACCGCCTCGTGGAACGCGTCCCGTACGGCGGGCCGCATGACGTCGGAGGCGTCCAGGCAGCGCGGCACCTCGGTCTGCAGGAACCTCGCGTAGATCGCGTGGGCGGTGGAGTCCACCGCGCCGTGGTCGGCGATCTCCGTCATGACCGGGAGCATCGCCGAGTACATGGTGCCCTGGCCCGCCCATCTCTCCTGCCCGTCCTCGGAGAAGAGGGCGCGCAGCGCCTTGCGGGCCGGTTTCCTGTCATTGAAGAGCGCGGCGAAATCGCCGGACACCTCATAGGCCCGTGTCCGGTACGGCCCGCCGGGGAGCAGGGGTGCGGCGTCGGTGAGGTGGGCGCCGTCGTCACCTTGCGCGAAGGAGCCCTGGTGTTCGAGGGCACAGCGGGGGGTGGTCTCGCGGAAGGCGGTGCCGTTGCGCCGTTGCAGAGCGCCGGGGCCGCGCCAGTCGGTGGTCAGTGCCTGTTCTGCCCGGCGGCGGTCGGTGGCGAGGAAATCCGCCCACTGCCGCCATGCCTCCGGTACCGGTCCCTTCGTCCACACCGTGGCGGCGTTCTTGCCGGTGCCGCGGGCCCAGTCCGCGTAGACGTCCGGTCCGGCCCGCTGCAGCACGATGTCCTCGATCCAGTCGGTGCCGGGCCATCCGGCGGCGCCGTCCTCACCCATGCCGAGGCACCAGGAGGACGGGGTGTCGGGGCGGCCGACGGCGTCGCGGGACTGCCACACGATGCTCTTCAGGTTGGCGTTGACCGGCCACCAGTGGGTGTGGCCTTTGCCGTCCGGGCGCCAGGGCCCCGCGTAGGGCAGGCCCTTGACCAGGTCGTCGAGCGGCTTCAGGTGCTTCTCGGCACGGTACTGGGCGAGTTCCCCGATGCCGGGCATGATCGCGATGTCGGGCGGGTCACCGGCCTGGACCCGCGAGAGCAGCACCTCGCGCTGGGCGGGGGTGCCTTGATAGCTGACGCGGATGCCGGCGGCTTTCATCAGGCCGCGGAAGCGCTCCTCCTCCTTGCCCGTCCACGGGCCGAGTACGGTGACGACCGGGTCCCGCTCCAGGAGTTGCGGGGTGGCGATCGCCGCCAGGACGGCCAACGCGGCTGCCGCGGCGAACCAGCGGCGTCCCTTCGTGCGGGTCACCCGGTTCCACGAGCCGCGCGCCCACGACCAGTCGACCGGGCGCTCCGGGTAGTCGGTGGTGAGCCGGGCGACGAGACCGGCGACGGCGGCGCAGATGCCGGCCAGCCCCACGACGACGTAGACACCGTTCCACCAGCCGAACACGGAGAGGTCGGGCAGGCCGGCGGCGGCGACCTGCTGCTGCGCGGCCGTCAGGTCCCCGGCGCTTCCGGGGAGCGAGTCCCTCGGGGCGATGCGCAGGATCTCCGAGAGATGGTCGCGTGCGGAGTTCAGGCCCTGGGCGGTACGCCAGGCCAGGAAGGCCGGCACGGTGGCCAGCGCCAGGGGAGCGGCGGCGCCGGCCAGGACCCAGGGAGCCAGCAGCCGACCGCAGCGCCGGCTGATGACTCCGCACGCGAGGCCCGCCACCGTGGCGGCGGCGGCCAGCGCGGCGGCCGCCACCACCCAGGAGGCCGTCAACAGCACGCTCTGGTCGGACAGTTCGCCGGCCCGGTGTCGTTCGGCTTTGGCGACCTTGTCGAGGCGGTCGAGCAGACCGGTGTCCGGGCGCTCCAGCAGGGCGTGGGCTTCGGCGAGCTTCTCGCTCCGCATCTCGTCGTCCGCCTGGTACTTGACCGTGGCGAGCGTGATGGCGTTGCTGTAGGCCTCCAGCAGGCCGTTGGCCGCGGAGATGTCCTGATCCATGCCGCTGCCGACGTGGTCCGCGAGCTGGGTGAGGCCCTGGTCCGCGGCGGCGAGCTGGCTCTGGGCCGTCTCACCCGCCCCGACCGTACCGGCGACCCCCCGATTGATCGAGTGCTGGGCCGCCTCGTCGGCACGCAGCACGGCGAGCCTGACGGCTGCCGAGCCCCGTACCGACGGCGCGACATTGTCGCGTAACTCCCGAACGCGGACGTCTAGTTGTGGCACGGCCACGGCGGTGAGCAGACTGACGCCGACGGCGGCGCAGCCGAGGAAGGCCCACAGGTGACGCAACAGCAGCCGTCGTGTGCTCACGCCGCGCCGGGCCGCGCCGGGCCGCTGCTCGCGCCCTCTCCTCACGACAGTTCCTTTCCGCAGCGCACGCAGAAGAAGGCCCCGGGGACGGCCGGCTCCCGGCAGTCCGGGCGGGGGCAGACGGTGCGCTGCCGACCCGCCGTGCGGCGCGTGCCGCCGGTCGCCGACCGGGCGCCGAGGCGCAGCAGCGTGACGCTGACCCGGTGGGTGTCGGCGGGCAGGTGCACGCTCACGGAACCGGCGGCGGCGTCGTGGATGTCGCCCCAGGCCTTGATCTCGTCGAGGACCCAGCGCACCCGCAGCCGGTGGGCCACCGCGGCGGCCTGACCCAGGTGCCGTTCCGCGTCCGCTCTTCGACCGGCTCCCAAGGAGGTGAGTCCCTTCTTGAGATGGGCGATCATCCGGTTCTGCGAGTCGAGGAAGCGGCTGCTGTCACCGGGCATCTCGTCGCTCGCGCCGGAGGCGGTCCGTGCGGGTGGGAGGCCGGGATCACGCCAGCAGGCGGTGACGGCCTCGTGCCGGGGGCCCAGCGAGACCATGGCGAACTGGAGCACTTCGCCGAGCGGATCACCGGCGCCGTCGGCGCGCAGGTCGAGCAGGAACTCGCTGCCGGTACCCACCGGATCCCACGGCAGGGCGTGGAACACGTGACGGTGCGCTCCTGACGACGGCTCGGCGGCGAGTTCCAGGTGCTGGGGCTTGAACTGGACGAACGACTCGACGCGCACGCCGGGGCGCACGGTGACCTCCAGCGGCAGCGCGGGGACGGCCCGGCGGCAGGCCCGTCGGACCGCCGCGGCGAGCTCGGCGGCGAAGTCCGGTCCCGCGGCGTCAGCCGTCCCCCGCAGACGGCTGACGATCCGCTCCAGCGGCTGGTAGTCCCAGTCCGCGCCGACGGCCACGACATCGCAGGTGAACCGGGCGCCGCAGGCCGTCAGTTCCTCGGTGAGCGAGGCGTCCTCGTATCCGGTGCTCCCGTCGGTGACGAGCAGCAGCCGGCACAGCGGCCGGTCGCACCCGGCGAACGTCCGCCGGGCCTCGGCCAGCCATCCTTCGTAACCGGTGAGTGCCCGTGCGCCGTCGGCGGCCAGCGGGGCCGCGCCCGTCGCGAAGGCCGCGTTGACCCGGTGCTTCCGGTCGGCCGGCGCCCATACGCCGGGTTCCGCCGGGTAGTAGCGCACGGGCCCGTCGCCGCGCCCGCCGGCCGCCGTGAGCACGGCGAACGACACACCTGAGGGCATGGCGGCGAGCGCTGCCCGCATCGCCGTCATCATGCGCTCCCTGCGGTGTTCGGCGAGGTCGAGCGCGATGAGCAGGGCGAGCTGCCCGGGGTCCGCGTGGTCTCCCTGTGCCCGGTCGAAGACGGTCACCTTCACCTGCGCGAGCAGCCTGACCGACTCGCCCGGGATCCGCGGTACGAGCTCGGGCTCGTCGACGTCGACGACGAGGGTGGTGGTATAGGGCCCCGCGCTTTCGCCGCCGCCGGGCGGCGGCATCGGGTCCGGCTCGGCCGAAGAGCTCATCAGGTCCTCCTGTCGGGTGCTGTGGTACGGCGGCTCGGACACCGGCGGCGTCTCATGTCAAGGTCGTCGGACGGACGGCGTGGGCGCGCTCCACCAGTGCCTCGCTGAAGTCCGGGTCGGCGGCGGCGAGATCCAGGTAGTCGCGCTCCAGCAGGACGCGGACCTCCAGCGCCCGGCATTCGTCGGGGGTCGGTTCGTGCGCGGGGCGCCACCGGCGCCACCAGCGGCGCAGGGGGTGCGGGCGGCACGAGGCGGCCTCGCCCGCGTCGGTGATGGCGTGCTTCAGGTGCAGCGCGACGAGCTGCCACTCGTTGACCTCGATGCGCAGCCGGAGTTCGTCGAGCGGCGCGAGGACCAGCTCCCGTTCCTGTGAGGGGCGGTTCCGGTCCGCGACGTGTGCGGCGAGCACCGCCTCGGCGGCTTCCGGCGAGGGCAGATCCTCGGGACCGTGGCCCAGGCAGGCGGCCCGGATCCGGGTGGCGGCCCGCTGGGCCAGGGTGCGGCCACGGGTGCCACGCGGCACGCGTTCGAGGGCGGCCAGTGCCTGGTCACGGTCGTGCTCGTCGAGAGCGAGACGGGCCAGGCCCAGGGCGGCGCCGCAGTGTGCCGGGTTGCGCAGATGCACCGCGTGGAACAGATCGCGGGCCCGGGCCCGTGCCGCGGCGGCGTCCGGTGCCCGTGCTGCCGCGTGGGCGGCGCACTCGTAGGCGTAGGCGAGGGCCAGTTTCGGGGCGTACTCCCCCGGCAGGTCGGCGCGGACCAGTTCAAAACTCCGGCACGCCTCGGCCAGGTCCGCCGCCAGGCCGGCGGGCCGCCCCGACGCGCCCGTGCCGAACCGGGCGAGCGCGATCAGCCCTCGATGCCACTCCAGGCGCCAGCGCCGCACTTCCTCGGGCCCCGGGATGCCCTCGGCCACAACCAACTCCGCCTCCGCCGCGTCGACGTCGGGGGGTGCGGGATCGGTGGCGAGGGCGACGCGGACGTTGTGCAGGCAGATTTCCGCGGAGGGCTCGTCGTCGGGGGTCTGCCGGAGCCGCACGGTGCGGGCATAGCCCCCGCTCACGCCGAACTCCGGCGTCCGCGGGTCCTTCGGGAACGGTTTGGGGACGGGGAGCCGTCGGGCGATCTCCACGGGGGTGGGCCGCCCGTGGTCCAGGACGCGCAGGACGGGCGGAGCACCGCGACGCGGGGGGTCCTCGTCGGGGCGCGCGAGGTCGGATGTGGCGGGTACGTCGCCGAGCCGCTCACCGAGCCATTCCGGCGACGGGTCGAAGTAGCCGGACGGCTCGGGTGAGCCGCCCTTGCCGCGCAGCGCCCTGATCTCACGCAGGGTGCCCCTGAGTTGGTCGGCCATCTCTTCCGCGTCCTTGAAGCGCGGCCCTTCCCGCACGGTCCGCGTGGCCCGGTCGATGACGGCGTCGAGCGACGTCGTGCCGAGGCCGGGCACGTCGTCGCGGACGGCGGGAGCGGCGAGACAGCGCAGGGTCACGCCGACGGTGTGCAGGTCGTTCGCGAGGGTGAGTTCGCCGGCCAGCTCCGGAGCGTGGAAGCCGGGCGTCACGTGGGGCGGCGGCTCGGTCTGGTGAAGCTTGCGCACGCTGCCCATGTCGATGACCTTGACGTGGTCGTCGACGTGGACGACGTTCGACGGCTTCATGTCGCCGTACAGGAGGTCCTGCTGGTGCAGGTGGGAGAGCGCCGTCAGGATCTGGATGCCGTATGTGGCGACGTGCTCGATGTCGAGCGTCTCGTGTCCGCGGCGGACCTCGTCGATGACGGACTGGAGGGTGTGGTCACCGACGTCCTCCATGACGATGTGACCGCCCCGGACGCGAAGTTCGGGGTTCGGGGCGCCCTCGCCCGACGTGGGGGCCCCATAGGGGAGGAAGTCGCGGATCCGCACGATGTACGGGTGCCGGCTGGCCACGAGGGTGCGCCGTTCGAGGTCGGCGAGGGCGGCGCCGTGCGCGCCGTAGCGGTCCCGCAGGGTTTTCACGGCGACGAGGTCGTCGAGGTGGGTGTCCTCGGCGAGGTACACCCAGCCCTGACCGCCGCGGGCGACAGGGCCTTTGATGTGGTATTGGTCGCTGAGCGTGGCGCCGCGCAAGAAGTCGGGCCGCATGGCGTGCGGCTTTCCGCAGCGCGGGCAGTACTGCCGGTCGGGGCTGTCGGGCAGGACGGGGATCGTGGCACCGCAGTCCGGTGTGCGGCAGCGCTGCGCCTGGTCCGCTATGTGAGCGCCGCCGTCGAGCCGCTCCTCGGGCGAGCGCGGTGTGCGGATCGGCAGTGCCAGCAGTTGCCGGGGGCCCCGCGGCCGGTCGTCGAGCCGTGGCAGCGGCCGCGCGTCCCGTCGTCGGCCGCACCGGTCGCAGTACCCGGTCGGCAGGATCCCCCCGTCGCAGGGGCTTCCACTGAGCCGTCTCTGACGGCACGGCTCCGTACTCACGCGACTCACGCGCATGCTCCTCCCCCGTCTTCGCCCCGCCGCCGTCGCTACACCGATGTCACGCCGTCGGATCGCGCCGCTCATCGGCGCCCCCGCTCAGCACAGACCGCCGGCGGTTCGCACGTCCGGCGGCGGCCGCCGGCCCGTACACCGCTCCTCATCCGCCCCCCTGATACGCCGTCCGCAGCTCGTCCGCGAACTCCCGCACGGCGCGCAGCCGTTGCGCCGGTTCGGCCAGGGCCGTGATCGCCTCCCGGCGGATCAGCAGGTCCGCGATGGCGGCGGTCGCGTGGCGCAGGGACTCCGCGTCGACCATCCCGTCCTCGCGGGCGCGGCGGGTCTCCCAGTCCTTTCCACGGGCCAGCAGTTCATCGACATAGGCGAAGAGGGCGGGCTCGAGCACCAGGTCGCGCACCTCCCGCCATCCCGGTCCGCCGCTGTCACGGAACACCAGCAGCAGCCGCACGCCGCACGCGACGAGCCGGGCCAGCAGCCCGGCCAGGCGGGCGGGACTGCGGGCCTCGTCCACACCGTCGACGAGGACGGTGAGGCCCGGTCCGGCAGCGTGGGGGGAGTCACGGGCCGGACGCTCGCCCCGGCCGAGCAGCCACTCCCGGCACGCGGGGTAGTCGCCGGGCGCGAAGGCGAGCACTCCGCCCAGGAGCCGGTCGATCAGTTCGTCCCGGGAGGCGTCGGCAGGCCGGTGCACGCAGTCGGCGAGGTGTTCCAGGTGGCGCAGGGTCCGCTCCCGGCCGCCCCCGCGCCCGACCACGCTGACCTTGACCGGGGTGCCGGACGGGTCGGCCAGCCAGTGCCGCGTCCGTCGGTCGAAACCCCGGTCCCACGCGTCGGGACGTGCCATCTCGCGCACCGCCGGGGAGATGTCCGCCATGCGCGCGACGGGGATCAGATACGAGTACGCCAGCACGTTGTCCTGTGGCAGCGGCTCGTCGAGGTCGCCCCGCCAGCTGACCACGATGCCCACCACGACCGGTTCTCCGTCCGCGGACACGGCCCATGCCCCGGCCCCGCTGAACCCGCGGCGCACCACTTCCCTGCGGTGCCGCGCGTCGAACTGCACCCGGTGCCCCCTCAGGCCACGCACGGTCCCGGTGAGCACCATGCCGTCGTCGAAGCGCTCCGCGTACCCGGTCACGGTGACCGCGAGCCCCGCGGTGAGCTCCGTCGACAGGACGGCCGGGCGGGCCTGTGGGCGCGGACTGTCCAGGTGGAGCACCGCGACGTCCTCGCCGCCGCCGTCCGGCAGGTCCGGCAGCCAGCCGCTGTCGGCGACGCGCGCCAGGACCGGCTCGACGCCCGGATTCTCCACGAACTCGACCCACATCACCGCGTCCGGGTCCGGGAGCACATGCGCGCACGTGAGGACGGTCCGCGCATTGATGAGAACGCCGGCGCCCCGTACCTCGCCCGCAGCTCCCCCCGACCGCAGCCGCACCCGCCAGTCCGCAGCCAGTTCCCCCATCCTCCTCACGCTACGCATCAGGACCCGCCGGGACTAGACTCATGCCCTGGCCGGATCAGGCAAGCGCCGTGTGGGGGAAGAGACATGACGGCAAATCAGTCCGAACCGATCGGTCTTGCACAGGCGATCGACTCGATTCGCACGGAACTGGCCCAGGCGGAGCGGGACGGTGCGGGCAGTGACTGGCGGTTCACCGTCGAACAGGTGAGCGTGGAGTTCTCGGTGCAGTTCCACCGGGCCGGTGAGGGCGGCGCGGGGCTGCGCCTGGGCGTCGTGGAGGCTCGCCTCGGCGGCGCGGTGAGCCACGACTCGGTGCACCGGGTGCAGGTGGACCTCAAACCGGCCCCGACACAAAGCGGCGTCGAGCGCATGGTGGGCCGGTGACCGGCCCGGCTCCGGCGGCCGGTGCTCGACCTCTGACGGAGAGGACGGCCGCACGAGGACTCAGTCGCCGTGTCCGGTGTCCTCGCCCGGCAGGAATCTCTGGCGAGCCCAAAGCCCCAGCAGGGCCGTTCCGCCGACCAGCAGCGGCACCGGGTCTCGGGCAGGCGGAGCCAGCACGTATCCCAACGCCGTGGCCGTGCAGACCGTCAGGGGAATGAACGCCGCCGCACCCTCCATCCCCCGTCGCAGCGCGGGCTGAGCGGTGCCCAGGGCGCTCGCCCCGCCGGGTACCCAAGGGGCGACTGCGGCCACCAGCAGTCCCGCGGTGGCGCAGATGTCGATCAGCTGACAGGACATCACCTCAGGGCCGTGCGGGCCGACCGTCCACAGTCGCAGGGTATCGCCGATCAGCATGAGCGACAGCCCGGCGATCCCGACCCACACGGTGGCTCTCCGGTCGCTCCGTACAAGACGGCGCAGGGCGAACAGATAACTCAGAAACACGACTTCCGCGGCCCACAGGACACCGACCATCCCCGTGCCCAGCCGCCAGCCGTCACCGGCCCCCCGCAGCAGGACCCAAACCGTCATGAACACGACCCCGGCTGTGACGGCCCCGTCGAGCACGCGCCGCAGCAACACGTGCCGACCTGTACCGGCATCGGCCGCGACCACCAGACCGGCCATCCCCAGGCCGACCGTCAGCGTGGCTCCGGTGACCACCACCGAACCCAGCAACGATCGCACGTCCCGTCCCGAAGCCGCGGGCTGAGCCGACAGCAGGGTGACCGCTCCCCGGTACACACCTCCGGCAACCGCGGAACCCCCCAACAGCAGCACACGCGTCCGCACCCGTCCGCCCGTTCCCCTCACGCGGAGCATCAAGGAGGCCGCCAACACCCAGCTACCGGTGGACGGCCCGAGAGCCACGATCCGTTCCGCCCCGCTCCCGGCCGCCCACGACCCGCCGAACATCAGCACTGTCGCCACCAGACATGCCACGCCGACCGTGCCCCAGGTTCGTGCCCAGGTGCGATGGCAGCGGCCCGCCCGGAGCCTGAGCACGTCCGGTGACTTTCCCAACCCCGACATCAGGTGCGCCTCTCCACCCGGTCCCCCGTCCGCAGGGCCTCTCCCGCAGTCCCGGACCCACTCAGAAACCGTAAGGACTCGCGACCGGCCCCGAATGGAACCATCGGTTCATTCACTCGTACTGCGTAAGAGAGGAGAGCGAATGGCACCCTGTACGACGACATTCGCAAGGCTGCTCCGACGGGCGGGGATGTATGGCCGCTCGGCATGCCGGGATGGAGCAACTCCACCTCGATGTGTGGAGCGTTCAGCTCGGACTCCTGGAGCAACCACCGGATGCCGGACAAGGCCCCGTCCTGGGTGGACTTCCCCCAGGACGCGCACCGCGATGCGTCCACGGTGAGCCCGGAACCGCCCACGACCAGCACGAGGACACGAACCGACAACCCGCATCGGCTCCGTGCTCAGCAACGTACAAGTGGCTGGATCTTCACTGGTCGGAACCCGGAACACAGGCACGAGCACAGGCCGCTGCCGACAGGGGCGCCGGATGGACACGACCGTCCGGGCATCGGCCCGCGGACGGCGGAATGGGCGCACGTCAACAGAGGAAATAACGTACCTTGACTGGGTCGAAATACGCTTCAGTTCCGTCAAGTGCGCTGGCCCTCAGCGGGTCCCGAAGAATGATCAGGGGGCCGTCCAAATCTCCTTTGAAACGACCCCTGACCTGCGACTTCCTAAAGTCGGGACGACAGGATTTGAACCTGCGACCCCTTGACCCCCAGTCAAGTGCGCTACCAAGCTGCGCCACGTCCCGATGCGTCTCGCGCGGGCGAGCCGCGTGATCACGCAGGTCGACTCTACCGCATACGGGGAGGCAGCTCGGCGTCGCGGATCTCCCGGAACGAGTGCGTGACGAGCTCGCGGTCACCGAGGTCCAGGGGTTCGTCGCGCGGACCGCGGCGGCCGATCCGGGCGCCCGTCCAGCCCGCGAGGCCCGCCGTCGAGACGGCGACGGCGAGTACGGCCCACCAGGGGAGCCCCGTCTTGGTGGCATGGCCCGCGAAGGCCGCGAGGGCCAGGAGGGCCGTGACGGCACCTCCGGCCAGTTCGGCTCGCCTCACGGGCCGGTGCCGCGTCTCGTCCACGTGCTGTCCCCCTTCGCTCGCGCGATCGCAGACCCGGCGTACCTCAACTCCCGGGCATATGCCGCAAACAATACGCGAGTCGGCGGGAACTCCCGACCAGGGCATAGGGGTTGCGGCGGACATCGGTGCCGTATCGAGAGCAGCGCGGCGCGGGGGCGGTGCGGTCGCGGCGCCGGGGCGACGGAGTGTCCGCCCGGTCCCCCCGGCACCCCACACTCTGTCGAGGCCGCTCCCCCGCTCACCACGGCTAGGGTCGCCGCATGACGCACAGCTTCGTTCTTCACGTCCCCGACGCCGAACTCGAACCCGAGCCCCTCGCGCCCGAGCAGATCGCCTCCGGGACGCCCGAGGTGACCGGGAAGGTGGTGTGGGAGTCGGCGGACGGCCGTCAGGTGCGGGGCGTCTGGCAGATCACCCCCGGTGTGGTCACCGACACCGAGGCCGACGAGCTGTTCGTGGTGATCAGCGGCCGGGCGACGATCGAGGTCGAGGACGGGCCGACGCTCACGGTCGGGCCCGGCGACCTCGCCGTGCTGCGCGAGGGCGACCGTACGACGTGGACGGTGCACGAGACCCTGCGCAAGGCCTACGCCGTCAACCTCTGAGCGCGGTGCGCGATCAGGGCGGAGGCGCCGTCGATCCGCGGATCTCCACCGTGGGGACGGCGAGGTGGACCCGGCCCTCGTCCCTCGCGCCCTCGAAACGCTCCAGGAGGCAGCGGGCCGCGCGGCGGCCGACCTCGTGGCTGGTGTTGTCGACCGTCGTGAGCCACACGTGCCGCAGCCGGGCGACGCTCGTGTTGTCGTAGCCGACGACGGACAGGTCGCGCGGAACGCGCAGCCCCAGCTCCGCGGCCGCCGAGAGCACGCCGATGGCGGCGATGTCGTTGACGGCGAAGACGGCCGTGGGCGGCTCGGGGCGGCTGAGCAGCCGGACGGTCGTGCGGTAACCGCTCTCCTCCGTCATGTCGCTCGGCTCGACCAGCGCCTGGTCCGCGAGGCCGTGCCGGCGCATCGCCGCCTCGAAGCTGCGGCGTCGCAGCTCACCCACCGCGCCGTAGCCGGCGATGTGCGCGACACGGCGGTGTCCGAGGCCGATCAGGTGCTCGGCGGCCAGCCGGGCGCCCCGCTCGTCGTCGCCCGCCACGACGTCGACGCCCGGCGGCGCCTTCTCCCGCGAGCCGGCCAGCACCACCGGGACGCGCTCGGCCACCGCCCCGAGGGCCGCCGGGTCGGGCAGGGTGCCGACCACGACCAGGCCGTCGACGCGCAGGTCCATCAGCGGGTCGGCCGGGTCCTGCCCGGTGCGCCGGTTCAGGCGGGCGTCGGCCAGCAGCATGTGCAGACCGTTGGCGTGCAGCAGGGAGTTCAGGCCGTCGAGGAGGTCGACGAACCACGGGTTGCGCAGGTCGTTCAGGAGCACACCGACCGTGCGGGTGCGCCGTTCGCTGAGACTGCGGGCGGCGGCGTTGGCCCGGTAGCCGAGCTCCCGGGCGGCCCGGAACACGGCGTCCCGCTTCTCGGGGCGCACCTGGTCGGAGCCGCGCAGCACCAGGGAGACCAGTGACTTGGAGACGCCGGCCCGGGCGGCCACGTCACGGATCGTCGGCGGTCTCATGGGATGGACCGTTCCACGGGGCGCCACGCTTGTCAAAGGGTTGACAGCGTCGGCGAACCACGCTCAGGGTGGCCCGGACAGGTTCTGGAACGGTCCAAAGAAGGGCTCTCATGGTGGACACGCTCGGCGTCGCCGTCATCGGATTCGGCTGGATGGGGCGCGTGCACACCCAGGCGTACGCGCGCGTGCGGCACCACTATCCGCAGCTGCCCCTCGTTCCGGAGCTGGTCACGGTCGCGGAGGAGGTGCCGGGTCGGGCCGAGGAGGCCGCCGCGCAGTTCGGGTTCGCCTCGACGACCCGCGACTGGCGCGAGGTGGCCGCCGACCCACGGGTGCGGGCGGTCAGCATCACCGCGCCCAACTTCCTGCACCGTGAGATCGGCGTCGCCATGGCCGAGGCGGGCAAGCACGTCTGGATCGAGAAGCCGGTGGGTCTGACCGCCGAGGACGCCGGTGCGGTCGCGGACGCGGTGGCCGCGGCGGGCGTGCAGGGCGCGGTCGGCTTCAACTACCGCAACGCGCCCGCCGTCGAGGCGGCCCGCGAGTTGATCGCCTCCGGGGAGATCGGCACGGTCACGCACGTCCGCGTCCGCTTGTTCAGCGACTACGCGGCCCATCCCGAGGGCGCGCTGACATGGCGGTACGAGCGGGAGCGGGGCGGCAGCGGAGTGCTGGGCGACCTGGCCTCGCACGGCGTGGACCTGGCCCGTCATCTGCTCGGCGACATCACCTCCCTGACGGCCGACACGGCCGTCTTCCTCCCGGAGCGGGCCCGCCCGGCCGGTGCCACGGCCGGTCACAGCCGTGCCGCCGGGGGTGAACTCGGCGCGGTCGAGAACGAGGACTACGTCAGCTGCCTGATGCGCTTCGCCTCCGGGGCGCGCGGTGTCCTGGAGGCCTGCCGGGTCTCGGTCGGCGAGCAGAACAACTACGGCTTCGAGGTGCACGGCACCGAGGGCGCCGTCTTCTGGGACTTCCGCCGCATGAACGAGCTGGGGATCAGCCGCGGCACGACGTACCAGGACCAGGCCGTCACCACGGTTTACGTCGGCCCGGGGCACGGGGAGTTCGCCGCGTTCCAGCCCGGAGCGGCGAACGCGATGGGGTACGACGACCTGAAGGTCATCGAGGCGTACCGCTTCCTCCGCTCGATCGCCGAGGGCACCGCGCACGGGGCGACGCTCACGGACGCCGTGCGCAGCGCGGCCGCCCTGGACGCGATGGCCCGCTCGGCGCGGAGCGGCAGGTGGGCGGAGGTGGCCGGGCGCGCGTGAAGCGGCCCTCTCAGCCGTGAGCCTGGTGCCGCCGCCCCAGGTAGCCCTTGGCCGGGACGAGCACGAGCCACAGCCACATGATCGTGGGGCCGGTCACGAAGACGAGCGGGACGGTCACGAGGAAGACCACCACGATCGTGGCGCTGTCCAGGAGGTAGAGCGTGGCCGCCGCCTCGGCGGGCGTGTCGTGCCGCAGCCAGGGGCGCTTGGCCAGGACGGCGGCCACCGCCAGGTGGCAGGCGCCGAGCGCGGCGACGGCCCCCGCGTAGGCGGCGACCGAGACGGGCCGGTCGCCGTACTCGGCGAGCAGCCGGGTCGGGAAGGGCACGAGGGCCGCGACGCCCAGGCCGAGGACCGACAGGATGATCACCTGTCCGTCGACCTCCCGCACCCCGCGGAAGATCCTGCGGTGGTCGCGCCAGAAGCTGCCGAGCACCGCGACGCTGAGCGCGTAGGCCCCGAGGTCGGGGAGCACCCGGCGCAGGGCCTCCCGGTACTCGTCGGGTTCCAGGCCCCGCGGCACGTAGAGATCCAGGACGAGCAGCGTGATGGCGATGGCGAACACGCCGTCGGCGAGCGCCAGCAACCGGTCCGGCCCGCCGTCGGGGCGCGATGTCCACATGGGCCCGACGGTAGGCGCCGCGGGAGCGGTGCTCGCGGATCCACGCCAGGCGGTGCCGCCCGGATCACACGACCGCCTGCGGCGGCAGGTTGTACGGCGTCACCACCTGGATCGCCGAGGGCAGGGTCGGCCCCGCCGGCGGGAGCGCGTCGTGGGCGCGCATGACGGTGTGGCAGGCCTCGCGGACGTCCTGGCGCAGGTCGTGGTGGAGCACGGCGGACAGGCGGTGCTCCCGCAGCAGGCGGGTGTTGTCGTGGTCGAGGTCGTGCGCGACGAACACGGCGCAGGCACGGCCGAGGTCGTCGAAGGCTCGCAGGGTGGCGATGTTGCCGCCGCCGATGGAGTAGACGGCGCGGATGTCCGGGTCGCGTTCCAGCGCGGCCCGGACGAGGTCGTACTGGGTGGCGTCGAGCCCCTGCCCCTCGGCGATCTCGACCAGCGTGCGCTCGGGGTGCCGGGCCCGCATGGCACTGCGGAAGCCCATCTCCCGCTCCTCCTCGTTGCGGAAGAAGCCGCTGCTGAGGCTGGTGAGGATGTTGCCCGGGCGGTCCCCCAGCCACTGGCCCATCAGATACGCGGCCGTGGCGCCCGCCGCCCGGTCGTCTATGCCGACGTAGGCGAGCCGGGCACTGGCGGGCAGGTCGGTCACCAGCGTCACGACGGGGACGCCGGCGGCTTCGAGCCGGCCGACGGCGGCGGTGACCTCGGGAACGTCCGGGGCCTTGAGGATCACGCCCTGCGAGCCGCGGCGGGCGATCCGGTCCAGGATCCGCACGAGCTCCGCGGCCGGGCCGGTCTCGCGGAAGTGGAAGCGGGAGCGGAGCACCGCCGGGCGCAGGGACGGCAGTTCGGCCTCCAGGGCGGCCCTGATCGCCGTGGTGAACCGCTCGGGTGCCTGCATCACGATGTCGACCATGAACGTCCGGCCGACGAGCCGGACCTGGGTGCGCTGCCGGTCGAGATCGGCGATGGCCTGGCGGACCTCGCGTGCGGTGCTCTCGCGCACTCCTCCCCTGCCGTTCAGCACCCGGTCGACGGTCGCCTCGCTCAGGCCCGCCTGGCGTGCGATCTCCCGGATCGGGAACGGGTGGCCCATGCGCCGGCTCCTTGAGGGGTTTTTGATGGCTTGCTGCTGGTTGTTCGAGGGGTTTGTACTGACAAGAATGACAGGGCTGCGTCGCTCCAGTGACCCCCGAAGGGACGACGATGTCCATCACCTCCCTGCACCACCGTGCCTGGCTGTCCGAGCAGGACTGTGACCTCGGCGCGTTCCGCGCGCTGGTCGAGCAGGCGACCGATCCCGCCGACTTTCCGCACGCCTCCGCCGTGGAGCGGAACGTGCCGGTCTACGACTGCGGGCTGCTGGAGGGCGACCGGGTCGTCCAGGCCGAACTGGTGCGGGCGCTGGCCGACGGGCCGGGCATCGTGGTCTTCCGCGGTGCCTTTCCCGACCCGGACGTCGTGGACCGGGCCACCGGCGTGTTCGAGGCGCTGATCGCCGAACAACGCGCCTCGGGCGCGACGGCGGGTGACCACTTCGCCAAGCCGGGCGCCAACGACCGGGTGTGGAACGCGCTGGAGAAGGCGGCCCTGTACGACGCGGAGGCATTCGCCGACTACTACGCCAACGAGATCCTCGCCCTGGTGTCCTCGGCCTGGCTGGGTCCCGGCTACCAGGTCACCTCCCAGCTGAACGTGGTCAACCCGGGCGGCGCCGCCCAGACCGCGCACCGCGACTACCACCTGGGCTTCCTGTCCGACGACGTCGCCGCCGCCTACCCGGCGCATGTGCACCGCCTCTCTCCCGTGCTCACGCTCCAGGGCGCGGTCGCGCACTGCGACATGCCGGTGGAGTCCGGTCCGACGATGTACCTGCCGCACTCGCAGAAGTACGAGCCGGGCTACCTCGCCTGGCGGCTTCCCGAGTTCCGGGCGTACTTCGAGGCGCACCGGGTGCAACTCCCGCTCGCCAAGGGCGACGCGGTCTTCTTCAACCCGGCCCTCTTCCACGCGGCCGGCACCAATCGCTCGGCGGACATCCGGCGCATGGCCAACCTGCTCCAGGTGTCCTCCGCGTTCGGCCGCGCGATGGAGACGGTGGACCGGGTGGCCCTGGCGGGCGCCGTGTACCCGGTTCTCCTCAAGCGCAAGGCCGAGGGCGCCGACCAGGCATGGCTGCACAACGTCGTCGCGGCGAGCGCCGACGGCTACCCCTTCCCGACCAACCTGGACAGCGATCCGCCGGTCGACGGTCTCGCCCCGCTCTCGCAGGCGGACCTGATGCGGCGCGCGCTGCGCGAGGAGTGGACACCGGAGGCGTTCCGGGCGGAGCTGCGGGCCGGCGCCGGACGCCGAGAGAGCTGAGGATTTCGATGGGACTTCTCGACGACAAGGTCGTCCTGGTCAACGGCGGCAGCCAGGGGGTGGGCGCCGCCATCGCGCGGGCCGCCGTCCGGGAGGGCGCGGTCGTGGCCGTCACCGGGCGGCGCCCCGAGCCGGGCGAGGCCCTGGTGCGGGAGCTGACCGCCGCGGGCGGCAAGGCCCTGTACGTCCGGGCCGACCTGTCGGACGCAGAGCAGGCGAAGGCCTCCGTGGCCCGGGTCGTTCAGACGTACGGCCGGGTCGACTGCCTGGTGAACTCCGCCGGTCTCACCTCGCGGGGGACGTTGCTGGACACCACGCCCGAGCTGTTCGACCAGCACATCGCGATCAATCTGAAGGCACCCTTCTTCGCGATGCAGGCGGCTGTCGCGGACATGGTGGCGCGCGAGTCGCCCGGCACGGTCGTCAACATCATCACCTCGTCGGCGCACGGCGGGCAGCCGTTCCTCGCACCGTACGTCGCGGCCAAGGCGGGGCTGATCGGCCTGACCCGCAACGCCGCGCACGCGCACCGGTGGGACCGCGTCCGGATCAACGGGCTCAACATCGGCTGGACGGCGACCGAGGGCGAGGACGCCACGCAGAAGACCTTCCACGGGGCCGGGGACGACTGGCGCGAGGAAGCCGCCGCGAAACTGCCCATGGGCAAGCTGGGCCAGCCGGACGAGATCGCCGACTTCGTGGTCCTCCTGCTGTCGGACCGCTCCGGGGTGGTCACCGGGTCGGTGATCGACTGGGACCAGAACGTCCTCGGCGGACTCGACTGAGCACTTCCCCCCGCAAGAAACCCGCACTTCCTCCAGGAGCACACCCCCATGCGTATCGGAATCCTCGGCCTCGGCCGCATCGGCGCCTTCCACGCCGAGACCCTCTCCGGACTCGACGCCGTCGACTCCCTCGTCGTCACGGATCCGTTCGCGGACGCCGCCAAGGCCGCCGCCGAGCGGTTCGGGGCCGACGTCGTGGACTCGCCGGAGGCGCTGCTGGCCGCCGGCGTGGACGGCATCGTGGTCGCTGCCGCGACGGACGCCCACCCGGCGCTGATCCTGGCCGGTGTCGCGGCGGGTGTGCCCGTGTTCTGCGAGAAGCCCGTCGCCCGGACCATGGCCGAGGGCGTCGAGGTGCTCAAGGCCGTCCAGGGCACGGACGTGCCGATCCAGATCGGCTACAACCGCCGCTTCGACGCCGGGTTCGTCAACGCCCGTGCCGCCGTGCTCAGCGGTGAGCTCGGCCCGCTGCACACGGTCCGCTCGACCACGCTGGACCCGGCGCCGCCGCCGGCCGCGTACATCGCCGCGTCGGGCGGCATCTTCCGTGACTGCTCCGTGCACGACTTCGACATCATCCGCTGGGTGACCGGCCGCGAGGTGACCGAGGTGTACGCCGTGGGCGGCAACCGCGGCGCCGAGTACATCGAGGAGGCGGGCGACGCCGACACCACCGGCGCGATCCTCACCCTCGACGACGGCACCCTCGCCGTGGTCTCCAACTCCCGCCACAACGCCCGTGGTTACGACGTCCGCATGGAGATCCACGGCTTCCAGGACTCCATCGCCGTCGGCCTGGAGGACAAGCTGCCGCTGCGTTCGGTGGAGCCGGGCGTGACCTTCCCCGCGGGCACCCCGCACGACTTCTTCATGGACCGCTTCACCGACGCCTACCGCGCCGAACTGACCGCGTTCACCGAGGTCGTCGCCGGAACCCGCCCCTCCCCCTGCACGATCGAGGACGCCCTGGAGGCGGGCTGGATCGCCGACGCGTGCACCCTGTCGCTGCGGGAGCACCGGCCGGTGACGATCGAGGAGGTACGGGCGGTCTGACGTGCCGCGGCGGGGCGGGGCCCGGCGCCCGCCCCCCGATCATCCCGACGGGCCGCGGACGAGGGCGGTCGGCCGGTGCGGCGCGGTCACCGTCCGCAGGGCCCGTCCGGCCGCGTTCCCGGGACTCACGGGCCCACGGGCCCACGGGCCCACGGGCGCGACGCTTCACGCACCGCGCCAGACGTTGGCGAACGCCGCGTTCTCGACGGCCCGTCGCCGGCGGACGGCGTCCAGCTCCGTCACGGCGCCGACCACCGCGGCGCACACGGTCTGGGCGGCGCCGTGGGGCACGGCGAGGTCCTCGGGCACGTCGTCGCGCGCTCCGACGGCGGCCGCGAGTGTGGTGAGCACCGGCTCGTCGGCCGCCCGGCGGTTCCTGGCGCGCTGCCGGGCGGGAGAGTCGACCGGCGTCGGCCCGGCGGCGCCGCGGAAGGGCAGCCAGGAGGCGCGGGGCCGCGCGACCAGCCCCTCCTCGGTCAGGACGTTCAGATACCGCTCGGCCAGTCCGCGGCCCCTGCGCCACAGCCAGTCCTCGACCGTCTCGTAGGGCTTGTCGCGCACGAGCCCGGCCACGGCCTGTTCGAGCAGGGGGTCGTCGAGGGACGGCGGGAGGCGGGGGACGACGCGGTCGTCGTCCAGCGCCACCGCTTCGACGGCGAGGAGGTCGCACACCTCGGCTCCGGCCAGCCCGAGCGACAGGTCACCCTGCGTCACCGGCCGGCTCCTCGCCCCGTCCATCGCCACGATCATCAGGTCGCGTGCCGTGCCCATCACCGCTCCCCTCTACGACGCTGTTCACCGTACATGCGCCAACGGGCCGGGGCCGCGCCCCGAACCCCTTGTCACGCGTACAGCGCCGGCTTCTCCGCCAGTTCGATCTCCACCCGGCCACCGTCCTCCAGTGCCCGGACCCCGGCCTCGCACACCGCCGCCGCCGCGTAGCCGTCCCAGGTGCTCGGGCCCGTCACCTCGCCGCGGCGGGTGGCGTCGATCCAGGTCTGGATCTCGTGGTCGTAGGCCGTCTCGAAGCGTTCGGTCCAGTCCTGGGCGATGGTGCCGCCCCAACGGCCCGCCATGCTGGTGACCAGCGCGTGGCCGTCGCCGATGCGGGCGGTGCCGCGCTCGCAGACGACCTCGGCCTGGACCTGGTAGCCGAAGCCGCAGTTGACGAAGATCTCGACGTCGCTGAGGGCACCGCCATCGGTCTCGAAGAGGACGAACTGGGGGTCCTGGAGGGCGTCCGGGGCGCTGGCCGACGGGGTCGGGCGCAGCACCGTGACCGCCGTGATCTCGTGGCCCAGCAGCCAGCGGGTCGCGTCGGCCTCGTGGGCGACGGAGTCGCTGATGAGCATGGAGCTGGTGAAGAAGGGCGGGCTGGCGACGTTGCGGTGCCGGTTGTGCAGCATGAGCGGACGGCCCAGCTGCCCCGTCGTCAGCAGGGCCTTCAGCTTCGCGTACTCGGGGTCGTAGCGGCGCATGAAGCCGACCTGGACACGGCGGTGACCGAGGCGCAGTTCGGCTTCGAGGACGCGCAGGGCGGAGGCCGCGTCGGAGGTGAGCGGCTTCTCGCACAGGACGGGCAGATCGTGCTCGAAGGCGGCGAGCAGGGCGGCTTCGTGGGCCGGGCCGGGTGAGGCGATCAGGACGGCGTCGACGTCGGGCGCCGCCATCGCGGCCGCCGGGTCGGTGTGGGCGGTGCAGCCGTCGACGCGGGCGGCGACGGCCTTCGCACGCTCCGCGTCGATGTCCGCGACGGCGACGACCCGTGCTCCGCTGGTGACGTCGTGGATGCGGCGCACATGGTCGGCGCCCATCCTTCCGGTTCCGATGACCGCGATTCCGAGTGGGGCGCGCTCGGTCATGGCCGTCCTCTCGGGTCGTCAGGCGCCGCAGGACCTCAGGAACTTGCGGGTGCGCACCGCGATGGGCAGCGGCTTGTCCGGCTCGCAGGGGTACATGTCCTGCTCGACGATGGCGAACAGGTCCACGCCCAGCTTCTGGGCGGCCGTGAGGACGGGACCGAGCTCCGGGACGCCGGCGGGCGGTTCGCACATCACACCGCGCGCGACGGCCGGGCCGAACGGGATCTCGTTCTTGACGACGTCGGCCAGGATCTCCGGGTCGACCTGCTTGAGGTGCAGATAGCCGATGCGCTCGCCGTAGGTCTCGATCAGCTTGACGCTGTCGCCGCCGCAGTAGGCGTAGTGCCCGGTGTCCAGACAGAGGTTGACGGCGTCGGAGTCGGTCGAGTCGAGAAACCGCTCGACGTGCTCCTCGGTGTCGATGTGGGTGTCGGCGTGCGGGTGGACGACGATGTCCAGGCCGTAGCGATCCTTCACCTCACGGCCGAGGCGCTCCATGCCCGTGGTGAGGTTGCGCCACTGCTCGATGGTGAGCTCCGGGGGCTCCAGGATCTCGGCGGTCTTGTCGTCCCGCCAGAAGGACGGGATGACGACGAGGTGCCGCGCGTCCATGGCCTGGGTGAGGGCGGCGACCCGGCTGACCTGCTCCCAGGTGGAGTCCCACTCGGAGGGTCCGCGGTGCAGTCCGCAGAAGATGGTGCCCGCGGAGACCTTGAGGTTCCGCTTGGTCACCTCCTCGGTGAGCCGGGCAGGGTCGGTCGGCAGGTAGCCGTAGGGGCCGAGTTCTATCCACGAGTAGCCGGCCTCGGCGACCTCGTCGAGGAAGCGTTCCCAGGGCACCTGCCGGGGGTCGTCGGGGAACCAGACGCCCCAGGAGTCGGGGGCGGAGCCGACCCGGATGCGGTCGAGCGCGAAGGCCATGTCAGGACTTTCCTTCCGAAGACGTGGCTACGGGAGCGGTGAGGGTGCGCTCCTCGGGGAGCTCCTCGACGTCGACGCCGCGGACCTGCGCCAACTCGTGCTTGAGGGAGGCCAGTTCGGTGCCGCCGGCCATGTGGTTGGTCAGCTCTTCGAGGCTGACCTCGTCGCGGGAGGCGGACAGTTCCATGGTGCCCAGGCGCAGCACGCTGAAGTGGTCGCCGACCATGTAGGCGTGGTGGGGGTTGTGGGTGATGAAGATGACGCCCAGGCCCTTCTCGCGGGCGGCGGCGATGTACTTCAGCACCACGCCGGACTGCTTGACGCCGAGTGCGGCGGTCGGCTCGTCCAGGATGAGGACGCGGGCGCCGAAGTAGACGGCGCGGGCGATGGCGACGCACTGGCGCTGGCCGCCGGAGAGTGTGCCGATGGGCTGCTCCATGTCGTCCAGGACGATGCCCATGTGGCGCAGTTCCTCGTCCGCGGTCTGCTTCATCCTCTCGATGTCGAGGCGGCGGATCGGCCAGGGGCCCTTGGTCATCTCGGAGCCGAGGAAGAAGTTGCGCCACACCGGCATCAGCGGGACGACCGCGAGGTCCTGGTAGACCGTGGCGATGCCCTTGTCGAGGGCCTCACGCGGGGTGGAGAAGCGCACCGGTTCGCCGTCGACGAGGAACTCGCCCTCGGTGTGCTGGTGCAGACCCGAGATGATCTTGATGAGGGTGGACTTGCCGGCGCCGTTGTCGCCGAGGACGCAGGTCACCTTGCCGGGGTGGACGGCGAGGTCGACGCCGTGCAGGGCGCGGATGTTGCCGTAGGACTTGCCGGCGCCGCGCAGTTCGACGAGGGGACGCTCGTCGGCGGGCGGGGTGTCCTTCAGGACGGCACCGTGAGTGCCGGTTTCTTTGCTGGTCATCGCGGTCACCTCCGGGTCGCCGTGCGCTGGACCCACAGATTGATGAGGACGGCGCCGAGGAGCATCACGCCGAGGAAGGCCTTGAACCAGTCGGGGTTCCAGCCGGCGTAGACGATGCCCTGCTGCACCATGCCGAACATGAAGGCGCCGAAGACCGGACCGATCGCGGAGCCGTGGCCACCGGTGAGCAGACAGCCGCCGATGACGGCCGCGGCGATGTAGATGAGCTCCTGGCCCACGCCCTCGCCGGATTGCACCGTGTTGAAGGAGAACAGCTGGTGCATGCCGACGAACCAGGCGCCGAAGCCGACCAGCATGAACAGCGAGATCTTGGTGAAGGTCACGGGCACACCGACGGCCCGCGCGGAGTGCTTGTTGCCGCCGACGGCGAAGATCCAGTTGCCGTACTTGGTGCGCAGCAGCACCCAGGTGGCGAGGGCGGCGAAGACCAGCCACCACACGACGGTGATCTTGACGTTGACGTCGCCGACGGTGAAGGACGAGGCGAAGAGCTGCTGTGCCTGGGCGAAGCCGTCCATGTCGCTGATGTCGTCGGTGGCGACGTTACCGGTGACCAGCTTGGTCACGGCCAGGTTCACACCCTGGAGGATCAGGAACGTGCCCAGGGTGACCAGGAAGCTCGGCAGGCCGGTCTTGACCAGCAGCCAGCCGTTGAAGGCGCCGATCGCGAGTGAGACGAGCAGGGCGACGACCACGCCGACCCAGACGTTCATGGTCAGCTGGTAGCTGAGCATCGACGCGGTCAGCGCCGAGGTGATCACGGCGACACCGGCGGACAGGTCGAACTCGCCGCCGATCATCAGCAGGGCCACGGGCAGCGCCATGATCCCGATGGTCGACGACTGGTACAGGATGTTGGCCATCGAGCTGCCGTCGCGCACCGGCGGCGCGGCGAACAGGAAGAACACGAGCACGGCGACGGCGCCGAGGAAGACACCGATCTCGGGCCGGGCCAGCAGCCGCAGCGCCAGCGGGCGGTGCCGTGTCCGGCCGTCGGACTGCTTCGGGCCGGGAGCCGGCGGTGTTTCCACCGCCGGCGTGGCCTGCTGGGTCATGCTCATCACCGGGTGCCCTTCGCGGCGAACTCCCCGATCTTGTCGACGTTGGACTTGTCGACGAAGGCCGGGCCGGTCAGCACGGGCTGCTCGCCGCCGCCGCTGTAGTTGCCGTTGTTCTTGTAGAGCCACAGGCCGTCCACGGCCAGGTAACCCTGGAGGTAGGGCTGCTGGTCGACGGCGAACTGGATGTCTCCGGCCTTGACGGACTTGATCAGGTCCTTGTTGAGGTCGAAGGTGGCGATCTTCGCCTTGCTCCCGGCGTCGCCGACCGACTGCACGGCCGTCAGCGCGAAGGGGGCGCCGAGGGTGACGACGTAGTCGATGGACGGGTCCTGCTTGAGCTTGGCGGTGATCGTCGACTTCACGGACGGCATGTCGGTGCCGTTGACGTTCTGGACGTCGAGCTTGCCGTCGAAGGTCTTCTCGACGCCGTCGCAGCGCTGGGTCAGACCGACGTTGCCCTGCTCCTGGATGACGCAGAGGGCGTGCTTGGCGCCGACCTCGTTGAGCTTCTTGCCGAAGGCCTCACCGGCGACGGACTCGTCCTGGCCGAAGAACTCCAGCAGGTTGAGCTTCTTCCAGTCGCTCAGGCCGGAGTTGAGACCGACCACGGGTATGCCGGACTTCTCGGCCTTGCCTATGACGCTCTTGAGGGCGTCCGGCTTGGCGAGGGTGACGGCGATGCCGTCGACCTTCTGGTCGATCGCGTTCTGGACCAGGTTGGCCTGGTTGCCCGCGTTCGGGTCGGCCGAGTAGATGAGCTTGATGTTGTCCTTGGCGGCCGCGGCCTCGGCACCCTTGCGGACGGTGTCCCAGAAGGTGTCGCCGGGCGCCTGGTGCGTGACCAGGGCGACGGTCATGCGCGGGGTGCTGGCCTTGCCGGCGGAGGCGTTCGCGCCGCCTTCCTCGGACTTCTTGCCCCCGGAACTGCTGGAGCAGCCGGCGAGGGTCAGGGCCGCCGCCGCGGCCACGGCGACGACGGGCGCGAACCTACGAGAGCGGGGGTGAGAAGAGCGGTCCATCTTTCCTGGCACCTCACTGTGCTACTGCGGGGGAAAGGAGGGATCACGAAGGGATCCGTGGTCCCGGAGCCTTACGGAGTCCGGATCATGATGCCGCACACCGACGGT
This sequence comes from Streptomyces sp. NPDC096046, assembly GCF_040303285.1. Taxonomy (NCBI): domain Bacteria; kingdom Bacillati; phylum Actinomycetota; class Actinomycetes; order Kitasatosporales; family Streptomycetaceae; genus Streptomyces; species Streptomyces sp. NPDC096046. The sequence continues at coordinate 15,044 of NZ_JBEOSZ010000057.1, read as the reverse complement.
TGCGATGGCACGGGATACAAGTCCCTGCCGCGCCCGCTGTCAATACTTTGTTAAGACATCATTTCACGAGCAGGTCCGAATGTAAGTACAAACTATTGACAGCGCCGCCCTCCGAGACCTACACCTGGGAGGCGGCAGGTCCCGTGGATTCACGCCCCCACCGTGTCAGGGCGCCCCACGACCCGCATCCCCAGCTTCCCGAGGAGGTCGCGCATGGCCGAACCAGCCCAGTATTTCGATGTGATCACGATGGGCCGCATCGGGGTCGACCTCTATCCCCTGCAGACCGGCGTCCCCCTGTCCCGAGTGGAGAGGTTCGGGAAGTTCCTCGGAGGTTCGGCGGCCAATGTGGCGGTCGCCGCGGCCCGTCTCGGACACCGCACGGCGGTGATCACGCGCACCGGCGACGACCCCTTCGGCACGTATCTGCACGAGGAGCTGAAGGGCTTCGGCGTCGACGACCGCTGGGTCACCCCGGTCGCCGCGTACCCGACCCCGATCACGTTCTGCGAGATCTTCCCGCCGGACGACTTCCCGCTGTACTTCTACCGCCGCCCCAAGGCCCCCGACCTGGAGATCCACACCGACGAGCTGGACTTCTTCGCGATCCGCGGGGCCCGGATCTTCTGGATCACCGGCACCGGCCTGAGCGAGGAGCCCAGCCGCTCCGCCACGCTCGCCGCCCTCAAGGCCCGCGACAAGGCGGGCATCACCGTCTTCGACCTCGACTGGCGCCCGATGTTCTGGCACGACCCCGAGGAGGCCCGCCCGTACTACCGCGAGGCCCTGCGCCACGCCACGGTCGCGGTCGGCAACCTCGACGAGTGCGAGATCGCCACCGGCGTGCGCGAGCCGCAGGCCTGCGCGGACGCGCTGCTGGAGGCCGGTGTGGAGCTGGCCGTCGTCAAGCAGGGCCCCAAGGGCGTCCTCGCCGTGCACCGCGACGGCACCCGGGCCGAGGTCCCGCCGGTGCCGGTCGAGGTGGTCAATGGCCTGGGCGCGGGCGACGCCTTCGGCGGCTCGCTCTGCCACGGTCTGCTCGCCGGCCGGGACCTGGAGCGGACCATGCGCCACGCCAACGCCGCCGGCGCCCTCGTCGCCGCACGCCTCGCCTGCTCCTCCGCGATGCCCACCGAGTCCGAGGTCGAGGACCTCCTCGCCGGGGTGCCGTCGGCGAGCACGAGCCACTGAAACGGAGCCTTCCTTGAACATCGGCATCCCCGGCCTCGCCACGGTCCGAGCCCGCAACCCCGAGGCCGTCGCGGAGGCGGCGGCCCGCCGGGTGAGGCGCCCGCTGCTCGGTACGAGCGGGCGTCTGATGATCGTGGCCGCCGACCACCCGGCGCGCGGCGCCCTCGGGGTCGGCGACCGGCCCCTGGCCATGGCCAACCGCGCGGACCTGCTGGAGCGGCTGTGCACCGCGCTGTCGAGACCGGGCGTCGACGGGGTGCTCGCCACCGCCGACATCCTGGAGGACCTGCTCCTGCTCGGGGTGCTGGAGAACAAGGTCGTCATGGGCTCGATGAACCGCGGCGGTCTCGCCGGGGCCGCCTTCGAGCTGGACGACCGCTTCACCGGCCACCGCGCCGAGGACATCGCCCGGCTCCGCTTCGACGCGGGCAAGCTGCTGGTCCGCATCGACTACGACGACCCGGGCTCGCTGACCACCCTGGAGTCCACCGCGCGGGCGATCGACGCCATGGCCGCCCACCGGCTGCCCCTGTTCGTCGAGCCGTTCCTGTCCCGCCGGGTCGGCGGCGGGGTCCGCAACGACCTGTCCGCCCAGGCCGTCACCAAGTCGATCGCGATCGCCTCCGGCCTGGGCGGCACCTCCGCCTACACCTGGCTGAAACTGCCCGTCACCGACGACCCCGACGACATGGCCGAGGTCCTCGAGACCTCCACCCTGCCCGTGGTCCTGCTCGGCGGCGAGGTCGGCGACGACCAGGAGGGTGCCTACGAACGCTGGCGCAAGGCCCTGCGGCTGCCCACCGTCCAGGGCATGGTCGTCGGGAGGTCTCTGCTCTACCCGGCCGGGGGCAGCGTTGAAGAAGCGGTGGACACGGCCGTCGGTCTGCTGTGAACCGGTCAGTTGTGAATCGCTCCGCTGTGATCCGAAAGGCACACGATGACGTATCACCTTCCCGCGGGTAAGGCCCTCGGCGGCCCCTACACCGTCGACATCACTCCCGAGAAGGCCGGCTGGGGGCATTCCAGCCTGCGGATCCTGGAGCTGCCGCCGGGCGGCGCGCACTCCTTCGACACCGGCGACAGCGAGTGGATCGTCGTCCCCCTGAGCGGCGGCTGCACGGTCACCGCGGCGGACGCCTTCGGCCAGGACGCCTTCGAGCTCCAGGGCCGGGCCGACGTGTTCAGCGGCGTCAGCGACTTCGCGTACGTCCCGCGCGACGCGCGCGCGAACGTGGCGTCCACCGGCGGCGGCCGGTTCGCGCTGACCGGCGCCCGCTGCACCCGCCGGCTGCCCGCCCGCTACGGCCCGGCCTCCGAGGTGCCCGTGGAACTGCGGGGCACCGGGAACTGCTCCCGGCAGGTCAACAACTTCGGCGCGGCCGGGGTGTTCGAGTGCGACAAGCTCATCGCGGTCGAGGTGATCACCCCGGGCGGCAACTGGTCGTCGTTCCCACCGCACAAGCACGACGAGCACCGGCCCGGCGAGGAGTCCGTGCTGGAGGAAATCTACTACTTCGAGTTCGCCGGCCACGACGGTGTCCCCGGACTCGGCTACCAGCGCGTCTCGCCCTCCGGCCCGGGCCGGGACACCGACGTCCTGGCCGAGGTCCGCGACGGCGACGTCGTCCTGATCCCGGACGGCTGGCACGGGCCGTCGATGGCCACGCCCGGCCACCACATGTACTACCTCAACGTCATGGCGGGCCCGGAGGCCGAGCGCGCCTGGCTGATCTGCGACCACCCCGACCACGCCTGGGTCCGCGACACCTGGCCGGACCAGCCGGTCGACCCCCGGCTCCCCCTCTACACCGCCCCGGAGACCTCCCGATGAGCGCCCGCACCCGCCGACTGACGACCGCCCAGGCCCTGGTGCGGTTCCTGTCCGCCCAGTACACCGAGCGGGACGGCGTGCGCCACCGGCTGATCGCCGGGACCTGGGGCATCTTCGGCCACGGCAACGTCGCCGGGGTCGGCCAGGCGCTCCTGGAGGCGGGTGAGGACGCCATGCCGTTCCACCAGGGCCGCAACGAGCAGTCCATGGTGCACGCGGCCGTCGGTTACGCCCGGCAGCTCAACCGCCTCTCCGCGCAGGCGGTGACGACCTCGATCGGTCCGGGTGCCACCAACCTGGTCACCGGCGCCGCCCTGGCGACGATCAACCGCCTTCCGGTGCTGCTCCTGCCCGGCGACTACTTCGCCTCGCACGCCCCCGACCCGCTGCTCCAGCAACTGGAGCATCCCGTCGAGGCCGACGTGTCGGTCAACGACACGCTGCGCCCGGTGTCGCGGTACTTCGACCGCGTCACCCGCCCGGAGGTGCTGATCCCCTCGGCGCTCCAGGCGATGCGGGTGCTGGCCGACCCGGCCGAGACCGGTGCCGTCACCCTCGCCCTGCCCCAGGACGTGCAGGCCGAGGCGTACGACTGGCCGGAGGAGTTCTTCGCCGAGCGCGTCTGGTACGTGCGGCGCCCCGCGCCCGACCCGGTGGAACTGGCGGCGGCCGTCGAGGCGATCCGCTCGGCCGAGCGGCCGCTGGTCGTGGCGGGCGGCGGCGTCCACCACAGCGAGGGGGAGGCGGCGCTCAAGGCGTTCGCGGAGGCCACCGGCATCCCGGTCGCCTCCACCCAGGCCGGCAAGGGCTCCCTGCGCCACGACCACCCCCAGGACGTCGGCGGCATCGGCCACACCGGCACGGCGACGGCGGACGAACTGGCCCGCACCGCCGACCTGGTGATCGGTGTCGGTACGCGTTACACGGACTTCACCACCGCCTCCGGCACGCTCTTCCGGAACCCGGACGTACGGTTCCTCAACCTCAACATCACCGCCTTCGACGCGCACAAGCTGGCCGCGCGGACGCTGGTGTGCGACGCGCGGACCGGTCTCGAGAAGCTGTCCGAAGGGCTGGCCGGGCACCACGTGACCGAGGCGTACGAGGCCGAGTACCGCGCCGGCAAGGAGCGCTGGGACGAGGTCGTTCAGACCGCCTACCGCGCCGCCGACGAGAACGCGGTCCCGACCCAGACGCAGGTCCTCGGCGCGCTGGACGCGGCCGTCGGCGACGAGGACGTGGTCATCAACGCGGCCGGCTCGCTCCCCGGCGACCTGCACAAGCTGTGGCGCTCGCGCAGCCCGCGCCAGTACCACCTGGAGTACGGCTACTCCTGCATGGGATACGAGATCCCGGCCGGCATCGGCGTCCAGCAGGCCGCCCCCGGCACGCCGGTGTGGGCGCTGGTCGGCGACGGCACCTACCTGATGATGCCGACGGAGATCGTCACCGCCGTCCAGGAGCGCCTGCCGGTCAACATCGTCCTCCTCCAGAACCACGGCTACGCCTCCATCGGGGGCCTGTCCGAGGAGACCGGCGGTGAGCGCTTCGGCACCGCCTACCGCTTCCGGGCCGCCGACGGCACCTTCACCGGCGCCCCGCTCCCCGTCGACCTCGCCGCCAACGCCGCCAGCCTCGGCATGGACGTGCTGCGCGCCAAGACCGTGCGCGAGCTGCGCGAGGCCCTGGCCGTGGCCCGCGCCTCCGACCGGCCGACGTGCGTGTACGTCGAAACCGACCCGGCACCGACCGCTCCCCCGGCCGAGGCCTGGTGGGACGTGCCGGTGGCCGAGACCGCCACCCGCGAGGCGGCCGTCGAGGCACGCGAGCGCTACGACCGCCGGGCGGCCGGGCGCCGCCGCCACCTCTGATCCTCCCGCCGCCGCTGAAACCGTGCTCCATGAAAGGCCCTTGCGCACCATGAAGACCATCACCCACTGGATCGACGGCAAGCCCGTCGAGGGCACCTCCGGCCGGTTCGGCCCCGTCTACAACCCGGCGACCGGCGCCCAGGAGAAGCAGGTCGCGTTCGCGTCCGTCGACGAGGTGGACGCCGCGGTCGCCTCCGCCAGGGCCGCCTTCGAGAGCTGGGGTCAGTCCTCCCTCGCCAAGCGCACGGCGATCCTGTTCAAGTACCGCGAGCTGCTGGACGCCCACCGCGACGAGATCGCCGAGCTGATCACGGCCGAACACGGCAAGGTGCACTCCGACGCGCTCGGCGAGGTCGCGCGCGGCATGGAGATCGTGGAGCTCGCCTGCGGGATCTCCGTCCAACTCAAGGGCGAGCTGTCCACCCAGGTCTCCACCCGGGTCGACGTCGCCTCGATCCGCCAGCCGCTGGGCGTGGTCGCGGGCATCACTCCGTTCAACTTCCCGGCGATGGTGCCGATGTGGATGTTCCCCCTCGCCATCGCCTGCGGCAACACCTTCGTGCTGAAGCCGTCGGAGAAGGACCCGTCGGCCTCCTTCCGCCTGGCCGAGCTGGCCACCGAGGCGGGTCTGCCGGAGGGCGTCCTGAACATCGTGCAGGGCGACAAGACGGCCGTGGACCGCATCCTGGAGCACCCGGACGTCGAGGCGGTCTCGTTCGTCGGCTCGACGCCGATCGCCAAGTACATCCAGCTGAAGGCCGTCGAGCACGGCAAGCGGGTGCAGGCGCTCGGTGGCGCCAAGAACCACATGCTGGTGCTGCCCGACGCCGACCTGGAACTCGCCGCCGACCAGGCGATCAACGCCGCGTACGGCTCGGCGGGCGAGCGCTGCATGGCCGTGTCGGTGGTCGTCGCCGTCGGCGACATCGGTGACGAACTGGTCGGCAAGATCGCCGAGCGTGCGAAGAACCTGCGGATCGGTCCGGGCGACGACCCGGCGTCCGAGATGGGCCCGCTGATCACCCGCGAGCACCGCGACAAGGTGGCGTCGTACGTGGCGTCGGCCGCCGAGCAGGGCGCCGAGGTCGTCGTCGACGGCACGGGCTTCTCGGTGGAGGGCCACGAGAACGGCTTCTTCCTCGGTGTCTCCCTGCTGGACCGGGTGCCGCTGACGGCGGACGCCTACCGGGACGAGATCTTCGGCCCGGTGCTGGCGGTCGTACGGGCGGAGACGTACGAGGAGGCCATCCAGCTGATCAACTCCTCCCGCTGGGGCAACGGCACGGCGATCTTCACCCGTGACGGCGGCGCGGCCCGCCGCTTCCAGCTGGAGGTGAAGGCGGGCATGGTCGGCGTCAACGTGCCGATCCCGGTCCCCGTCGGCTACCACTCCTTCGGCGGCTGGAAGGACTCCCTCTTCGGCGACCTGCACGTCTACGGCAACGACGGCATCGCCTTCTACACCCAGGGCAAGGTCATCACCACGCGCTGGCCGGACCCGTCCGACGGAGGCATCAACCTCGGATTCCCGAGCAACTCCTGACACCGGAAGGGGGATTCCTCCATGGCGAAGCGCGGTGAGCGGGCCCGCGGCACGGCGGGCTCCGCGCTCGGCTCGCTGGACTTCGCCCTGGACCGGGGCAGTCCCGTGCCGCTCTACCACCAGCTCGCACTGCAGTTGGAGGCGGCGATCGAGCACGGCGTCCTCTCCCCGGGGAACCTCCTGGGCAACGAGGTCGACCTGTCCGTGCGCCTCGGCTTGTCCCGCCCCACCGTCCGCCAGGCCATCCAGTCCCTCGTCGACAAGGGACTGCTGGTCCGGCGGCGCGGGGTGGGCACGCAGGTGGTGCACAGCCAGGTCAGGCGCCCCCTGGAACTGAGCAGCCTCTACGACGACCTGGAGGAGGCCGGTCAGGCACCGACCACCGAGGTCGTCCGCCACGAGGTCGTCCCGGCCTCCTGCGACGTGGCCGCCGCCCTGGGGGTGCCGGAGGGCGGCGAGGTGACCGTCCTGGGCCGGGTGCGCCGCACACACGGCCGTCCGCTGGCCCTGCTGTGCAACTACGTCCCGGTGTCCCTGCTGGATCTGGACAGCGCGCGCCTGGCGGCGACAGGCTTGTACCGGATCATGCGCTCAGCGGGCATCACGCTGCACAGCGCCCACCAGACGGTCGGCGCCCGCGCGGCCACGGCACAGGAGGCGGCCCGCCTGGACGAGCGGGAGGGCGCGGCGCTGCTCACCATGCAGCGCACGGCGTACGACGACACGGGGCGCCCGGTCGAGTACGGGACGCACGTCTACCGGGCTTCGCGCTATTCGTTCGACTTCCAGTTGCTGGTCCGGCCTTGACCGGGCCCGGCAGCCGGGTCCGAACCGGGACCGAACTGCCGACCCCCCGCAAGACTGCGGTGTCGCTCGCCGAGCGGGGCGGCCCGCAGGGCCTCGCAGCCGGGACGGGCGCCCTGCTCGACGGCTTCACGAGCGGCTCCCCTTCCGCAGCGTCCGGCTGAACGGCGTGTCCGGGCGCTCCAGGCGCTCGCCGTCCAGGGTGATGTCGACGACCTCGTTGAAGAAGGCGACGCGCCCCCGCACCGCCTGCACCGCGGGCAGCGGCTCCGGGTAGCTCCAGAGGATGTTGGGCGGTACGTCACCCTCGCCGCCCCAGGACCAGTACGCGGCGGTGCCTTTGTAGGGGCAACCGGTGTGGTGGTCGGTCGCGTCGAACAGGTCGAGCCGGACGTCCTCACGGGGGAGGTAGTACCGCGTGGGCAGGCCGGTCTCGAAGAGCAGGACGGGGGTGCGGCTGTCCGCGACGAGCCGCCCCTCGATCTCGACCCGCACATGGCGGCTGCTGGGCAGCGCGTCGACGCGTTTGTGCGGGTCACGGGGGTGGATGAAGATCTCCTCGTCCTCCTCGTACCAGTGGTCGAGACCCGTGTCGGTGCGCAGGAACCACTCGAAGGCGATGTGGCCGGCCAGGTCGTCGGCGGGGAACGTCCAGGCCGCGTTCGCGCGCACCTCACCGTCGGCGTCGAGGTCGTAGAAGGTCTTGGAGCCGGTGTGGCTGCCGGTGGGCGGGCTCTTCGCCGGGCGGAGGAGGTCGGTGCGGACGTCCTCGCGCGGGAAGGCGTACTGCGGGACGGGCAGACGGGGCTCCCAGACGAGCACCGGGTGCCGGCTGTCGACGACGGTGACGTCGCCCTTGCGGCCGCGCACCCAGCGCTCGCTGGGTTCCCACAGGAGGCCTTCGGGGGTGGTCCTGATCGAGCGGGCGGTGGGGTGGGCCGGGTGGGTGGTCATGGCCGGTGCTCCCTCCGGAGGTCCGGGTGCCGGTTCCCCTCCACGGTCCCACGGTCTCAGTGCGCCGCGTCCAGCCGGGCGCGCTGCTCCGGGGTCAGTTCCAGGTCCACCGCCGCCAGGTTCTCCTCCAGCTGGGCCACCGACGAGACCCCGGTCAGCGGCAGGACGGGAGGTTCGCCGCCGATCTGCCAGGCGAGCACGACCTGGTTGACGCTCGCACCGGTCTCCCGGGCCACATCGCGCAGTGCGGCCAGCCGGGCCGGGGTGCCGGGGTGGTCGAAGTCGGCGGGCAGCCGCTCCGGGCGGACGTAGGCGCCCTTCAGCAGCGGCGAGTACGCGACGAGGGTCAGGCCCGGCTCGGCCCTCAGGTAGCCGAGCAGGTCGGGACCGGCGTGACCGAGGCTGCCGTCCGGGAAGAGCGCGTCGGGGACGTCGGTGCGGGGGCGCAGATGGGTGTGCGCGTACTGGAGGACCTCGTAACCGGGCAGTCCGGCCGCGGCGGCGAGGGCACGGGCCCGCTCGACGCGCCAGACGGCGTGGTTGCTCACGCCGAGCAGTCCGACGGTGCCCTCGGCCACCAGGGCCCCGAAGGCCTCGACGGTCTCCTGGAGCGGGACGGTGCGGTCCTCGATGTGTGCGTACAGCACGTCCAGTTTCGCCAGGCCGAGCCGTTCGCGGCTGCGTTCGGCGGACTCGCGGATCACCTTCGCGGACAGGCCCTCGGGATTGTCGGTGTAACCGGTGCCGGGGGCCAGGGGGCGGGCGCCGAGCTTGGTCGCGATGACGATCTCGTCGCCGACGCCCCGACTGCGCCGCCAGCGGCCGAGCAGTTCCTCGCTCTGGCCGCCCTGGCCTCCGTCCGTCCAGAAGGCGTAGTTGTCGGAGGTGTCGACGAAGTTCCCGCCGGCTTCGACGTAGCGGTCGAGCACGGCGAAGGACGTCGCCTCGTCCGTCACCGAGCCGAACAGCATCGCGCCGAGCGCGAGGACGCTCACCTCACGGCGGGTCGTGGGATCCGTGCCGATCGTGCGGTACTTCATGGGTTTCGCTCCCTCCCGCGTGCTCCGGCTTTCGGGCACGCAGGGGAGTCTGCGGCTTGGAGCGCTCTCGAGGTCAAGGGCCCGAAGAACGGTTGCCTGGCGACGGCACCGTCCGTCGCCTCGACCAGCACCCGCGAGCCGCCGGTGGTGATCACGCCCGGCCCTCTCCCCGGCTCCGCCGGCCCGTCGCGAGCACCCGCCGGGCCGGGCCGCCCGGCTAACGCCACTCACCTTCGGTCAGCGGTTCTGTGGGGTGCTTCTCGCGCGGCACGTGCGGCGGCACGGCTTGGCCTCGGCAGTGGCGTACCGGGCCCGCGGGCCTGGCGACCGCACTGCGCCGCTGCTCAACCAAGTCGTTGTGGAAGGCCCCGGCTGTCATGGCTGGATGCCGTGGACGGTGTGGACCACCCTCAGTGTGCCGCCGCGGGACTCGGCCTCGGCGGCGGCCCAGTCCGCGGCGAGCCAGCTGTGCGACGTGTCGTCGAGACCGACAAGCACCGTGCCGGTGCGGCCGTCATGCGTCACCGTGCCTCCCATGGACGTTTGGCGGCTTTGGAGCCGTGCGCCGACGCCGTCAGCTCACAGCTCAGTGACCGTGCAGAGCCTCCAGAGACCGCATGGTGTGAACTCCCTTCGACGTCGCTGCGTTCGAGGAGGCCGAGGAGTCGTCCCTCTGGGTCGGTGTCCGGGCCGGTATGCGCCATGCGGTCCAGTAGCCGCTTCCCCGAGTAGTGGCAGCAGCGCCCGGGTACCCAGGAGTGTCCCGCTCCTACACAACGGCGCACCGGGCTCGGCGCCGAGAGGCGATATCTCCACGGCGTCGACGACTCCCGTCCCCGGCGCCGGTTTCACCGCGGTCGACCCATCGCAGGGTCAGTCACGCGGCTTCCTCGTCGACAAGGGCGTCCAGTCGCCGCCTGGCACCGGCCAGGGAGCGTCGGCAGCTGCGGTGGCGGAATCCCCAGCATCCTCGTACGCCTCACGTGCCGCCTCGGGGGTACTCGTGCACGGCGTTGACCGGAGGTCTGCGTTCCGTGTACGGCTTGAGGGAGGGAGTGGATGCGGTGGCCGGCTGCGGCCCTCGGGCGATGGTCGGGACGCGCTCCCGGGCGCTCCCGGGCCCTCCTGGGCGCTCCGGCGTGCGTGCTCGCTTGCTTGCCGCCACTGCGGCGCAGGAGTCGCGTGTGCTGGTGACGCGGGTGGACGGCACGCTCACGCCGGTCCTCTCGGACCACCGTGAGGAGGGGCTGCGTACCGCGGAACGCGACGGCTACGCGGCGTATGTGGTGGAGATCGACATGCCGGGCGGGCTGCTCGTGCCCACCAGAGAAGTCGTGCTGGACGGAACTCCACCTTCATCTTCCCGCTGCCCATGGAGGTGCTGCGCCTCGTCGACATGCTCCGCCCCTCCGACAACACCCCTGTCACCACGACGAAGTCTCCGTGACCACGCCCCGTGGGTGTCCTCGCGCGCAACACCGAGGTGATCGACATGAGCTCCGCGATGAACGAAAGGCACGCGTTCGCTCGGATCGAACGAGGTCTCGCCCGTGAAGATCCCGAACTGGCACGGCGCATCAACGCCATCAACAGCCAGTTCACCGGCCTGATGGATGAACGGGTCACGGCCCAAGCCGAGGAGCGGCTCACACAGGACGACCTGGCCGCCGATCAGGGCGCCGAAGAGCACCTCGCCGAACAGTCCGAAAGCGGCGGACACAAGCGCTCACGGCCTGGCGTGATCGTCCTGGTGCTTGTCGCTGTCGCCGTCCTCGGACTGCTGCTCACAGCGATCCTGTCGGCACCCGGCGGCAGACAGGAGCCGTCGCAGCCACACGGGCTGGCTCCCCCTGCGGCCTCTGAGGCTCTCGAAGAGCGATCTTCACCAGGCATGCGGTAGCCGTCCGCCGTGGAGCGGACATGACTGACACCGCGCCCGTCATCGTCGGGGTCGGCGATGCCGACGACCGGGAAGCCCTGGTACGGTGCGCCGCCCGTCAGGCCGCGCTGCACGCAAAGCCCCTGGGTGTGGCCCACGCCGTCCAACGACCCAGTCCCCTCGGAAACGCGACGGGAAAGGACGCCGAAGCACGGGCGGCAGTGCAGCGGGGCGCGGCCCTGGTGGATCGATTCGAGCGGTTGCCCGGTCCGCGTGTCCCGAGATCAGCGTCGTCGGAGAGCTCCCACCGGCCCGTTCGGGCCGACACCTCCCGACTGCCACGCGAGAAGGCCGACATGGCCCCTGCACATCTGAGCCGATCACAAAGAAAGGGCGGACCCATGGCCACGCGCAAACCTGTGCCGCGATCGCGTTCCGGCTTCATCGGCCGCCGCTGGGAGCGTACGGGCACCGAGCCTCTCACGGCCCGCAGTGCTCTGGGACTGCGGCTGTTGCTGTCCGCCCTCTTCACGCCGCTCTTCGTGGCGGCGGCGGTGCTGTTCGCCGCGTGGTCAGCGCGCTCCGGGCCGGGCAGCAGCCCGACGTCCTCTCAATGGGCGGGTCTTGCCGGACTGTGCGCCGCACTCGCCGTGTTCTCCGCGACGGACCTGATCATCATCCTCCGCCGCCGACGCAGGGAACGTCCTGCCCGCCGTAGTGCCCGGTGACAGCCCGGCCGACGCGGAGCCCGTGAGGGCGCCACCGGAAGAGGTACGCGGCACAAGGACAGAGGAACACCAGGTGCCGGAACCCTCGGCGCCAGGAAGGAGACGACGGTGATGATCTCCGAGTCGGTCATGATCCCCGCCGACGGTGCGACGCTCGCGGGCATTTCCTGACGCCGGATCCCGCACGGGCAGTGGTGCTGTTCGCACGGCATCGGAAGCTCCCGGCACAGCCCACTCAACCGCATGGTCGCCGCCGAGCTGCACGCTGCCGGGCTGGGCACGCTGCTGATGGACCTGCTCACCGAGCGCGGGGAGCGGCACGATGTCGTCACGGCCGAGCACCGCTTCGACATCCCGTTGCTGGGACGGCGCCTGGTGGTCGCGAGCGGTACCCGCACCCCGACACCTTCAAGATCACGGCCGCCGGGGCGGCGCTCTCCGCACACCTGAGCGTGCCGCGCGCACCACGCTCACTGCCGAGCCCGATCGTCGTGACCCGCCGACCCCGATCAAGGACGCCGGTCCCCATGTGGTGCCCGAGAATGATCAAGGGCCGGTTTCGGATGCCTCCGAAACCGGCCCTGACCTGCGACCGTCTCCGGTCGGGACGACAGGATTTGAACCTGCGACCCCTTGACCCCCAGTCAAGTGCGCTACCAAGCTGCGCCACGTCCCGGTGCGCGCCACCCGCGGTGAACCGCGTGATCGCGCGAACAGCACTTTACCCCACACCCCCGACCGCGCCGAAAGCGGGCCGGGCGGGACAATCGGCGTATGGGCAGCACGGGAGAGACTCACTCGGACCGGACGGGCGGCGCACGGGACCGCGACAGTGAGGGGCGGGCGCGCAACGCCCGGCCCCGGGACGGTCTCGGGCGGCCCCTGCCGTACGGCACCGACGGTGTGCCCCGGCAGCCCGAGGGCGTCGTCCGGGCCCCGGAAGAGACCGTTGTCGAGGCGCAGCGGCTGCTGGACGAGGGCAAGCCGTTCCACGCGCACGAGGTCTTCGAGGACGCGTGGAAGTCGGGGCCGGACGAGGAGCGCGAGCTGTGGCGCGGCCTCGCCCAGCTCGCCGTGGGGCTCACGCACGCCGCCCGCGGCAACCTGACCGGCGGGGCCCGGCTGCTCCGGCGCGGGGCGGGCGCGGCCGAGGCGTGGACGGCCGGCTCCGGGCAGGCGCTGCCGCACGGGATCGACGTGGAGAGCGTGGCCGCGTGGGCACGGGAGCTGGCGGGAGACGTGGAGCGCACCGGCCGCCCGGTGGACGCGGCCGTCCGGGCACCCCGGCTGCGGGGCGCGGCGGCCGGTCGCTGACTGCGACGGCGGCGGCACCCGCCACCCCTCGACGGCCGGCACCGGCCCCGGCCCCACCGCGGTGCACCCGCCGTCACCCCCGTGCGGCACACTCGGGGCGTGCGAAAGATTCATGTCATCGGTATCGGAGCGGGCGACCCCGACCAGCTCACCCTCCAGGCCGTCAAGGCGCTGCGGAGCACGGACGTGTTCTTCATCCTGGAGAAGGGTGAGGTGAAGGCGGATCTCACCGGACTGCGCCGGGAGATGCTCGACGCGCACGTGCCGCGGGGCGGCTACCGCGTCGTCGAGGCGCGCGACCCGGAGCGGGACCGGAGCGCCGGCGGCGCGGCGTACTCCCCGGCCGTCGGGGACTGGCGCAGCGCCCGCGCCGACATCTACGAGCGGCTGATCGCCGAGGAACTCGGCGAGGAGCAGACCGGCGCATTCCTGGTGTGGGGCGATCCGTCGCTGTACGACAGCACGCTGGGGATCCTGGAGGAGGTGCTGGCGCGGGGCGCCGTGGCCTTCGCGTACGACGTCGTGCCCGGCATCAGCAGTGTCTCGGCGCTGGTCGCCCGGCACCGGACAGGGCTCAATCGCGTCGCCCGGCCGGTGCAGATCACCACCGGCCGACGGCTCGCGGAGGGGTTCCCGGAGGGTGTGGACGACGTGGTGGTGATGCTCGACGCCCACCAGACCTTCCAGCGGTACGCGCACGAGCAGGTCGACATCTACTGGGGGGCCTACATCGGCACCCCCGACGAGATCCTCGTCTCCGGCCCGATCGCCGAGGCCGCCCCCCGCATCGAGCGGTTGCGGGCCGAGGCCCGCGAGCGCAAGGGCTGGATCATGGACACGTATCTGCTGCGCCGGCACCCCCGTGACTGACGTGACGGGCGGGCACATCAGCGAGGATCCACGCGGACGTTCCCTCACGGCCGTCTCGGCGCCTCAGGACAGCCCCAGCCGTTGAAGCACCCCCTCCACATCGGGTACGGCCGTCACACCGTCCGGCAGCGGCGGCCGCCGTACGACCACGACCGGCAGTGCGAGGTCCCGGGCCGCCGTCAGCTTGGCCGCCGTCGACGTGCCCCCGCTGTCCTTGGTCACCAGGACCTCGACGCGGTGCTCGCGCAGCAGGGCCGTCTCGCCGGGGACGGTGAAGGGGCCGCGCGCGAGGAGCACGTGGGTGTCGGGCGGCATCGGCGGCCCGGGGGGATCCACCGACCGTACGACGAAGTGGATTCCCGTCAGGTGGGCGAAGGAGGCCAGGCCGAGCCGCCCGGTGGTGAGGAGCGCCCGGCGACCGAGACGCGGAAGCAGGTCCGCGGCCGCGTCCAGTGAGGGGACCGGGTGCCACTGGTCCCCGGGACCGGGCCGCCACCCGGGCCGGCGGAGCACCACGGCGGGGAGACCGGTCTCGGCCGCCGCGCGGGCCGCGTTGGCCGTGATCGACTCGGCGAAGGGGTGCGTGGCGTCGACGAGCGCGTCCACGCCCTCCTCCCGCAGCCATCCGGCGAGTCCCCGGGCCCCGCCGAAGCCCCCGACGCGCACCCGTCCGTCCAGTGCGCCCGGTTCGGCGACCCGTCCGGCGAGGGACGTCGTGACGCGAACGCCGGGGCGGGTGGCCAGCGCGGCGGCCAGGGCGCGGGCCTCGGCCGTGCCGCCGAGGATCAGAACGTGAGGGGACACGGCGTCGAGCCTACGAGGTGGCGACCGGCCGTCGGCGGGACGTGTGCCGACCGGCCGCCGGCAGGACGGGGTGCCAACCGGCCGCCGACAGGACGGGTGCCAACCGGCCGCCGACAGGACGGGTGCCAACCGGCCGCCGACAGGACGGGTGCCAACCGGCCGCCGACAGGACGGGTGCCAACCGGCCGCCGACAGGACGGGTCCCAACCGGCCGC
>NZ_JBEOSZ010000056.1:0-42664 GCF_040303285.1 Streptomyces sp. NPDC096046 | reverse complement strand
GTCATGTGGCGGAGCCACCTGTCCGTTCACGGCGTGCGGCGAGCGTGCGTGCCGGGCGTCGTGACGCCGCGGAGATCCATCAGAAGCCCCCTAGGGGTGTCCGCCAGGTCGGCCACGACCGCCGCGTGGTCGGAGGGCCACACCCCGTCGACCGGGCCGTCGCAGGCCCGCCGTACGTCCCGGACACGGCCGAGCCCGCCGGGGCCGGGCGGGCCCACATGGATGTAGTCGATGCGTGCGCCGGGTTTCCGGCCGGCCAGCACGTGCGGGTTGGCCGCGTCCCAGGTGGCGGAGGGTGCGGCCGGGTCGGCGTACTCCCAGGCGTCGACGAGGACCTGCCCGGGCACGGTCGGGGCCGTCTTGTAGCCGCCGAGGAGACGGATCTCGTCGGAGTCGGGCCAGGCGTTGAGGTCGCCGGTGACGACGGGCGGGAACGGGGTGTCGCCGCCGTGCCGGGCGACGAACTCGGCGAGTGCGGCGACCTGACGGCAGCGGACCGCCGAGGCGTGCAGGGCGGAGCTGAAGTGGGCCGTGAAGAACGGCACGTCGTGGCGGGGCGCGGCCAGGCGGGCGTAGAGGGCCAGGCGGCCGTCGTCCGTGTCGGCCGGGGCGGGCAGCGGCAGCACGTCCTGGTCGACGACCGGCCATCTGCTGAGCACGGCGTTGCCGATGCCGACGGCGGGGTCCCCGATCCGCCGCTGCCAGCGCTCGGGGGCGGGCGAGGCGCCCCAGGCCCAGTGCAGGCCGAGCTCACCGGCCAGCCACTCGGCGAGGTTCTCGCCGTCGGCCGCCCAGACCTCCTGCAGTCCCACGACGTCGGGCCGCAGCTCCCGCAGGGCCGTGAGAATCGCCTTCTGCCGCGTCTGCCACGGCCCGAAGCGCCACCACAGATTCCAGGTAACGATCCGCATCCGCAGCCACCCGCTCTCCTCGATGCCGCGTCTGGGATCATTGAAGCAGGAACCCTCACGCGTTCTGTGAGCGCCTCGTGTGAAGGAGACCGCCGACGATGTCCCCACGCGCCGACCTGAGGTTCCGGGCGACCACGGCCGTCCAGCGCCGCCTCAACCCGTTCCTGCGCCGCCTGCCCCTCCAGACGGTCCTGGAGACGACGGGTCGCGTCTCGGGGCTGCCCCGTCGGACGCCGGTGGGCGGGCGCCGCGTCGGCGACTCCTTCTGGCTGGTGTCGGAGTTCGGCGAACGGTCGCAGTACGTGCGCAACATCAAGGCCGATCCGCGGGTGCGGGTGCGCATCCGCGGACGGTGGCACGAGGGCACGGCGCATCCGCTGCCGCAGGACGACCCGGTGGCGCGGCTGCGGGCGCTGCCCCGCGTCAACAGCATCGGGGTGCGGGTCCTCGGGACGAACCTGCTGACCGTACGGGTGGACCTGGACGGGTGAGGGGCGTCAGCCCGGCCAGACGATCGCCTGCACCTCGCTGTAGGCGTGCAGGGCGTACGAGCCGACGTCCCGGCCGACCCCGCTCTTCTTGAAGCCGCCGAAGGGGGCCTCCATGTTCCGCCCGACGGTGTTCACCCCCACCCCGCCGGCCCTGAGCCGCCGCGCCACCCGGAAGGCACGGGCCACGTCGCCCGACCAGACGTAGTCGATGAGCCCGTAGTCGGTGTCGTTGGCGAGCGCGAGGCCCTCCTCCTCGTCGTCGAAGGGGATGACGACCACCACCGGGCCGAAGATCTCCTCACGGGCCACGCGCATGTCGTTGGTGCAGTCCGCCAGGAGGGTCGGCGCGACGTAGAAGCCGGTGGGCAGGTCAGGGCGTTCGCCGCCCGCCACCACCACCGCGCCTTCCTTGCGGCCCAGTTCGACGTACGACTCCACCCGGTCCCGGTGGGCCGCCGAGATCACCGGCACGACCACGGTGTCCGGCTCGCGCGGGTCTCCGACCTTCAACCGGCGTGCGCAGGCCGCCAGTTGCTCGACCAGCCGGTCGTGGATCCCGCGCTGCGCCAGCACCCGGGTCGGAGCCGTGCAGATCTGCCCGCTGTAGAAGGAGAAGGTGGTGCCGATCCCGGCGACGGCCGAGCCGAGGTCGGCGTCGTCGAAGACGAGGGCCGCTCCCTTCCCGCCCAGCTCCATCAACTGCCGTTTCATACCGCGCCCGCACACCTCGGCGATGCGCTGCCCGACCGTCGTGGAGCCGGTGAAGCTGACCATGTCGACGTCCGGTGACGCCACGGCCGCCTCACCGACACCGGTCGACCGGCCGGACACGACGTTCACCACGCCGGGCGGGACACCCGCCTCCTCCAGTGCCTGCGCCATCCGGTAGACCGACAGCGGATCCTGCGGGGCCGGTTTCACCACGACCGTATTGCCCATGGCCAGGGCGGGCGCGACCTTGCCGACCGCGTTGGCCCAGGGGTTGTTGTACGAGGTGACGCAGGTGACGACCCCGACGGGCTGCCGGATCGCCAGAGCACCCAGCACGCCGGCCTTCCCCATCGGCCCGGCCTCGTGGATCTGCGGCGGGATCGCCCACTCGGCGGGTTCCACGCGCGCGTAGCGCCGGAAGCGGGCGGCGGCGACGCCGACCTGCATGGCGCGGGCGGTGCCGGTGGTCGCGCCGGTCTCGGCCCGGGCCAGGTCGGCGTACTCCTCCAGATGGCCGGCGATGATCCCCGCCGCCCTCCCCAGCACCGCCGCCCGCCCCTCCGGAGGCGTGGCCGACCACGGCCCGAAGGCCTCGCGGGCCGCGGCACAGGCCGCGTGCACCTGTTCACGCGAGGCCTCCGGCGCCCAACCGACGGTCTCCTCGCTCGCCGGGTCGATCACCGCGTAGTGCCCGTCGTCCGGCTCGACCCAGGAGCCGCCGACGAACAGCGACTGCCGTGCCGTCACCGGGTGCTCACCGTCTCCGTGTCCCGCCCCGAGCGCAGCACCCGGCCCGGTACGGCCCCGGTCACCACGTCGTCCCGGATCGCCTGGACCCCGTTGACCCAGACGGCCCGCACACCCAGCGCCCGGGAGTCCAGCCGCGGGCTGTCGCCCGGCAGGTCGTGCACCAGGGTGGCCGGGCCCGCGTCGATCCGCTCCGGGTCGAGCAGAACCAGGTCCGCGTGCCAGCCCTCCCGGATCCGCCCCCGTTCGCGCAGGCCGAAGAGCCGGGCCGGGTCGTCGGTCAGCATCTTCACGGCCTGCTCCAGACCGACCAGCTTCCGCCCCCGCAGGCAGTCCCCGAGGAACCGGGTCGTGTACGGCGCCCCGCACATCCGGTCCAGGTGCGCGCCCGCGTCGGACCCGCCGAGCAGCACGTCCTCGTGCTGCCAGGTCTGAGCCCGCAGCGCCCAGGACGCCGGGTCGTTGTCGGGCGGCATCGGCCACAGCACCGTGCGCAGTTCGTCGTTGGCGCAGATCTCCACCAGGCACGCGAAGGGCTCCTGGCCGCGCTCTTCGGCGATGTCCCTGACCACCCGCCCGGTCAGCCCGGCGTTCGCCTCGCTGTAGGTGTCGCCGATGACGTACCGCCCGAAGTTCGCCAGCCTCCTGAAGACGCCCGCCTCCTTGGAATGCGCGCACCGCAGCATCTCCGCCCGTACGTCCGGGTCGCGCAGCTTCTCGATCCGCTCGGCCACCGGCAGCCCGAGAATCGGCCCCCACCCGGGGATGAGGTTGAGCGCGCAGAAAGTCCCCAGCGACATGTTCATCGGCGTGAGGATCGGCATGGTGAGGGCCACGACCCTGCCACCGGCCTTCCTGGCCTGTTCGCTCGCGGACAACTGCCGGGGCACCCGCTCGGGAACGGCCGCGTCGATCGTCAGCACGTTCCAGTTCAGCGGCCGCCCGGCCACCGCGCTCATCTCCACGAACAGGTCGATCTCCGCGTCGCTGAACTGATCCAGACAGCCCGCGACGATCGCCTCGATCTGCGTGCCCTCGCACTCCCCGACGGCCCGCGACAGCGCCAGCAGTTCGGCCGGCCGGGCGTGCCGCGAGGCGACGGGCTGTCCGTCGCCGTCGGAGTGACTGGTCGACTGGGTGGTGGACAGCCCCCACGCCCCGGCGTCCATGGCCTCCCGCAGCAGCCGCACCATCGCGGCGAGCTCTGCCTGGGTCGGCTGCCCGCCGACGGCCCGCGGCCCCATCACATACCGCCGCAGTGCGCAGTGCCCCACCATGAACCCGGCGTTGACGGCGATCCGCCCTTCCAGGGCGTCCAGGTACTCCCCGAAGGAGTGCCAGCTCCAGGGCGCCCCCTCCTCCAGCGCCACCAGCGCCATGCCCTCGACCCTGGACATCATCCGCCGCGTGTAGTCGGCGTCCTCGGGCCGGTCGGGATGCAGCGGCGCCAGCGTGAACCCGCAGTTCCCGCCGGCGACGGTGGTGACCCCGTGGTTGAGGGACGGCGTGGCGTACGGGTCCCAGAAGAGCTGGGCGTCGTAGTGGGTGTGGGGATCGACGAAACCGGGGGTGAGGACGAGGCCGGAGGCGTCCTCGGTGGTGCGCGCTTCCTCGGTGACCCGGCCGATGACGGCGATGCGGCCGTCCTTGACGCCTATGTCGGCGGTGTAGCCGGGCGCACCGGTCCCGTCGACGACGGTCGCCCCGGTGATGACGTGATCGAGCATGACGACTCAACTCCCTCGAGTACGACGCCTTAGGGGTGCGGGACTGCGTCGATTTGCGGCTCCGCCGCGTGGGCGCGACCGGCCACGACGCGCCCGCACCCGCCACCGCACGCTCAGCCGACCCCCCGGAACCGCGACGTCCGATGCACGGGATCCGTGTCGATCCTGGGAATCACGTGCTCCCCGACCAGCCGGATCGTCTGCAGCGTCTCCTCCTTCGGCACCCCCACCGGCAGCCCGAAGCTCAGCTGATCGGCCCCGGCCTGCTCCCACCGCTTGCACTGCCGCAGCACCTCGTCCGGGTCCCCGCAGATCAGCAGCTCCTCCTCGATCAGGACCTCCACGAACTCCTCGGTGTACTCCGGCAGCGTCTCCGGCCACACGGGGAACCCCTCGGGCCGGGGGAACGTGTCGTGGTAGCGGAAGACCAGCGAGGGCAGATAGTGCAGCCCCCCGCTCGCGGCGATCCGCACCGCCTCGGCGTGGGTCGGCGCGCAGATCGCCGTGGTCGTCACCATCACGTTGTCGTTCACGAAGGCCCCGACGGGCTCCGCGTCGACGATCGCCGTCTTGTACTGCTCCAGCACCCATTCCATGTCGGAGACCTTCTGCACGCTGAAGCCGAGCACCCCGAGGCCCTTCCTCGCCGCCATGGCGTACGACGGGGGCGACCCGGCCGCGTACCACATCGCCGGGTGCGAGGCGCCGTACGGCTTCGGCAGGACCTTCCGCGGCGGCAGCGACCAGTGCTTGCCCTGGAAGCCCTGGTACTCGTCCTGGAGCCACATCCTGGGGAACTCGGCGATGGTCTCCTCCCAGAGTTCCTTGGTGTGGTTCATGTCGGTCACGCCCGGCATGAACCCGAGGATCTCGTGGGACCCGGCGCCCCGGCCGCTGCCGAACTCGAAGCGGTTGCCGCTGAGGTGGTCGAGCATCGCGACCTTCTCGGCGACCTTCACCGGGTGGTTGACCGGGGCGAGCGGGTTGAAGATCCCCGAGCCCAGATGGATCCGCTCGGTCGCGTGCGCCAGGTACCCGAGGAAGACGTCGTTGGCGGAGAGGTGCGAGTACTCGTCCAGGAAGTGGTGCTCCGAGGCCCAGGCGTACTTGAAGCCCGACTTGTCCGCCTGGATGACGTACTCGGTCTCCTCCATCAGCGCCTTGTGCTCGGCGAGCGGGTCGGTCTCGGCCCGTTTGCCGACGTACCCCTGAACGAAGATGCCGAATTCCAAGGAGGTTCACCGCCCCACGGTCAGTTCTGACGATGCGTCAGATCGATGGTCCGACTGTTCCACCGGCCCCCATGAGCGTCAATAGCTGACGGAGCGTCATATAATGCTGAGACCGGCCAGCCAGCCGCCGTCGATCACGAACGGCTGCCCCGTGATGTACGACGAGTCCTCCGAGGTGAGGAACAGCGCGAGCCTGGCCACCTCCTCCGGCCGCCCGGCCCTGCCCAGCGGCACGAGCTTGCGGTACAGCCGGTCGAGCCCCCTCGCCGTCTCCTCCGGGTCGGCGTCCGGGTCGAGCCGTGCCGGGTTGGACATCGCCGTGTCGACGGCCCCCGGGCAGACGGCGTTGACGCGTATCCCCCGCCCGGCGAGCTCCAGCGCGGCGACCCGGGTCAGACCGACCACGGCGTGCTTGGACGCCGCGTAGGCGCCCACCGCGGCCATCCCCGTCAGGCCGGTGCAGGAGGCGGTGTTGACGATCGTGCCCCCGTCGGACATCTCCGGTGCGACCGTCCTGACGCCGAGGAAGCAGCCCACCTGGTTGACCCGGACGACCTGCATGAACTCGTCGAGGGGGGTGTCGACCAGGGAGTTGAAGCGCAGGACGCCGGCGTTGTTGACGAGCCCGTCGACGTGGCCGTATGCCTCCTTGGCGGTGGCGACGGCGGACCGCCAGTCGTCCTCCCGCCCCACGTCCAGGCGGACGTACCGCCCGCCGATCTCCTCGGCGAGGGCCTCGCCCTGGTCGTCGAGGACGTCCGCCAGGACCACCCGGGCCCCCTCGGCCGCGAACAGCCGCGCCTCCTGCTCGCCCTGGCCGCGAGCGGCCCCGGTGATGATGACGACCCGTCCGTCCAGCCTTCCCATGGCGTCTCCTCACAGCTCGGGGGCGACCTCGGCGCCGAACGCCGCGATCTGGTCGACGAGTTCGGCGCGGCTCCGGCTGCGCAACCGCACCTGGACCTGGTGCACGCCCATCGCGCGGTACGCCCGCAGCGACTCGGCGAGCTCGCCCGGCCCGCCGGTGAGGGTCCGGCGCCCCACGTCCCACCGGGGCGTGCCGACGTACAGCGGCTCGGCGATGGCACCCACGGTGAACCGGCCCCGCACACCGGCCTGTTCGCGCCACTTGCTGACGCGTGCGATCTGCGCGGGCAGCCGGTCCCTCGGATCCCCCTGCGGCAGCCACCCGTCGCCCTTGAGGGCGGCCCGCCGGAGGGCGGCGGGCGAGGAGCCTCCGACCCACAGGGGAACACGGTCCTGCACCGGCCGGGGCCGCTGCCCGAGCCCCTCGAAGTCGTACAGCTTGCCGTGGTGCTCGGGGAACTCCTCCGGCCCGAGGGCGGCGCGCAGGGCGTCCACGCACTCGTCGAGCACGGCCCCGCGCCGGCGGAAGTCGACGCCGAGGGCCTCGAACTCCTCCTGCACGTGCCCGGCGCCGACCCCGAGGATCAGGCGACCGTGCGAAAGGTGGTCGAGGGTGGCGTACTGCTTGGCGGTGAGCAGCGGGTGCCGCAGCCCCACGATCGCGACATGGCTGAGCAGCCGGATCCGTTCGGTGGCGGCGGCGAGGAAGGCGAGCGTGGCGACGGGGTCGTACCAGACGGTGCTCATGGCGGCGGCGAGCCGGCGGGGGATGCCGACGTGATCGCAACCGGCCAGGTAGTCGAATCCGGCCCGATCGGCGGCGCGGGCGATCTCCAGCAGGTCGGCGGGGCCGGCCGCCGCCTCCCACCCCTCGGCGTAGAGGGTGCTCTGCGACTGGACGGGAAGCTGCATCCCGTACCGCAGGCTCACCGCGCGCCTCCGCCGCCCGGCCACAGGCCCTCGGCCGTCAGCCCGAGCAGTTCGATGGCGTTGCCCCGCACGATCCGCTCGACGGCCTCCGGCTCCAGGTGCCCCATCTGCGCCTCGCCGACCTCGCGGGACTTGGGCCAGGTCGAGTCGGAGTGGGGGTAGTCGGTCTCGTAGAGGACGTTGCCGACCCCGATGGAGTCGAGGTTGCGCAGCCCGAAGGCGTCGTCGAAGAAGCAGCCGTAGACGTGCTCGGCGAACAGTTCGGACGGCGGCCTGTGCACCTTGTCGGCGACGCCGCCCCAGCCGCGGTTCTCCTCCCACACCACGTCGGCCCGTTCCAGGATGTAGGGGATCCAGCCGATCTGGCCCTCCGCGTACATGACCCTGAGGTTCGGGAACCGCTCGAACTTGCCGCTCATCAGCCAGTCGACCATGGAGAAGCAGCAGTTGGCGTACGTGATGGTGGAGCCGACGGCGGGCGGGGCGTCCGCGGAGGTGGACGGCATACGGCTGCTGGAGCCGATGTGCATGGCGACGACCGTGCCGGTCTCGTCGCACGCGGCGAGGAACGGGTCCCAGCCGTCGCTGTGGATGGAGGGCAGCCCGAGGAACGGCGGTATCTCGGAGAAGGCGACCGCGCGGACCCCACGGGCGGCGTTGCGCCGGACCTCGGCCGCCGCCAGTTCGGCGTCCCACAGGGGGACGATGGGCAGGGGTATGAGCCGTCCGTGCGCCTCCGGGCCGCACCACTCCTCCACCATCCAGTCGTTGTAGGCGCGTACGCAGAGCAGGCCCAGCTCGTGGTCCTTCGCCTCGGTGAAGGTCTGGCCGCAGAAGCGCGGGAACGTCGGGAAGCAGAGGGCGGACTGGACGTGGTTGACGTCCATGTCGGCGAGCCGCTCGGTGACGTCGTGGGAACCGGGCCGCATCTGCTCGTAGGTGATGACCTCGAGCCGGATCTCGTCCCTGTCGTAGCCGACCGCGGTGTCGAGCCGGGTCAGGGGCCGGCGCAGATCCTCGTAGACCCACCAGTCGCCGACCGGGCCGTCGTCCCCGGGCTGCCCCATGACCGGCTTGAAGCGGCCTCCGAGGAAGGTCATCTCCTTCACAGGAGCACGGACGATCCGCGGTCCGGCGCTCCGGTACTTCTCCGGAAGCCGGTCCTGCCAGACGCTCGCGGGCTCCACGGTGTGGTCGTCCACGGAGATGATCAGCGGAAAGGTGCTGTCGTGGGTGTCCATGGCGCTCACGGTAGCGCTGATCTGACGGGGCGTCAGCTATGTGTGCGCGGGCCGGTTCCGGCCGCGCTGGCGTGATCCGTCCGCTCCGGCCCGGCGCATGCGGAGAGAGTGTGCAGACCTGGTGGTCTCCGGTGCGCCGCCCTGTGATCGGCGTCTCCCACGGCTGACGTATCCGCCGTCAACAAGGCAAACTGGCGTGGTTGCTCAGGATGTCTAGGGGGACTGCATGGACGGTGTACCGGACGGTGTGCCGCGCGTACCGGAGCAGCGGCGTCCCGACCACGCGTCGACATCGCCGGAGCCGGCGACGCCGGACAGGCCCACGGAGCCGGGGGACTCCATGACACTGCGCTTCAGCGTGCTCGGCCCCGTGCGCGCCCGGCGCGGTGACGAGCCGGTCACCACCGGCTCCCCCCAGCAACGCGCCCTGCTGGCCGCCCTGCTGCTGCGCGAGGGCCGGACCGCCACGGCGGCGGAGCTGATCGACGCCCTGTGGGGCGAGGAACCGCCCTCGCAGGCACTGGCGGCGGTACGGACGTACGCCTCACGCCTGCGCAAGGTGCTGGCCCCCGGCGGCGAGGGAGGCTCCGGCGGCACCGACGGCGACGCCGTCCTGGTCAGCGAGTCCGGCGGCTACGCGATCCGGGGCCTCGCCGAGAGCGCACTGGACCTCACCGTCGCCCAGGACCTGGCGACGGAGGCGGAGAAGGCCCGCTCCGCCGGCGATCTCTGCCACGCCCGCGCCACCCTGCGCCGCGCCCTCGCCCTGTGGGACGGCGAGACCCTGGCCGGTGTGCCCGGCCCCTACGCTCAGGCCCAGCGCGTCCGGCTGGAGGAGTGGCGGCTCCAGCTCCTGGAATCCCGCCTGGACATGGACCTGGAGCAGGGCTGCCACGCCGAGGCGGTCTCCGAGCTCACGGCCCTCACCGCGGCCCATCCCCTGCGTGAGCGGCTGCGCGAGCTCCTGATGCTGGCGCTCTACCGCAGCGGCCGTCAGGCC
Source organism: Streptomyces sp. NPDC096046 (assembly GCF_040303285.1). Classification (NCBI taxonomy): domain Bacteria; kingdom Bacillati; phylum Actinomycetota; class Actinomycetes; order Kitasatosporales; family Streptomycetaceae; genus Streptomyces; species Streptomyces sp. NPDC096046. Next base: position 32,807 of record NZ_JBEOSZ010000056.1, on the reverse strand, counting down.
GAGGCCCTGGCCGTGTACGCCGACACCCGGCGGCTGCTCGCCGACGAACTCGGCGTGGACCCGCGCCCCGGCCTGAGCGAACTGCAACAGCGGATCCTCCAGGCGGACCCCGCACTGGCGGAGCCCTCCTCCCCCGCACCCGAACCGGCCTCGATCCCGGTCCGACCGGCCCAACTGCCCGCGTCGGTACCGGACTTCACCGGCCGGTCCGGGTTCGTCCGCGAGCTCGGCGACATCCTCGCCTCCGCCGAGGGCCGGGTCATGGCGGTCTCGGCCCTGGCCGGCATCGGCGGCGTCGGCAAGACGACCCTCGCCGTGCACGTGGCGCACCGGGCCCGCGCGGCCTTCCCGGACGGGCAGCTGTACGTCGACCTCCAGGGCGCGGGCGCCCGTGCGGCGGAACCGGAGACGGTCCTGGGCTCGTTCCTGCGCGCCCTCGGCACGGCCGACTCGGCGATCCCCGACTCCCTGGAGGAACGCGCGGCCCTGTACCGCTCCGTCCTGGCCGGGCGCCGGGTGCTGGTCCTGCTCGACAACGCCCGGGACGCCGCCCAGGTGCGGCCCCTGCTGCCCGGCACGGACGGCTGCGCCGCGCTGGTCACCTCCCGGATGCGGATGGTGGACCTGGCCGGGGCCCATCTGATCGACCTCGACGTGATGGCCCCGGACGAGGCGCTCGCGCTGTTCACGAAGATCGTGGGCGAGGAGCGGGTGGCGTCCGAGCGCACGGCCGCCCTGGACGTGGTGGCGGCCTGCGGTTTCCTGCCGCTGGCGATCCGCATCGCGGCGTCCCGCCTGGCGGCCCGCCGCACCTGGACGGTCTCCGTCCTCGCGGCGAAACTCGCCGACGAACGCCGCCGCCTGGACGAACTCCAGGCCGGCGACCTGGCCGTCAAGGCGACCTTCGAACTCGGCTACGGCCAGCTGGAACCCGCCCAGGCCCGCGCGTTCCGCCTGCTGGGCCTGGCGGACGGCCCCGACATCTCCCTGGCCGCCGCGGCGGCGGTCCTGGACCTGCCGGCCGAGGAGACCGAGGACCTGCTGGAGTCCCTCGTGGACACCTCCCTGCTCGAATCGGCGGCCCCCGGCCGCTACCGCTTCCACGACCTGGTGCGGCTCTACGCGCGTGCCTGTGCGGAAAGGGACGAACTGCCCCCGAGCGAACGGAGCTCGGCGCTGTCCCGGCTGCTGGACTTCTACCTGGCGTCGGCGGCGCGCGTGTACGCGATCGAGCGGCCGGGTGACCGGCTGGTGGATCATCTGGAACCCACGTCGTATCCGGGGCTGCGGTTCGGCAGCCGGCACGCGGCACAGGACTGGCTGTACGCGGAGGCCATCTGTCTCCTCGCGTGCGTGCGGCAGTCCGCGGGGCGGCCGGAGACCCTCCCCCGGGCGATCGACATGCTGTGGGCGGCGCACGACCTCTCCGAGTCGGGGGCCAACTCCAAGGAGTACGAGGCGACGGCCGGGGCGCTCGTCGACGCGGCCCGGTCGCACGGACTCGGGCGGGCGGAGGCACGCGCGCTGATGACGCTGGTCAACGTGCACCACGTGAGCGGCCGTTTCGAACAGGCCGAGGAGGAGGCGGAGCGGGCCATCCTGCTCGCGCGGGAGTCCGACGACCTGCTCCCCGTCTGCTGGGCGCGCAACGCGCGCGGCATCATCGCGCTCTACCAGAACCGGCACACGGACGGCGAGGAGCATCTCTCCCGGGCCATCGACCACTTCCGGGCCCTGGGCGACCGCCCCGGCGAGGCCGCCGCGCTCTGCAACCTCTCCCGGATCCACCTCGCGACCGGGCGGACCCAGAGCGCGGTCGCGCTGGCCCAGGAGGGCATCGACATCTACGACGGCATGGGCAACTCCATGCGCGGCGCGAACGCCCGCTACGCCCTCGGGCTCGCCCTCACGCAGAGCGGGGAGCTGGGCAAGGCCGCCGACCGGCTCCAGGAGGCGGTGGAGGTGTTCCGCGACAGCAGGCAGCGCCTGTGGGAGGGCATGAGCCTGTTCCGGCTGGCCGAGGTGGATCTCGCCGCCCGGCGCGCGGCACGGGCCGCCGCCAACGCCGAGATGGCCCTCACGGTGCTGCGCGGGATCGGCGGACAGTGGCGGCGGGGCAACGTCCTCACGGTCCTCGGGCGCGCGCTCAGCGGCATCGGCCAGACCGGCCGGGCCCAGGTCTGCTGGCAGGAAGCGGCCGCGATCTACGAGGAGCTGGGCTCGCCCGAGGCCGCCGAGGTGCGTGCGCTGCTGTCCCCGGTGCAGGCGGCCTGAGGGGCGCGTCGGGGCGTTCATCATTCGTTTATCGCCGCACGCCATGATGAACGCAGTCGATCCGTCGCGTCGGGGGGCAGACGGGTCACCGCACGGGCCTCGCCCCGATCGTTCGGGGCGAGCGGCCCGGGTGGGCCTGCCCGGCCATCCTCGGGGGAGTGGCCGGGCGGGCCCGCCGAGCCCACCGTTTGATCCATGCCAAGGGGAGTTGACGATCATGGGCGACGAGCTCAAGCCGCAGGACCTGCACGCCACCGCCGAGCCGCTGGAGACCAAGGATCCGCGCGCCACGGAGGAGGGCGCCGTCAGGAAGCAGGACCTCCACGCGACCGAGGAGCCGCTCGAGGTCAAGGACCTGCACGCGACGTCGGAGCCCTTCAAGCCGACGAAGTAGGCCACCACGCACGGGGTTCGGCCGCGGCGGCGCGGAGGGGGAGCCGTCGCGGCCGAGGTGTGTCCGCGGGCAGGCGGCGTCGCGTCAGAGTGAAACGAACCGCACGCCCCGGCCCGCACGGTTTCCCCATGTCGTCCTCGTCGGAGGTGAAGAGCACCACGCGATACCGTCACCGCGTGCCGTGGGCCCGGCGGAGTGCACCGCTGGGCGCGACGCGCGATAGTGGCCCGTGGATCAGCGTCCCGACCCGAAGGCGGTCCCATGCCCGGCGAGCAGCCCCAGCTGTACGAGACCCTCGACGAGCGGTTCCGGACGGGGAGGTGCCAGGCGGGGGACTCGCGGCTGGAGACGCTGTACGAGGGGTGCCGGTGGGCCGAAGGGCCGGTGTACGTGCCCGCCGGTCGGTATCTCGTGTGGAGCGACATCCCCAACGACCGGCTGCTGCGGTGGGACGAGACCACCGGGGCCGTCGGGGTCTTCCGCTCCCCCGCCGGGTACCCGAACGGCGGCACTCTGGACGTCCAGGGGCGCCTCGTCACCTGTGAGCAGGGCAATCGGCGGGTGACCAGGACCGAGCACGACGGCTCGGTCACCGTGCTCGCCGAGCGGTTCCGGGGCAGGCGGCTCAACAGCCCCAACGACGCCGTCGTGAGGTCGGACGGGTCGGTGTGGTTCTCCGACCCGGAGTTCGGGATCGCCACCGACTACGAGGGGCATCGCGCCGAGAGCGAGATCGGCGCCCGCAACGTCTACCGCGTCGACCCGGCGAGCGGCGAGGTGCGGCTGGTCGCCGACGGGTTCCAGGGGCCGAACGGGCTCGTCTTCTCGCCGGACGAGCGGCGGCTGTACGTGTCCGACAGCCTCGCCAACCACATCCGCGTCTTCGACGTCCACGAGGACGGAACCTCGCTCTCCGGCGGCGAGGTCTTCACCGCGTGCGCGCAGGGCACCTTCGACAACATCCGCTTCGACGACGAGGGGCGGCTCTGGGCGGCCGCCATGGACGGGGGCGTGCACTGCTACGACCCCGACGGCACGCTGCTGGGCCGCATCCTGGTGCCCGGCACCGTCGCCAACGTGCGGTTCGGCGGCGCCCGGCGCAACCGGCTGTTCATCGCCGCCGACACCACCCTGTATTCGCTGATGATGTCGGTCACCGGCACTTCGGCCCTGCCGCTCAGCCGGTGATCCGATTCCGCAGGGCGCCCTTCACGACCTTCCCGCTCGCGTTGCGCGGCAGCTCGGCGACGAACTCCACCGTTCTCGGCACCTTGTAGTTCGCCATCTCCCTGCGGGACCAGGCGATCAGGTCGTCGGCGGTCAGCAGGGCGCCGGGGTGCCGTACGACGTAGGCCCGGCCGACCTCCCCGAGCCGGGCGTCCGGTACGCCGATCACCGCCACGTCGGCCACGTCCGGGTGGAGGCCCAGGAGCTGCTCTATCTCGGCGGGGTAGGCGTTGAAGCCGCCGACGATGAACATGTCCTTCAGGCGGTCCGTGATGCGCAGGTTCCCCGCCGCGTCCAGGACTCCGACGTCGCCGGTGCGCAGCCAGCCGTCGGGTGACAGCACCTCGGCGGTGGCCCGCTCGTCCTCGTGGTAGCCGCTCATGACGTTGAAGCCGCGCACCAGGACCTCGCCGGGCAGGCCGGGTTCCAGGGGCCGGCCCTCGGGGTCCACGACCCGGACCCGCGTGCCGGGGACGGCGCGGCCCGACGTGGAGGCGATGACCGTGGGGTCGTCGCCGCGCCGGCACATGGTGACGATGCCGCTCGCCTCGGAGAGGCCGTAGGCGGTGAGGACCGTGCCGATGCCGAGTTCGCCGCGCAGGCGCTCCACCAGGCGCAGTGGCACGACCGCCGCTCCCGTCACGACCAGGCGGAGGGGCGAGAGGTCGTGGGCGTCGCGTGCGGGGTGGTCGAGCAGGGACTGGAGGAGGGTCGGGGGCCCGGGGAGCACGGAGACACGCTCGGCGGCGATGTTGGCCAGGACCGTGTTCACGCTGAACACCGGCTGGGGGATCATCGTCGCGCCCCGCATGAGGCAGGCGATCACCCCGGCCTTGTAACCGAAGGTGTGGAAGAACGGGTTGACGATCAGATAGCGGTCGCCCCGGGTGAGGCCCGCGAGGTCGCCCCAGATGTCGTAGGCGCGCAGCGTCTGGTCGTGGGTGATGACCGCGCCCTTGGGGCGGCCCGTCGTGCCCGAGGTGAAGACGATGTCCGAGGGCCAGGTCCCCCGTACGGCCGCGGACCGGTCGCGTACCTCCGCCGTTCCCACCCCCTCCCCGCCGGCCAGGAAGTCCTTCCAGGTCAGGAAGCCGGCCGGGGCGTCCTCGGAGAGGACGACCGCGTGCTTCAGGGCGGGCAGGCCGGGCAGCGGGCCGGTGCCCGGGCCGTCCCCGGCCGCCCTGCGCAGGGACGCCACGTAGGAGGTGCCGAGGAACGTGCCGGTGACGAACAGCAGCCGGGCGCCGCTGCGGCGCAGCACGTCCGCCGCTTCGGCGCCCTTGAAGCGGGTGTTCAGCGGCACGAGCACCGCGCCCGCCGAAACGGCTCCCAGGGCGCCGACGATCCAGTCGAGCGAGTTCGGCGCCCAGATGCCGACCCGGTCGCCCGGCTCGATCCCGTTCGCCAGGCAGGCCGCCGCCGCGCGCTCCACGCGCGTGCCCAGTTCCGCGTAGGTGACGCGGGTGCGGCCCTCGACCACCGCCTCGTCGCCCGCGTACCGTTCGGCCGCCGCCCTGACCAGGTCCGGAATGCTTCCCCACGCCGTATCCGCCCGCACCGCACGCCTCCCCGCGCCCTAGGAGCTGACTGCCCGTCAGATTATCGGTAATCTGACGCTCTGTCAGTGACCGTTCGGGCCCGGAGGTGCGCGCAGCATGGCAGCAGGATCGGGAGGCCTCAAGGACGCCACCGCTCTCGTCGGCATAGGCCAGACGCCCTTCGCCAAACGGCTCCCGGAGGACGAACGCACCCTCGCCTGCCGCGCCGTCCTGGCCGCTCTGGACGACGCCGGGATCGCGCCCGGCGAGGTCGACGCCCTGGCCTCCTACACCATGGAGGAGACGGACGAGGTGGAGCTGGCCAAGGCCTGCGGCTTCGGCGACCTCACCTTCTTCAGCAAGGTCGGCTTCGGGGGCGGGGGTTCGTGCGCCACCGTCGCCCATCTCGCCGCCGCCATCACCGCCGGGCAGGCGAGCGTCGGAGTGGCCTGGCGGTCCCGCAAGCGGGGCAGCGGCCCCCGGCCCTGGACCAACACGACCGTCCAGCTCCCGACCCCGGCCCAGTGGACCCGGCCGTTCGGGCTGCTGCGTCCCGCCGACGAGATCGCGATGCTCACCCGCCGCTACCTGCACGCATACGGCGCCACCCGGGAGCACCTGTTCAACGTCGCCCTCGCCTGCCGCAACCGGGCCAACCAGAACCCCGCCGCGATCATGTACGACCGGCCGCTCACCCGCGAGATGTACATGACCTCCCGCTGGATCAGCGAACCGCTCTGCCTCTTCGACAACTGCCTGGAGACCGACGGGGCGCTGGCGTGTGTCGTGGTCTCCGCCGAGCGGGCCCGCGACTGCCGGCGCCGGCCCGTCTACGTCCACTCCGCCGCCCAGTCGCTGCCCGCCCAGCACCACGGCATGGTCAACTACTGGAACGACGACCCCCTCACCGGCCCCGCCTGGAGCGCCGCCCGGCATCTGTGGAAACACTCCGACCTGGCCCCGGAGGACATCGACGTCGCCCAGATCTACGACGCCTTCACACCGCTGGTCCTGCTCTCCCTGGAGGGGTACGGCTTCTGCGGGCGCGGTGAGGGCGGGGCGTTCACCGAGGGCGGGGCGCTGGAGATCGGCGGGCTGCTGCCGGTGAACACCGGCGGGGGCGGGCTGTCCGAGGCCTACGTCCACGGCTTCAACCTCATCAACGAAGGGGTGAAGCAGCTACGGGGGACCAGCACCGCCCAGGTGCCGGGCGCCTCCGCCTGTCTGGTCACGGCGGGCGAAGGGGTCCCGACCTCCGCCCTGCTGCTGAGGAGTTGAGGAGCGACCATGCTGCGTCCCGTCCCCGACCCCGACGGCGCCCCCTTCTGGGAGTACGCCGCCCAGGGCGAACTGCGCGTCCAGGCCTGCGCCGCCTGCGGAGAACTCCGTTTCCCGCCCCGGCCCTGCTGCCCGCACTGCCAGTCCTTCGACGCCGAGTGGCGGCCGGTGTCCGGCCGCGGCCGGGTCTGGTCGTACGTCGTGGCCCATCCGCCGCTGCTGCCCGACTACGCGGCGCGGGCGCCGTACAACGTGGTCGTCGTCGAACTGGACGAGGCGCCCCGGATCCGGCTGGTGGGCAACCTGGTCACCGGGCCCGGGCAGCCGCTCGGCGCCTTCCCGCCCGAGCGCCTTCGCATCGGCGCCCGGGTGCGGGCCGTCTTCCACGACGGCCTTCCCCAGTGGGTTCCGGAGCGGTCATGAGCAGCGTCCTCGTGCGGACCGACACGGACAGCGGGGTCGCCGTCGTGACGCTCAACCGGCCCGAGCGGCTCAACGCCGTCGACCTCGCCATGGCCGACGAACTCGCCTCCACCTGGGGCGAGCTGCGGTTCGACGACTCCGTACGGGCGATCGTCCTCACCGGGGCCGGCGAGCGTGCCTTCTGCACCGGCATCGACCGGGACGCCGTCGTGCCGCAGCCGAACTCGCCCTACGCCCAGGACGATCCGCTGCTCGGCATCGGGCCGAAGGCGAACGACCTGTGGAAACCGGTCGTGGCCGCCGTGCACGGCATGGCCTGCGGAGGGGCCTTCTACCTGCTCGGCGAGGCCGAGTTCGTCGTCGCGGACACCACCGCCTCCTTCTTCGACCCGCACACCACCTACGGCATGGTCAGCGCCTACGAGTCCGTCCTGATGGCGCAGCGCATGCCCTACGGGGAGGTGGCGCGGATGGCGTTGATGGGCACGGCCGAGCGGATCTCGGCCCGGCGGGCGTACGAGACCGGACTGGTGTCGGAACTCGTGCCGGACGGCGAGGCCGTGGGGGCGGCGGCCGGGTGCGCCGCCGTCCTCGCCGGGTATCCCACCGAGGCCGTGCAGGGGACGGTGCGGGCGCTGTGGGCCGCGAGTGAGGCGGGGCGCTCGCAGGGGATCGCGCAGGCACCCCACCTCATCGCACTCGGGAACGCGGCGGGGGCACGGCAGGCCCGGCTGTTCGCGGGGCGGTCACGGCAGTACCGGTTGCGGCAGTAGAAGTCGATCCCTCACCCATGCCTATGCTCGAGGGGTGGTTGAGTGATCGACTTCCTGACGGAACTGCGGGACTGATACCTCGCGAAGGCGGGTCCCGTCAGCCGTCCACGAGGGCCTGACGGTAGGCGTCGCCGTGGTCGACCGGGGCCGCCAGGCCCGGGCCGCTGCCGCCCACCCGGACCTCGGCCTGCCGTGTACGAGCCGCCGCCGCTGCTCGCGTGGTCCTCGGCATGGCGTCCCGGGCGGAGGCGGCGGGCGACGGGGGCTGCCCGGAGTCCCTGCCGTACCGGGACGACGGCCGCTCGGGCCGGTCAGGCGGTACGTGCCGTGCCCGTGCCCTTCTCCGCGTCCAGTGCGTACACACAGCGGTCCTTGCTGCACGCGTACACCACCCCGTCCCGGACGACCGGGGAGCCGGTGATCTCGCCGCCGGTGGCGAGCTTCCAGCGCAGCCGGCCGTCGTCGGCCTTCAGGGTGTAGAGCAGGTGGTCGGTGGAGCCGAAGTGGATACGGCCCTCGGCGACCGAGGGGGTGCCCACGATGTCGCCGCCCGCCTGGAAGCGCCACTTGGGTGTGCCGGTGACCGCGTCGAGGGTGTAGAGGCCCTTGCCGCTGCCCACGTGGACATGGCCGGCGGCCACCAGGACGGGGTCGGCACAGGAGCGGGCCTCGGTGGCGATGCGCCAGCGGTCGCGGCCGTCGGTGGCGTCGAGGGCGTAGACCGTGCCGAGGTAGTCGGCGAGGTAGACGCCGCCGCCGGTGACGGCCGGGCCGGGGACGAAGGTGGGCGGGCACAGGAACACGGCCGGGGCCTCGAAGTGCCACTTCACATGCCCGGCGGCCACGTCGAGGGCGAGGACGCGGGTGCCGGCGCAGACGTAGACGTAGCCGTCGGTGGCCTGCGTGAGCCGGACCGGGACGCCGCCGCAGGAGGCCGCGTCGCCGATCGGGTACGACCAGCGCTCGTCGCCCGTGCGGGCGTCCAGGGCGCGCAGCCGGGCGTCCTGCCACACGTAGACCGTGCCGTCGTGCAGGACGGGCCCGGCCTCGGGGGACTCGAAGTCGGACTGGCAGCCGGTGATCTCCCAGAGCTTCTGGCCGCCGGAGGCCTCCCAGCCCTGTACGCCGCCGCCGCGGGTGCCGGTGACGACGGTGCCGCGGCCGGCCTTGAGGGAGTAGACCCAGGCGTCCGTCTGCAGGCGCCACAGGTCGCCGCCCTCACGGGCGTCCAGCGCGAACAGGGTGGGCCCGTCGGAGGCGTGGATACGGCCGTCCGCGACCGCCATGGACCAGGCGACGTCCCGGGTCTTGAAACGGCGGCGACCGGTGGCGACGTCCAGGGCGTGCACCTCGAAGGAGGTGACGTACACGAGGTCACCGTCGACGGAGGGGGTGCCCCAGACGTCGTTGGACATACGGAAGCGCCACGGCCGCCAGCCACCGGCCTGCTCCGGCGGCGCGGCCGGGGCCGGGGGCGCGGCGACGGCGGGGCCCACGGCGGGGTCTGCGCCGTTGACGCCCGGGCGGGGCTTGGCCCAGGAGGCGGCGAGGGCGGCCTCCGGAGGGGGCGCCTGGACGGCGGCGGCACGCACGTCGGCGACCCGCGGGCCGGGGCCGATGGGCACCTTGGCGCCGGCCAGCCGGACGGGGCCGGTGTCGGGGCCGCCGGCCGGCGCGGGGACGACCGCCGGGACGACGGGGTCGTGCGAGGGCGGGGGCGGGATGGGCACGGGCGCGGGGGCGGGGCGTCCGCCGCCGCGTCCGGGGCCCTGGGCGGGCTTGCCGGCCGGGCGGCCGTTGCGGCGGGACTCGATCAGGCCCACGGCCCGCTCGGGCAGCCACGCGGAGGCCGTGCCGCTGTCGTCGGAGCCGGAGCCGAAGAGGTGCGGGGCGAGCTGGGCCTGGAGGTCGGCCGGGTTGGGGCGGGCCGTCGGGTCCATCTGCATACAGGACTCGATGAGCGGCCGCAGTTCGTCCGGGAGCCCTTCGAGGTCCGGGCCCTCGCGCAGCAGCATGAAGACCGTCTCGACCGGGTTGGCGCCGTGGAAGGGCGGGTGCCCGGTGGCGGCGAAGACCAGCATCGAGCCCAGCGAGAAGACGTCGCTGGCGCCGGTGACGCTGCGGGAGTCCTTGGCCTGCTCGGGGGACATGTAGGCGGGGGTGCCGACGGCGACGTTCGTCATCGTCAGACGGGTGTTCGAAACGCCGGACGCGATACCGAAGTCGATCACCCGGGGCCCGTCCTCGACGACGAGGACGTTCGACGGCTTGAGGTCCCGGTGCACCAGGCCCGCTCCGTGGATGGACTGGAGCGCCTCGGCCACACCCGCCGCCAGCCAGCGCACCGCCTGGGCCGGCATCGGGCCGCAGTCGTTCACTATCTCCTCGAGGGAGGGCGCGGGGACGTACGCGGTGGCCAGCCACGGCACGGCGGCGCGCGGGTCGGCGTCCACGACCGCGGCCGTGTAGAAGCCGGAGACGGCGCGCGCCGCCTCCACCTCACGGGTGAAGCGAACCCGGAACAGCTGGTCCTCGGCCAGCTCCGTCCGGACGGTCTTGATCGCCACACGCCGGCCGGACGCCGAACGCGCGAGATAGACCAGCCCCATGCCGCCGGCACCCAGCCGTCCCAGCACCTCGAACGGCCCGATCCGCCGCGGATCGTGCTGCGTCAGCTGATCCACCACTCTGCCTGCCACCTCCCCGTACGAGCCGCGCCAAGCCACATGTTCCACGCGACCCCGTGCAGCGTCTCACCACCGCACCGCCATGGCGGCACGCACCCTGATTCTTCCTGGCCGGAGCCGTGGTGGCGAACCCGGTGACAATTGGGATGTCCAGCGGCAAAGGTGATCAAACGATGACCAAACAATGCCTGCTCAGCGGCGCAGCAGCGCGAAGGACGCCCCCTGATCGTCGGTGACGACGGCCACCTCGCCGTACGAGGTCTCGAAGGGCGGGGCCTGCACCCGGCCGCCGAGCCGCCGCACGTCCTCCAGCGCGGCCGTGACGTCATCGACCGCGAAGTGCACCAGGAAGTGGGGCGGCATCTCGGCGGGGAACACGTCGGAGACGGGGGCGCGGCCGAAGTCCGGCGCGGCCCCCGGCCCGAACAGGGCCTCCCGGAAGAGATCGCCGTAGAAGGCGTTGGCGGCCTCGGTGTCCCGGGCGTACAGCTCGGCCCAGGCGAAGGTGCCCGGCTCGTGCCGCTTGCCGAAGCCGGGGTGCTCCTCCGGCTGCCACAGGGCGAAGACGGCGCCCTCGGGGTCGGTGACGAGCGCGGTGACGCCCAGATCACCGGCCGGCACCGGCGCCGAGACGACCTGCCCGCCCGCGTCCCGGATACGCCGGGCCAGGGCCGGTGCGTCCGGGGTGGCGAAGTACACCGTCCAGACGCTGGGCAGCCGGCCGTCCACCTTGCGGACCAGGGCCGCCACGGGCTCGCCGTCCTTCAGTGCCTGCGCGAAGGAGCCGAACCAGTCCTCGAAGGACCACCCGAAAAGTTCACCGTAGAACCGCTTGCCCGCCTCGACGTCGGGAAGTTGCGCGTCCACCCAGCAGGGGACGCCCTCTCCGTACACCGATGCCCTGTTTTCGGCCATGCCGACAACGTAACCGGGTCTGCCGCAACCCGCAGACCAGGCACACCAGCCTCGGCGCTCCCTCGCACCCCATTTGCAGTCGGCCGAATCGCGCCCCGATCACGCCTCGGTAAGCTGACGGCATGACAGGACAAGTGCGTACCGTCGACGGCCGTGTGGCCGGCCGGCGTGGGCAGGCGACTCGGCAGAAGCTGCTCGACTGCCTCAGCGAGATGCTCAGCTCCTCCCCGTACCGCGACGTCAAAGTCATCGATGTCGCCCGGAAAGCGGGCACTTCGCCCGCGACCTTCTACCAGTACTTCCCGGACGTCGAGGGCGCCGTCCTGGAGATCGCCGAGCAAATGGCGACCGAGGGCGCCGCGTTGACGGAGCTCCTGGAGGGCCGCTCCTGGGCCGGCAAGGCCGGCTGGCAGACGGCTCAGGAACTCGTCGACGGTTTCCTGGAGTTCTGGCGCAGGAACGACGCGATCCTCCGGGTCGTCGATCTCGGTGCCGCCGAGGGCGACAAGCGGTTCTACAAACTCCGCATGAAGATCCTCAACTCGGTGAACAACTCCCTCGCGGACGCCGTCGCCGAGCTCCAGTCCAAGGGCAGGGTGGACAAGGACGTGAACCCGGCGGCCGTCGCCGGCTCGCTCGTCGCGATGCTCGCGGCCGTCGCCTCCCACCAGAAGGGCTTCTCCTCCTGGGGCGTGAAACAGGCCGAACTGAAGCCCAACCTCGCCCTGTTGGTATACCTGGGCGTCACCGGCCGGAAGCCGACGAAGTAGCGGCGGCGCGGCGGCCTCCCACCTTTCCAAGTCCTGTCTGGCAGGCGGTGGTCCACCGGGTGGACCACCGCCTGTCGCGCTGTTACAGCCTGTTTCCGCCACTTCTGCCCATTTGCGCCCTTCTTGTACCTCTCTCCCCCTACCTCCGTACGAGCCGGAACACCCGGATCTCCCGCTCCACTCGCGCCTGGTACGTCGCGTACGGCGGCCAGAACGCCAGCAGCGCCCGCCACGCCGCCGCCCGCTCCTCCCCCGCCAGCAGCAGGGCCGTGACCGGGATGTCCTGCCCCTTCCAGTTGACCTCGGCGTCGGGATGAGCGAGCAGGTTGTGACTCCAGGCGGGGTGCCCCGGCCGCCCGAAGTTGGACCCGACGACGATCCAGGCGCGCCCGCCGTCCTCCGCCATACAGGCCAGCGGCGTACGCCGGGCCAGCCCGCTCCTCGCCCCGGTCGAGGTCAGCACCACACCGGGGAGCAGTTGGGCGCTGAGCAGCACCCTTCCCCGGGTGAGCCGGTGCACGACCCGGTCGAGGGCGGGCACCACATGCGGCGCCACGCGGGCGAAGCCCCTCGTCGACGACATCTTCTGCACCACGCGCGCGCCCCTCATGTGCCGGCCTCCTCGAAGACGTGTGCCGCGTCGGCGGCGTGCGCCCGCAGCCGGTGCACCGGCCCGAACAGCAGCTCGTCGCCCGCGGCACGCTTGAAGTACAGGTGAGCCTCGTGTTCCCAGGTGAACCCGATGCCGCCGTGCAACTGGATCCCCTCGGCGGCGGCGCGGCGCAGGGCTTCGAGCGCCTGGGCGAGGGCGAGGCCGCCGGCCGTGTCCTCGGGGGCGCGAGCGGGAGCGGGGGCCGGGGCGGGCGCGTGGGCGGCGGTGGCTTCGGCGGCGGGGCCGACGGTGGCTTCGGCAGCGATGGCGCACACGGCAGTGGCATCTGCGGCCATGGCATCCGCGGCCATGGCTTCGGTGGTGGCCCAAGCCGCGTAGTACGCCGCCGAGCGGGCCGCCTGCACCTGGACATACGCGTCGGCCAGCCGGTGCTTGACCGCCTGGAAGGAGCCGACCGGCCGCCCGAACTGCTCGCGCCGCGCCACGTATGCGACGGTCCGCTCCAGCACCCGGTCGGCGGCCCCCACGGCCTCGGCCGCGAGACAGGCCGCGGCCGTGTCACCGAGCCGGGCGAGGGCGGTCAGGACGTCCACGGCCTCGCCGCCCAGCAACTCGGCCGGGGTGTCGCGCAGTTGGATGCGCCCCTGCGGACGGGTCGCGTCCAGCGCCGTCTGCCGGGCACGTGTCAGACCGGCGGCGTCACCGCTGACGAGGAAGGGCAGCACCCGGGACCGGGCGAACCCCCCGGTGTGCGCGGCGACCACCAGCAGGTGAGCACTGTGCCCGTCGAGGACCTGCTCGACCTGCCCGTACAGCCGCCAGCCGCCCTCCGCCCGCCGGGCCTGCACTCCCCCGGCCCGTCCGCCGCCCGCCCACCGACCGCGCCGGTCGTGGCCGGTGAGCGCGAGGGCGGTGGCGAGGGCCGCCCCCGGCACGGCGAGGGCGGCGGTGAGGTGGCCGGAGGCGATGGGCGGCAGCAGTGCGGCGCGCTGGGCGCCGGTGCCGAGGGCCAGCAGCAGCGGGGCGGTGAGCACGGCGGTGGCGAGCAGGGGCGTGGGGGCGAGGGCCCGGCCCGTCTCCTCGCAGGCCAGTGCCAGTTCGGTCGCCGAGCAGCCGACACCGCCGTAGGCCTCGGGGAGGGCCAGGGCGGGCAGGCCGAGCCGTTCGGCGAGGGTGGCCCACAGGGCCCGGTCGTGACCGGCCGGGGTGTCGACGGCGGCCCACAGCTCCTCGGGACCGCACCGCTTGGTCAGCAGTTCGCGCAGGGTGCGGCGGATCTCGTCCTGTTCGTCGGTGAAGCGGGCGTCCATGGGGCACCTCTCTCCGCAGCTGACGGTGTGTCATATTAGGTCGGCGGATCAGGGAAGCCCAGAGTCCTGCCACTCCCGCATATCTGATGTACCGTCAGATTCATGGTGGCCAGGAGGAGAGCGGCCGTCGTCGGCGTGGCCTTGTCGGACTGCGGCCGCCTGGACGACGCGACCCCGTACGCCCTGCACGCCCAGGCGGCCCGCCGCGCCCTGGCCGACGCGGGCCTGGACCGGTCACTGGTCGACGGCTTCGCCTCGGCGGGCCTGGGCACCCTCGCCCCGATCGAGGTCGCCGAGTATCTGGGCCTGCGTCCCAGCTGGGTCGACTCCACCTCTGTGGGCGGATCCACCTGGGAGGTCATGGCGGCCCACGCGGCGGACGCGATCACGGCCGGGCACGCCCGCGCGGTGCTGCTCGTGTACGGCTCGACGGCCCGCGCGGACGTCCTCGCGGGCCGCCGCACCGGGACGCTGTCCTTCGGCACGCGAGGCCCCTCGCAGTTCGAAGTCCCCTACGGCCACACCCTGATCGCCAAGTACGCCATGGCGGCCCGCCGCCACATGATCGAGTACGGCACGACGATCGAGCAGCTCGCGGAGGTGGCGGTGCAGGCCCGGGCCAACGCGGCCCTCAACCCGGAGGCGATGTTCCGCACCCCCGTCACCGTCGACGAGGTGCAGGCCGGCCCCCTGATCGCGGACCCCTTCACCAAACTGCACTGCTGCGTCCGCTCCGACGGCGGGGCCGCGGTGCTGCTGGCGGCGGAGGAGTACGTACGGGACTGCCGCACCGCACCGGTGTGGGTGCTGGGGACGGGAGAGGCCGTCTCGCACGCGTCCATGTCGGAGTGGCCGGACTTCACGGTCTCGCCGGCGGCGGTAAGCGGGCGGCTGGCGTTCGAACGAGCGGGGGTCCGGCCGTCGGAGATCGACTTCGCCGAGATCTACGACGCGTTCACCTACATGACCCTGGTGACACTGGAGGACCTCGGCTTCTGCGGGAAGGGCGAGGGCGGGGCGTTCGTGGAGAAGGGGCGGCTGCGGGTCGAGGGCGGTGCGCTGCCGGTGAACACCGACGGCGGCGGGCTGTCGGCCCAGCATCCCGGGATGCGCGGGCTGTTCCTGCTGGTGGAGGCGGTGCGGCAGCTGCGCGGGGAGTGCGGGCCGAGGCAGGTGCGGCGGAGGGACGGCGCACTGCCCGGGCTGGCGGTGGCGTCGGGGACGGGGGGTTGGTTCTGCTCGTCGGGGACGGTGGTGCTGGGGGCGGGCTGATCGGCCGCGAACCGGGGGGAACACGCGCGCGGCGTCACGGCGTTGAACCGAGTGATGACCGTTCTGCCGAAGGAGACCGTGGTGGCCCTGACCCGCGAAGAACGCGAACAGTTCCTGGCCGAGCCGCACATCGCGGCGCTCGCGGTCGACGCGGGGGCGGGCCGCGCCCCGCTCACCGTGCCTATCTGGTACCAGTACGAGCCCGGCAGCGACATCTGGATCATGACCGGGCGCGACTCCCGGAAGAACGAGCTGATCGGTGCGGCGGGCCGGTTCTCCCTCATGGTGGACCGGGTCGAGCCCACGATCCGGTACGTGTCCGTGGAGGGGCCGGTGGTCGACACGGCCCCCGCGACCCTCGAACAGCTCCGGGAGATCTCGGCACGCTACCTGCCGGCCGACAAGGTCGACGGCTACGTGGACTTCGCCTGGAAGAACCACGGGGCGCAGCTGGTACTGCGGATGCGGCCCGAGCGGTGGGTGTCGTCGGACCTGGGGCAGGTGTGACCCACTAGGGCTCCGGATGGCGCCGGGGGTGCCGGGGCCCTGGTGGTGCTGAGGGTGCCTGTGATGCCGGGATGGGCCGGGGGCCCGGTGGTGCTGAAAGGCGCCTGACTGGTGCCGGGATAGGCCAGGGGCCCGGTGGTGCTGAAAGGCGCCTGACTGGTGCCGGGATAGGCCAGGGGCCCGGTGGTGCTGAAAGGCGCCTGACTGGTGCCGGGATGGGCCAGGGGCCCGGTGGTGCTGAAAGGCGCCTGACTGGTGCCGGGATGGGCCAGGGGCCCGGTGGTGCTGAAAGGCGGGCTGATCTGGTGCCTGGCGGTGCCGGGGGCGGTGACAATCGAGGCATGGCAACCGATCTTCACGAGCTGCTGAGGTCACTGCGGGTCTGGGACCCGGAGGTCACCGACCTGCCCTCCTTCGACCCGGCCACCGCCCCGGCCGCTCCCCTGCCCCTCTTCGCCGAGTGGTTCGCGGCGGCGGTGGCGGCCGGCCAGACCGAGCCGCACACCATGTCGCTGGCGACCTCGGACGAGTCGGGCCTGCCCGACGTGCGGATCGTGATGCTGCACGGCGCGGACGCCGACGGCTGGTCCTTCGCGTCCCACGCCGGCAGCCGCAAGGGCCGGCACCTCACCGGCCGGCCGTACGCCGCGCTCGGCTTCTACTGGCCGGTGCTGGGCCGCCAGGTGCGGGTACGCGGCCCGGTGTCGGCGGCCCCGTCCGCGGAGGCCCAGGGCGACCTGCACGCCCGCTCGACGGGTGCGCTGGCAGCCGCGCTGACCGGACGCCAGAGCGAGGTGCTCGCCTCCCTGGACGAACTGGCCCGCGTCTCGGAGTCGGCGTGGGAACGGGCCTCACGGGAACCGGAGGCGCCGGTGCCGTCCTGGACGCTGTACCGGCTGCGGGCGGAGGAGGTCGAGTTCTTCCAGGGCGACGAGCGCCGTCGGCATGTCCGGCTCCGCTACCGGCGGGACGGGGAGGAGACGGCCGCGGAGGAGTGGTCGCGGGAGCTGCTCTGGCCGTGAGGGGGCGTTTCGCGCGACCGACGCCCGCCACCTGACCGACGGCCTCGGAATCAGGACCTCGGTTCCGGGTCGTCCGGCCCACGGCCCGACCCGCCGAAACGGCCTCAGCCCGTGAAGTCGTACACCTCGAAGTCCGCCACCGGGCGGTAGCCGATGCGTTGGTAGAGGCTGTTGCTGGTCGGGTTGGCCAGGTCGGTGAAGAGGAGGACCTCGTCCGCTCCACCGGCCAGGGCGGCACGGCTGACCTCGGTCGTGGCCGCGCCCGCGTAGCCGCGGCCGCGCAGGTGGGACGGGGTGTAGACGGTCGCGACCCGGAGCTGGCCGGCGACCTGCGGACCGGTGCCGGCCATGGCGACGGGGACGCCGTCGGGGGTCTCCCAGAAGATGACGTCGCCGCTGTCGATACGGGCGTCCGCCCACTCGGCGGAGTCGCCGGCGGTGCCTTGGCCGACGGACTCGCTGAACTCGTCGTACCAGCGGACGAGTCGCTCGCGGTCCGCTGCGACCGCGACCCGGGGTCGGCCGGGCGGTACGGGTCCGGGCGCGGTCAGGGTGCCGAGCCGGTAGAGCCGCTGGCGCCGGCGGAGGGTCGCTGTCACGCCCGTGTGCCGCTGCCAGGCCCCGGCGAAGGCGGCGGCGGTGTCGCACGGCGCGTTCACGCCGGGTGGGCGGTGCCCGAGGGCGGCCAGCCGCGCGGCGAGGGCGTCGGCGTCCCGGGGGGTGAGGGCCGTGAGGTTGAGCCAGTGCGGCGGGGTGCGGAAGAAGGTCGCCCGGACGGCGCCGTCGCGTTCCAGCAGGCCGAACTCCGGCGCTCCGGCGCCGTACACGCTCCGGCCGCGCGTGCGCAGCGTCTCCGTGACCGTCAGCGGCACGGTGTGCAGCGCCGGCCGGGAGCGGAGGAAGGCGCCCGCGCGGGTCAGGAAGTCGTCGAGGTCATGGGTGAGGCGCCAGCCACCGGTTTCGGTGTCGGTCGCGGTGCCTGTGCCTGTGCCTGTGCCTGTGTCCATGGTTCATGGTGCCGTGGGCGGCCTTCGGGGCACGCCCCATTTTTCGCGGGCCGTCCGGCTCAGGTGCCGCTGTCCTCGGCGAGCGTGTGCGCCACCAGCGCGTTGGCGTGGCCGTGTCCCAGGCCGTGCTCGGTCTTGAGCCAGGTGACGAGCTCCATGTGCCGGGTCAGTGGCGAGCTGCGGATGAGCTCCTGCCAGTCGGCGATCGGCCGGCCGTACTTCTTCTCGATGGACGGGAAGTAGCTGGCGGGGCCCTTCACGGGTGCGGTCATCTCGGCCGGTCCCTTCTCTTCTCTGCGGTTCCGCAGCGGGGATGCCGCGGTCGCCGGGTAAGACCGGCCGTGCCGCACGAACTGATCGCCCCTTCGCGGTGGCGCGCGTCACATGCCCGTGTTCCGCCCGTCCGGCCCTGCCGGCTCCGGCTCCGGGTCCGTGGCCAGGCGTGCGTGCAGATGGGCGTCCCGGAACGCGTCGTGGCGGCCTTCCTGGAAGACCGCGCCGCGCAGGGTGCCCTCGTAGGAGAACCCGCACCGCTCGGCGATCCGGCACGACGCGTCGTGTCCGACCGCGTGATCCAGCTCCAGTCGGTGCAGCCCGAGTTGTGTCAGCGCCCAGCGGGCGGTGAGCAGGAGGGCCCGGGTGGCGACGCCTTGGCCGCGGGCCTCGGGCAGGACCCAGTAGCCGACCCGGGCGACCTTCAGGTGGTACCTGATCTCGTTGACGCCGATGTGCCCCAGTGCCGTGTCGGTGCGCGCGTCCGCGATCCGGAACGACACCGACGTTCCCTCCAAGGCGCTGCTCGCCCGGGCGAGCAGCGCCTCCCGCGCGCTCGCCCGGTCCGTGACCGGTCTCAACGGGGTGTTCCAGTGCCGGAAGTCCGGATCCCGCATGCCGCGCAGCCAGGTGTCGACGTCGGCACCGGACCCCGCGTCCCAGGGGCGCAGACGGAGGCCGTGGCCGTGGAGATCCGGGTGGGAGCCGGTCAGGGACCGGTCGCGTATGGGGGCCATGGGTCCCATTCAAACCCGCGGTGCGGAATTCGGGGCGCCGGGACGGAGAGAACACGGTCACCACCGGGCCCGGCTCCCCGGACGATCGGGGCGCGACCGCCAAAGGCATCCGGTTGGGCCCCAGGACGCCACCCTCCCTACCGCCCAGCCCTTCCGATCAACGCGGCCCGGCCAACGGCAGCGGCTCCGGTCCGGTCCGGTCCCGGGGCTGGACCCTGCGTACCGCCTCAACGCGGCCCGGCCAACGGCGGCGGCTCGGGACGGGACACCGTCCGGAACACCGGGACGCCCTCCCGGAACGCCACCTCCAGCTCCGCTCCGCCCGACAGGTCCGGCTCCTCGCCGAGCGGGTGGCCCTCCGCCCCCACGATCTCCGTCATCATCCGCGGGCCCTCGGCGAGTTCGACCACGGCGGCGACGTAGGGGACACGGTCCGGGAACGGCGGCAGGTCGTTGCGGTGGACGACGGACCACGTGTAGAGCGTGGCGTGGCCGCTCGCCGTCTCCCACCTCACGTCCTCGCTCCAGCAGTGGGGACAAAACTCGCGCGGATAGTGGTGGGCCCGGCCGCAGGCCCCGCAGCGGCGGATCAGCAGCCTGCCCTCGGCGGCCGCGTCCCAGTACGCCCGGGTGAAGGCGTCGGGTTCGGGCAGGTCGAAGCGGGCGGTCATCAGAACAGGCCCAGGGCGCTGTCCAGCGACCACGTCTGCCAGGACATCCCGAACAGCCCGACCACCGACATCAGCGCCATCATCGAGTTCTGCCCCTGTTCGGCCACGTCGTGGACCATGAGCGTGAAGTAGAGGGTGTTGAGGAGGAATCCGCCGACCAGGGCGACCGGGGTGAGGAAGCCGGTGATCAGGCCCAGGCCGAGGGCCAGTTCCGCGTGGACGACGATGTACGCCATCGCGCGCGGGTGGGGTGCGACGACCGCCTCGAAGCCCGAACGGACGGCGCGCCAGCGGTGTTCGGCGGCGATGCCGGCCGCCCACGCGATGCCGGTGCCCCGTTCGAACCAGGCCTTGCGGTCCTTGTGCCGCCAGCTCTCCAGCCACCACAGCCCCAGCCCGATCCGCAGCACGGCCAGCCATTCCGCCCCGGTGAGCCAGATCGTGTCCATGCGATCTGACGGTACGTCAGATCTGTCGATGCGCAAGCCCCGGCGAGAACGTCCGGGACACCGTGCACACCCCGCCGCGGGCACCGGCCCGGGAGGCCGCGCCGCGCGGATCACCCGGGAGGCCGGCCGCCGGCTCGGCCGACCGGGATCGCCGCAGACCGCCGACACGGCCGCCGGCACCAGAAACCATCACCTGCCCACCACAAGCAGGCCTGCGCACCACAAGCCCCTCCCCCTCCCTCCGCAGCCGTGATCAATCCGCAACCAATTCCGGTCTTGACCGAGACCCATCAAGCAGTCCCGTGATTACGCTCCCGCTCATGGCCGACTCCACACCCCCCACACACGCCTCCGCGCAGCCCCCGCCCGACCGCCCCGTCTACGTCATCGGCGGCGGCCCCGGAGGACTCTCCGCGGCGTACGCGCTGCGCGCCCGGGGCATACGGGCCGTCATCCTGGAGAAGTCCGACCGCGTCGGGGCGTCCTGGCGCCGCCACTACGACCGCCTGCGCCTGCACACCACCCGCCGCCTCTCCGCCCTGCCCGGCCTGCCCATGCCCCGCCGGTTCGGGCGGTGGGTGTCCCGGGACGACGTGGTGCGGTACCTGGAGAAGTACGCCGAGCACCACCGCCTCGAGATCGTCACCGGCGTCGAGGTGTCCCGGATCGAACGCTCCCCCGACGGCACGGGCTGGCTGCTGCGCGCCACCGGCGGCCGGGAACTGACCGGGGCGGCCGTGGTCGTCGCCACCGGCTACAACCACACCCCGCGCGTGCCGGACTGGCCCGGCCGGGCCGCCTTCACCGGCGAGTTCCTGCACGCCGGGCAGTATCGCAACGGCAAGCCCTACGCCGGCCGGGACGTCCTCGTCGTCGGCGCCGGCAACACCGGTGCCGAGATCGCCGTCGACCTGGTGGAGAGCGGTGCCGCCCGGGTCCGGCTCGCCGTGCGCACCGTCCCGCACATCGTGCGCCGGTCGACGGCCGGCTGGGCCGCCCAGTACAGCGGCGTCCTGGTCCGCCGGCTGCCGGTCGGCCTGGTCGACCGCGTCTCCCGGGTGCAGGCCAAGGTGGCCGTGCCCGACCTGTCGGCCCACGGGCTGCCGCGTCCCGACACCGGGCTGTACTCGCGGGTGCGGCAGGGGGCGATCCCGGTGCAGGACGTCGGCCTGATCGACGCCGTGCGCAAGGGCACGGTGGAGATCGTGGCCGCCGTGGGCGGCTTCGAGGACGGCGGCAAGATCGCCCTGGCCGACGGCACCCGGATCTCCCCGGACGTCGTGATCGCCGCCACCGGGTACGTCCGCGCCCTGGAGGACCTGGTCGGCCACCTCGACGTGCTCGACGACCGCGGCAGGCCCGTCGCCCACGGCGCCCGCACCCCGAGCAACGCCCCCGGCCTGTACTTCACCGGCTTCACCAACCCGATCAGCGGCAATCTCCGCGAGATGGCGCTCGACGCGGTGAAGATCGCGAAGGCCGTCGCGAGGAACGACTCCGGGGGCGCGTCCCGGCTGCCGTTCTGAAGCCTCGCTTCGCGGGCGAGCCGCCCGGCTGACCGTTCGCACAACTTCACCCGCTCGCACCGTTCCTGACGTCGCATCAGTTCAGTAATCTGACAAGGCGTCAGTTAGCGGCTGTCTCACAGGAGCGGGCGGAAACGATGCTCGGATCGACTCACGGCACCCTCACCACCGACTCCCGACGGGCCCGGGCCATCGCCTGTGGCGAACGGTCCGGGCCCGTCGTGCACGGCAGGCCGGCCCAGCCGGACGACCTCGACGTCAGCGGGCGGCCGCTGCACACCGACACCCCCGACCTGGACCGCTTCTTCCGACCCCACTCCGTCGCCGTGATCGGCGCCTCGGACGCCGAGGGGCGCCCCCACACCGGCGTCACCCGCCGCCTGGCCGACTGGACGGAGCGCGTCGGCGCCCGGCTGTACCCGGTGCACCCCGCCCGGCCGTCCGTCTTCGGCATCCCCTGCTCCCCTTCCGTGGCCGACCTGCCCGAGCAGGTCGACCTGGCGGTGGTGCTGGTCGGCGACCCCCTTCCGGTGATCGAGCAACTGGCCGAGGCCAAGGCACGGTTCGCGGTCGTCTTCGCGTCCGGGTTCGCGGAGACCGGGCCGCAGGGCGAGGCCGCCCAGCGGCGGCTGGCCGCCGCCGTCGAGCGGTCCGGCCTGCGGCTGCTGGGGCCCAACACCAACCTCAACGCCTTCGAGCGGTTCCGCGAGGACCTGGAGGGTCCGGCGATCGCGTTGATCACCCAGTCCGGCCACCAGGGCCGCCCCCTCTTCGCCCTCCAGGAACTCGGCATCCGTCTCTCCCACTGGGCGCCCACCGGCAACGAGGCCGACCTGGAGAGCGCCGACTTCCTCTCCTACTTCGCCGAGCAGCCCGAGGTCGGCGCCATCGCCTGCTATCTGGAAGGCCTCAAGGACGGCCGTTCCTTCCTGCTCGCCGCCGACCGGGCCGCCCGGCGCGGCGTGCCGGTCGTCGCCGTCAAGGTGGGGCGTACCGAGACCGGCGCCCGCACAGCCGCCTCCCACACCGGCAAGCTGACCGGCGCGGACGCGGTGGTGGACGCGGCGCTCCGGCAGTACGGCGTGATCCGGGTCGACGGGCTCGACGAACTCCAGGACACGGCCGCCCTGCTGGCCCGGGCCCGCCCGCCACGCGCCGACGGGGTCGTCCTCTACTCCATCTCCGGTGGCACGGGCGCGCACGTCGCCGACCTGGCGGCCGGGGCGGGACTGCGGCTGCCGGTGCTGTCCGAGGCCAAGCAGGCCGAGCTGCACCAGTGGATACCCGAGTACCTGAGCGTCGCCAACCCGGTCGACAACGGCGGCCACCCGGTCGGCGACCACCGCGGCCGGAAGATCATCGACGCGATCCTCGCCGACCCCGGTGTGGGCGTGCTGATCTGTCCGGTCACCGGCCCGTTCCCCCCGCTCAGCGACCGGCTCGTGCGCGACCTGGTGGACGCGGCCGAGCAGACCGACAAACTCGTCTGCGTGGTGTGGGGTTCCCCGGTCGGCACCGAACCGGCCTACCGTGAGGTCCTGCTCGGATCGTCCCGCGTGGCCACCTTCCGCACGGTCGGCAACTGCCTCACCGCCGTGCGCGCCTACCTCGCCCACCACCGTTTCACGGCCGGTTACCGCTCCCCCTTCGACGAGGCCCCGCGCACCCCTTCGCCGTCCTACCGCAAGGCGCAGGCCCTGATGCAGCCCGGCGGGCAGCTCAGCGAGCACGCGGCGAAGCAGCTGCTGCGGGCGTACGGCATCCGCGTACCGCGCGAGCAGCTGGTGACCAGCGCGGCGGCGGCCGTCCGCGCGGCCGGGCTGGTGGGCTACCCGGTGGTGATGAAGGCCTCCGGTGCCCGGATCGCCCACAAGACCGAGCTGGGCCTGGTGAAGATCGGGCTGACCTCGGCCAGCCAGGTCCGGGACGCCTACCGGGAGTTGACGGACATCGCCCGCTACGAGGACGTCTGCCTGGACGGCGTCCTGGTGTGCCAGATGGTGGAGCCGGGCGTCGAGATGGTCGTCGGTGTCACGCACGACGACCTGTTCGGCCCGACCGTGACCGTCGGGCTCGGCGGCGTGCTCGTCGAGGTGCTGCGCGACACCGCCGTGGGAGTGCCGCCCTTCGCGGAGGAGCAGGCGCGGGACATGCTCTCCGGGCTGCGCGGGCGGGCCCTGCTCGACGGGGTCCGGGGGCGGCCGGCGGCGGATCTGGACGCGCTGGTCGAGGTGGTCCTGCGGATCCAGCGCATGGCACTGGAACTCGGCGACCAGGTCGCCGAACTGGACATCAACCCGCTGCTGGTCCTGCCCCGGGGGCAGGGTGCCGTGGCGCTGGACGCACTGGTGGTGTGCCGCTGATGACGGAGGCCGCTGTTCTGCGCACGACCGGCGTCCATGTCCTCACCCTCACCCTGAACCGGCCCGAGAGCCTCAACGCCCTCACGGCCGGACAGCGCGAGGAGATCATCCGGCTGCTGTCGGAGGCGTCCGCCACGGCGGACATACGCGCGGTCGTGATCACGGGCAGGGGTCGCGGCTTCTGTTCCGGGGCCGACCTGCGGGGCACCGGCCCGACCGGCGAACGCCTCCCGGGCGATGTCGCACGCACCCTTCGCACCGGCGCCCAGCGCCTGATCACCGCCGTCCTCGACTGCGAGAAGCCGGTGATCGCGGCGGTGAACGGCACGGCGGCCGGCCTCGGGGCGCACCTCGCGTTCGCCTGCGATCTGGTCCTGGCGGCCGCATCGGCCCGCTTCATCGAGGTGTTCGTCCGGCGTGGCCTGGTCCCCGACGGCGGCGGCGCCTATCTCCTGCCCCGTCTCGTCGGCCCGCAGCGTGCGAAGGAGCTGATGTTCTTCGGGGACGCCCTCTCCGCCCCGGACGCCGAACGCCTCGGGCTGGTCAACCGGGTCGTCAGGGACGAGGAGCTGGAGAAGACGGCACGGGCGTGGGCCGAGCGGCTCGCCTGCGGCCCGACCCGCGCCCTGGCTCTGACCAAGCAGCTCGTCAACGCCTCGATGGACACCGACCGGACCACCGCCTTCGCCGCCGAGGCCGCCGCGCAGGAGATCAACATGACGACGGCCGACGCGCAGGACGGTGTGCGGAGCTTCGTCGAGCGGCGGGACCCGCGGTTCAGAGGCCGCTGACCCTTCCCATCTGACGAGTCGTCAGTTTCAATGACCGTTGTGATGGGACAAGCAGGGATGGCCGAAGCCGCCGTCCGCTACCTCAGGTCGAACCGCACACCCGCCCGGGAGCATGTCGACGCGCTGCCGCGCCCCGAGCTGCGCTGTGTCGCCGAGGACGAGCGCGCCCCACTCGACCCGCGTGAGTTCCGCCGTGTCCTCGGCACCTTCCCGACGGGCGTGGCGATCATCACGGCACCGCCCGCCACCGACGGCGACTCCCCGGCCGGCTTCGCCTGCCAGTCCTTCACGTCCCTCTCCCTCGCTCCGCCCCTGGTGGCCTTCATGGTCGGCCGCACGTCGACGACGTGGCCGCGCATCGCCCGGGCAGGGGTCTTCTGCGTGAACGTCCTGGGCGCCGGGCAGGGCGAGTTGTGCCGGGCGTTCGCGGTGAGCGGCGCGGACAAGTTCGCGGGCGTCGCCTACGACGCGGCGCCGGTGTCGGGTGCGCCGCGCCTGGCGGGTGCCGTGGCGTGGATCGACTGCGCCGTCCACGCCGTCCACACCGGCGGCGACCACCTCATCGTGGTCGGCGGGGTGACCGCCCTCGGCACGGAGGACACCGGAGACCCGCTGCTGTTCCACCGGGGGCGCTTCGCGCGGCTGGCGGACTGACGCCCGAGCGGGTCCCCCGTCCCCGCCCCGGTGGACCGTGGACACGCAGGACCGCGGAAGGCCGACAGTGAGCCGCATGAGCACCGAGGGCAGAGCGCGGGAACCACCCGAGCACGCCCGGGTCGGCCTCGCCGGGCAGCGCGGACGAGGCACACGCCGAAGCGGCGCCCCGGTTCAAACCGGCGCCACCGCGCCGTCCGCTCTCCGCCGGATCACCAGCGCCATCAACGCCGCCGCCGCGCACAGTGCCCCCGACGCGTACCACATCACGTCGTACGTGCCGAAGGTGTCGCGGGCGACGCCGCCCAGGAAGGCGACGGCGGCGGCGCCGATCTGGTGCGAGGCGAGGACCCAGCCGAACACGATCGCGCTGTCCTCGCCGTACTGCTCGCGGCACAGGGCCAGGGTCGGCGGGACGGTGGCGACCCAGTCGAGTCCGTAGAAGACGATGAAGAAGATCATCGGGGGGTGGACCGTCGGGCCGAGCAGGAGCGGGAGGAACACCAGGGACACGCCCCGCAGCGCGTAGTAGACCGCCAGCAGGCGGCGCGGCTCGAAGCGGTCGGTGAACCAGCCGGAGGCGATCGTGCCGACGACGTCGAAGACGCCGATGACCGCGAGCAGGGAGGCCGCGGCCTGGACGGGCATGTGGACGTCGTGCGCCGCGGGGATGAAGTGGGTCTGGATCAGGCCGTTGGTGGAGGCGCCGCAGATGGCGAAGGTGCCGGCGAGCAGCCAGAACGGGCCGGTGCGCACGGCGGAGAGCAGGACGGTCACGGCCCGGCGGGCAGCGCCGGGGACGGGTGGGGGCTTCGGCACGAACGCGGTGGCACCGTACGGCTTCTGGCCCACGTCCGCCGGGTGGTCGTGCAGCAGGAGCCAGACGAACGGCACCACCGCGAGGGCGGCGAGGGCGACCGTCACCGCCGCCGGGCGCCAGTCGTACCGGTCGATGATCCAGGACAGCAGGGGCAGGAAGATCAGCTGGCCGGAGGCCGAGGCGGCGGTGAGGATGCCGCTGACCAGACCGCGCCGTTCGGTGAACCAGCGGTTGGTGACGGTCGCCGCGAAGGCCAGCGCCATGGAGCCGGAGCCGAGACCGACCAGCAGGCCCCAGCACAGCATCAGCTGCCAGGCGGCGGTCATCCACACGGTGAGCCAGGAGCCGGCCGCGATCACGGTCAGGGCGACCGCGACGACCCGGCGGATGCCGAAGCGGTCCATCAGGGCGGCCGCGAACGGGGCCGTCAGGCCGTAGAGCGCGAGATTCACCGAGACGGCGGCGCCGATCGTGCCGCGCGACCAGTCGAACTCGTCGTGCAACGGGTCGATGAGCAGGCCCGGCACGGAACGGAAGGCGGCGGCGCCGATGATCGTCACGAAGGTGACGGCGGCGACGAACCAGGCGCGGTGCACGCGCCCACGAGTCGGCTTCGGCGGCTGCCGGACGGCCGCCGCATCGGTTGTCTGGGTCACGACATAGAGCTTCCGGCCCGCCGCTCGCTCCATCGAGTGGCCCGAAGGACAGCATTCGTTAGGATCGGGCCATGCGCCGTGAGCCGGAGTTCCGCCCGCACCGGGTCGTCGTCCTCGCCCTCGACGGCCTGCTCCCCTTCGAACTGGGCATCCCGCACCGCATCTTCGGCCGCCCGAGGGACGC
The DNA here is from genome assembly GCF_040303285.1 of Streptomyces sp. NPDC096046. NCBI lineage: Bacteria > Bacillati > Actinomycetota > Actinomycetes > Kitasatosporales > Streptomycetaceae > Streptomyces > Streptomyces sp. NPDC096046. The sequence goes on along the minus strand of NZ_JBEOSZ010000056.1, from coordinate 5,673 downwards.
CCGGGGGCGCCTGCTGTACGACGTCGTCACGTGCTCGATCCGCCCGCCGGGACCGGTGCGGACCGACGCCGACTTCGCCATCCAGGTCGAGCACGGCCCGGAGCTCCTGGGCACCGCCGACACCGTGATCGTCCCGGCGTCGTACGAGCTCGGACCGGTCTTCGAGCAGGGCGAGCTGACGGGCGAGCTGGCCGCCGCCCTCGCCCACATCCGCCCCGGCACCCGGCTCGCCTCGATCTGCACCGGCGTCTACGTGCTCGCCGCCGCCGGTCTCCTCGACGGCCGCCCCGCCACCACGCACTGGGCCGACGCCGACCGGTTCCAGCGGCTCTTCCCGCAGATCGAGGTCGACCCGGGTGTCCTGTTCATCGACGACGGCGACGTGCTGACCTCCGCGGGTGTCGCGGCCGGCATCGACCTGTGCCTGCACATGGTGCGCCGCGACCACGGCGCGGCGATCGCCAACGACGTGGCCCGCCGCACGGTCGTACCGCCGCACCGCGACGGCGGGCAGGCGCAGTACATCGCGCGGCCCGTGCCCGACCCGCAGCAGGCTTCCACCACCGCCGCCCGCGCCTGGGCCCTGGGCCGCCTCCACGAGCCGATCCAGCTGCGCGACATGGCCGCCCGGGAGGCCATGTCGGTCCGCACCTTCACCCGCCGCTTCCGCGAGGAGACCGGCGTCAGTCCCGGTCAGTGGCTCACCCAGCAGCGCGTGGAACGGGCCCGCCACCTCCTGGAGGCCACCGACCGCTCCGTCGACCAGGTGGCCCGGGACGCGGGCTTCGGCACGGCCCAGTCGATGCGCCAGCACCTCCAGACGGCCCTGGGCGTCACGCCCACCGCCTACCGGCGGACGTTCCGGGCGGAGAACGACACGGCCGCCGCCCTCAGAAGGTGAGCACCGCCCGCGCCACCCGCCCCGCCTCCGCGTCCGCCGCCGCCTTCTCGAAGTCCTCCACGGGGTAGGTCCGGGTGACCAGTTCGTCCAGCAGGAGGCGTCCCTGACGGTACAGGCCGGCGTACAGGGCGATGTCCCGCTGCGGGCGGGAGGAGCCGTAGCGGCAGCCCAGGACGGACTTGTCGAGGTACAGCGAGGAGACGCGGAAGGACGCCTCGGCCGTGGCCGGGGGCACGCCGAGCAGGACGGCCTGGCCGTGCCGGTCCAGGGAGTCGATCGCCCGGCGGATCAGCTCCACGCGGCCGACGCACTCGAAGGCGTGGTCCGCGCCCGTGGGCAGGAGGTCGCGCACGCCCTCGGCCGAGGTGAGGAAGTCGGTCGCGCCGAACCGCCGGGCCATCTCCTCCTTCGCCGGGTTCGCGTCGACGGCCACGATCCGCCCGGCGCCCGCGAGCCGGGCCCCCTGGAGCACGTTCAGGCCGACGCCGCCCGTCCCGATGACCAGGACGCTGTCGCCGCGGTCCACCCGCGCCCGGTTCAGTACGGCGCCCACCCCCGTCAGCACTCCGCACCCGATGAGCGCCGCCGACGTCAGCGGAATGTCGTCGGGGACGCGGACCGCCTGAACGGCCTTGACGACCGTGCGCTCGGCGAACGCCGAGTTGGACGCGAACTGGTGCACCGGGGAGCCGCCGTGGCCGAACGGCCGGCCCGGGCGTCCGATGGCCTGCCGGCACATGGTCGGCCGGCCCCGGTCGCACTCCGCGCACGTGCCGCAGTTCGCCAGGGTGGACAGCGCCACGTGGTCCCCCGGCGCGACATGGGTGACGCCCCCGCCGACCGCCTCCACGACCCCGGCCCCCTCATGGCCCAGCACCACGGGAACGGGGAACGGAATGGTCCCGTCCATCACCGACAGATCGCTGTGGCACAGTCCGGCCGCCGCGATCGCGACCCGCACCTCGCCCGGCCCCGGCTCGCGCACCTCCAGGTCCGTCACGACCCGGACCCGTTTCCCGTCGAAGATCACGCCTCGCATCACACGGCCCCCTTGGGCTCCCTGGGCAGGCCGAGCACGCGCTCGGCGATGATCGTGCGCTGGATCTGGTCCGAGCCGCCGTAGATCGTGTCGGCCCGGGAGAACAGGAACAGGTGCTGTGCCGCGTCCAGTTCGTACGGCGACCGCGCCGACCAGTCGGACGGACCGACGCTCGCCGCGGCGCCCCGCACCCGCACCGCCAGCTCCCCGAGTCGCTGGTGCCAGCCGGCCCACAGCAGCTTGGCCACGCTCGGGGCGCCCGCGTCCCCGCAACCGCCCAGGGTGCGCAGGGCGTTCCAGCGCATCGTGCGCAGCTCGGCCCACTGCCGCACGAGCCGCTCCCGTACGACGGGGTCGCGCACCGCGCCCGACTCGACGGCCGCCCGCACCACACCGGCCAGTTCCTCGGCGAACCCGATCTGCTGGGCCAGCGTGGACACGCCCCGCTCGAAGCCGAGCAGGCTCATGGCGACGCGCCAGCCGTCGCCCTCGCCGCCGACGACGTGTTCCGCGTGCGCGCCGTCGAAGAAGACCTCGTTGAAGTCGCTGGTGCCCGTCAGCTGCCGGATGGGGCGGACCTCGATCCGGCCCGGCTGGTCCATGGGGACGAGCAGGAAGGTCAGCCCGTGGTGGCGCGCCGAGCCGGGTTCGGTCCTGGCCAGCACGAAACACCAGTCCGCCTCGTGCGCGAGTGACGTCCAGATCTTCTGCCCGGTGACGCGGTACGCGCCGCCGTCCGGCCCGCGCACGGCCGCGGTACGGATACCGGCCAGGTCCGATCCGGCGCCGGGTTCGCTGTACCCCTGGCACCACAGCTCCTCACCGCGTGCGATCGGTGGCAGGAACCGGGACTTCTGCTCCTCGCTGCCGTGCGCGAGGAGGGTGGGGGCGAGCAGGTTCTCCCCGATGTGCCCGGAGCGCGGGGGCGCGGCCGACCGCGCGTACTCCTCGGCCCAGACGACCTGCTGGGTGAGGGTGGCTCTGCGGTTGCCGTAGCCGTCGCCGTCCCACCCGAGCCCGATCCATCCGGCCGCGCCCAGGGTGCGCTCCCAGGCGCGGCGATCACTCGTGCCGTGGGCGTGCGCGCCGAGCCAGGCCCGAGCCTCGGCACGGAAGTCCTCGTCGTCTCGTGTGAGTCCGAAATCCACGATCGCCGCCTCGCTGTCGATGTGCGGTGGAGCCATGTCCTTCAAGGGCGCGGGGAACTGCGCGAACCACCCCGACGAAGCCGCACCCGCCGAACCTCTCGAACCCCCGGGCTACCGGGCGTTGGGCCGCGCTCCCTCAGCCGCCGCCCTCTCCATCCCCGCCACCCGCTCCAGCATCGGCATCGGATCCACCCCCACCGACCCGGGCAGACACTCCGCGATCCGTTCCGCGGTCCACCCGCCGGAGGCGTACGCGGCGCGCAGTTCCCTCGGCTGTGCCCACACCGCGATCTTCGCCCCGGCCACCGTGTACACCTGCCCGGTCACCCCCTGCCGGGCGGCGGCGTCGGACAGCAGGTACACCACCAGCGGGGCGACGTCCTCCGGCTCCCCGATCTCGGCCAGTTCCGTCGGCACCCCGGCCGACATCCGGGTCCGCGCGACCGGCGCCACCGCGTTGGCGGTCACCCCGTACTTGTGCATCCCGAGCGCGGCGCTGCGCACGAGCGAGATGATCCCGCCCTTGGCGGCGCTGTAGTTGGCCTGCGACACCGAGCCCTGGTGGTTGCCGCTGGTGAAGCCGATGAGCGTGCCGGAACGCTGTTTCCGCATCACCGCGGAGGCCGCCCGGAACACCGTGAACGTGCCCTTCAGATGGGTCGCGACGACGGGGTCCCACTCCTCCTCGGTCATGTTGAACAGCATCCGTTCGCGCAGGATCCCGGCCACGCACACGACACCGTCCAGCCGCCCGTACGACGCCAGCGCCACGTCGACGACGCGCTGCCCGCCCGCCATCGTGGAGATGTCGTCGGCGACGGCCACGGCCTCGCCGCCCGCCGCCTCGATCTCCTTGACCACGGTGTCGGCGATCTCGCTCGCCGGGGAGGCGCCGTCGACGGAGACGCCGTAGTCGTTGACGACGACCTTCGCCCCCTCGGCCGCCGCCGCGAGGGCGACCGCCCGGCCGATGCCCCGCCCGGCACCCGTGACGGCGACCACCTTGCCCGCCAAGAAGTTCCCCACGCCCGGCCCCTTCCCGTCCCACAGTTTCTGACGGACCGTTAGAAACTCGTTGCCCGAATTCTACGACCCGTCAGATACGCGCGGGCAAGCCCCGGGGAGGACTCATGTCGCTGCCGGACGTGTTCCACGACATCGCCGAGCGCGTGAACAACTGGGGCCGTTGGGGGACCGGCGACGAGATCGGCACGCTGAACCTGATCACCGACGAGGTGGTCAGGGAAGCCGCGGCGACCGTCCGCACCGGCCACCGGGTCCCTCTCGCCCTGCCCCTCCAGCGGGACGGCGTGCAGACGGGCATGATCCCCGGCCGTGTCGACCCCCTGCACGCCATGGTGCAGATCAACCAGGAGATCTTCGGCCCGGGCACGGTCGCGTGCAGCGACGACGTGGTGACCATGGGACTGCAGGCGGCCACCCACTGGGACGCCCTGCCCCACGTCTCGCACTCGGGCCGGCTGTACAACGGCCGCCCCGCCCACACCGTCACCCCGCACGGCGGCGCCGGGTTCAGCGGCATCGGCACGGTCCGGCACGTCGTCTCACGCGGGGTGCTGCTGGACGTCGCCCGGGCTCACGGCACGGACCGGCTCGACGGCGGACACGCGGTCACACCCGAGGACCTGGACATGGCCGAGGAGTTGGCCGGCACACGGGTGCGCGCCGGTGACATCGTGCTGGTGCGGACCGGGCAGATCCGGAGCTGCCTGACCGGGGACCGGCACGGCTACGCGTATCCGTCGCCGGGGCTGTCGATCCGCACGCCGGAGTGGTTCCACGCGCGGGACGTCGCCGCCGTCGCCAACGACACCCTCACCTTCGAGGTGTTCCCGCCCGAGGTGGAGAACCTCTGGCTGCCGGTGCACGCCCTCCACCTCGTGGAGATGGGCATGCCACAGGGCCAGAACTGGAATCTCGAAAAGTTGTCCACAGCCTGTGGAGAAGCGGGCCGGTACGCGTTCCTGCTGACGGCGACCCCCGAACCGTTCACCGGGGCGACCGGTTCCCCGGTGGCACCCGTGGCCGTCCTGTAGGCCCCGCACGCCCCGGGCCGCCACCCGCTGGGCGGCGGCGCCGCGCTGCCCGCCCCGAGCCCGGCAGCGCGCGCCGCCACCCGACTCCGGCGCTCCCGCCCCGACTTCCTGACCCCGAGGAAGCCGACGCCGAACAACGACCCGCACTCGACGAGGACTGCCGTCCACCGAAGCCCTCGTCGTCCCCTCACGGCGAATCGCTGCCCACCAGCGTGAGCACACGGTCACGACGGGTCAACACCCGATCGGCGAGATGTCGCTTATGCGGCCTTTGCCATGGGCGCGCACGGAAGCACATCCCGGCGCATCACCGCACACCCTGACGAAATCGGCCGTCGCCCTGCCTCCGTGCCCCACCCCCGCAGCACAACCCCGCGGCATGTGCCGTCGCACTCCGCACGCCCGACGGGCCCGGACAGCGGGGTCCCGCCGCCCTAGTGCCGCGGCAGGCAACGTTTGCCCGTCAAGGAGCGGCGTCCGGTGCGTGCTCTCGGCGTGCCGGGTGCAAGCCCTCGTACTGGGTGTACT
>NZ_JBEOSZ010000055.1:0-43793 GCF_040303285.1 Streptomyces sp. NPDC096046 | reverse complement strand
TCCACGGCCGAGTACTCACACCATCACGAACGGCCAAATCAACCAGCCGGTCACGCCCGACCAGGACACCTCAACAAGATCGTGTTACGAGCTCTAAGAGGCTCCACCAGTAGGTAGGCACGGGAGTCAATTGCCTTCCAGGGGCGTTCGATTACCTGACGCAGTCAGGCCGTGCGGGCGCGGAGGCGGCGCAGCATGCGTGGGTCCTCGAAACCGACTGAGCGGGCGGCGGCATCGATCGTCGCGCCATGGCTGATCAAGTGTTGGGCGCGTTCGAGGCGCAGGGTCTGCTGGTACCGCAGTGGGGTGAGTCCGGTGACGCGGCTGAAGAGGCGGGTGAGGGTGCGTTCGCTCACGCCGACGGCCGAGGCCAGGGTGGGCAGCGGGAGCGATTGGTCGAAGCGGGCGTCGATGAGGTCCTGGGCGCGGTGCACGGTGTCGTCGAGGTGGGACCGGTGTCGGAGCATCGCGCTGGACTGCGGCTCATGGCCGTTGCGGCGAGCGTAGACGACCATGTCCCGGGCCACCTGGGCGGCGACGGCCGGGCCGTGCCGGGTCGCGACCAGGTGCAGGGCCAGATCGATGCCGCTGGCGATGCCGGCCGAGGTGATTACCCGGTCGTCGGCGGTGAACAGGACGTCGCGGACGACCACCGCCCTGGGGTGGCGCAGGGCCAGCTCGTCCTGCACGTCGTGGTGGGTGGTGCAGTGGCGGCCGTCGAGCAGGCCGGCCTGGCCGAGCGCCTCGGCTCCGGCGCAGACGCTGGCCACCGTCCCGCCCCTGGCGTGATGGTCCCGGAGGACCCGCAGGGAGGCGGCGCCGATGGCGGGGGCGTCGGCCAGGGGGACTGTCCGCCAGCCGGGCACCACGATCAGATCTTCGGGCCCGAGCTCGGGCCAGTCGAGTCCGGCCACCAGCGGCAGCCCCTGGGCGGTGGAGACCTGTGGCTGCTCGGCGACGTAGGCAAGTACGTAGGGATGCCCGAAGTCGGCGGCCGTGGAGAAGACCTGCGCGGGGCCGGCCAGGTCCAGCAAGTGAACTCCGGGCACCAGGAAGAAGACGATGTGGCTCACGATTCGGTCATCATGCCGGAAATCCTGCTGCGGCCTCCAGCTGGTCGACCGTCGCGATGGTGGCGAAGCGTCCGGCGAGGGCGTACTCGGTGCGCCTGATGACCTCTTCGGCAGGCAGCGTGCGGGGGTCGGCCAGCAGCTCGGCGACGCTCTGGTCGGCGGGAGCGTCGCGGTGCGGGATGGGATTGGTCGCGGTCGCGTCGACGGCAAAGGTGACCCGGTAGCCGAGGTCGCTGGCGACGCGGGTGGTGGTCTCCACGCACTGCTCGGTGCGGATGCCGCAGACGGTGAGTTCGTGGATGCCGCACTCGGTGAGGAGTTGTTGCAGGTTGGTGGTGGTGAAGGCGTTGTGTGAGGTCTTGTGGATCAGCGGCTCCCCATCCGCTCGCTCCAGCTCCTCCATCAGCCGGACATGGCCGAGGGCGGGGTCGAATACATCGCCGGTGCCGGGCTCGGAGTGCAGTACCCACACCACCAGGTCCCCGGCTTGGCGGGAGAGCCGGACCAGGCGGTTCACCTGGTCGGCGATCTTCAGGTCGGAGGTGGTTTCCCACAGCGGACGGGCGCGGAAGGACTCCTGGACATCGATGACGATCAGTGCTCGGGTCATGTCCCCAAGCCTGAGCCGCGCTGGCCGGGCGGCAACAGGCCGCATCGGGTCCGGCAGCGGACCGATCCGGTCAGTAGTAGGTCAGGCAGTTGAGCAACCACAGCAGGGCCGAGGGGAACTGCGCGAGATCGGTGGGCAGCTGCCTGCCCTCCCGCTTCCCGCACGCAGTTGATCAAGCACAGCCTCGCGCCTCTGGACAGTGACATTAGGGCGTCCGCGAGCAGGTCATCGAATGCGAGGGTTTCGTGGGCGGAGTCCCAGCGGTAGAGGGTCCAGGCGCGTCGGAGCATGCAGCGGACGGTGATGATGGTGCTGGCCAGGGCGATGAAGAACTCGACTGGGGCTCTTCGTCGCTCGGTACAGCGGCGGTGCTTGCCGAAGTTGTTCATCCAGGAGTTCGTGCGCTCCACCACCCACCGTCCACCAGTTTGGATGGAGGTCTTCGCGCCGCGCTCGGCGATCTGACCAAAGATCCCTCGGGCTTCCAGGTCCTGGTGGACCATGCCGTAGTCATACCCGGCGTCCAGGCTCAGGCGCGGGTGCTCGGGCAGGGGCCCCAGGGCAGCTTCCAGGTCGGCGAAGCGGTCGAGGGTGGCGGGCAGCAGCGTGTGGTCGCGGGTGTTGGCCGGCGCCTGGTCGGTGACCAGCGGTATGCCGTTCCCGTCCGTCAACTGCGAGCGTTTGATGCCTTGTTTCGCTCGGTCGACGGGGCTCTTGCCAGCGCACTCGCCGCCGGAGGGGGCCTTGGTGATGCAGCCGTCGGCGGACAGCTGGTCGAGTTCCAGGCCGATCATCCGGTCGTAGGCGGACAGCACGAGCAGCCTCAGGGTCTCCATCACCCCAGCCGCGATCCACTCATCGCGGCGGCGGCGCAGGGTGGTGGCGGAGCAGGAACTGTCGGCCGCCCGCTCATATCCGCAGCCGAAGACCAGGACCTGCACCAGGCGGTCGAAGACCACCGTGTCACTGATGCGCGGGTTGTGGCAGCCCCACGGATGGCGGTCCTCACGCGTGGGCAGCAGCGCGAGGAACTCGTCACGGATCGGGTCGAGAACGCATGATGGGACGGCAGGCACGGATCCCCCGATGATCACGAAGCGTAGAGAACTCCATGATCGGGCGAACCGTGTCTACCCCTGCCACCACCACTCAGTTCAGCACCTACTGGCGGACGCTCTAATACCCCGTTCACCCCCCGCGCGTACCCGCGCATGCGGGGTACACGCTTTACGCCTCCGATAGGAAGGCATTACCCGCACGGTGCAGGGCAGCACTGCTGGTGAAGGTCTTGATGTGCCAGTATCACCCACATGGCTGATAGAGAGATGGCGGACACCCAAAGAGGTGCGCAGCCGGGCCAGCTGTCGGTCATGATCACCGCCACCGACGGCATCCGCGTGATCACCGCGGCCGGCGAAATCGACCACGACACCATCGAACCCCTCCGCCAGGCCCTGCAAGCCCCCAGCCTCCCCCGGCCCCGCATCGTCATCGACATGCACCAGGTCACCTTCATGGACTCCAGCGGCATCAACACCCTCATCGCCGCCCACCAGGCTGTCACCGCGGCCGGCGGTTGGCTCCGCCTGGCCGGCCCCGCCGGATCCGTGATGCGCACCCTGCAGATCGTCGGTGTCGACGCCCTCATCGACTCCCGCCCCACCCTGCGTGAGGCACTCACCAACTGACCAGCCTCTCCGGCCGCCTTGGCAGCACTGACGTCCGCCAGGCGCGGCCTGAGGCCGGAGCGCCCCCTCCAGCCCCGAGGAACCTGCGCACCGCCGTGGCCGCGAAACCCAGGCTGCCTTTCCTGTCGCGGGGCCCGCACACCCGTCGTACACAGAGCGTGAGGGATTCAGCTGGGCTATTTAGCACTTGAGTTGGCCGCACTGAGCAGTGTGGTTGGCCCGGCCTGGTGCCTGGCACTCAGCCCTCAGTTGGCGGTCGCGCCGAACCACCTGGGCAGGTGGCTGATCAGGTCCTGCTGATCTTCACCGACCCACGCCACGTGGCCGTCCGGTCGTAGCAGCACCGCGGGCACGTCCAGTTCCTCGCTGACGTCGACGACGTGGTCGACCCGGTCTGCCCACCCGGCGACCGAGAGCCGTCCGGTCTGGTCGAGCAGCATTCCGCGGCCGCCGTGCATCAACTCATAGAGGCGCCCACGCTTCAGGGCCACGTCCCGCATCCGCCGACCGAGCAGATGATGCCCCTCGCCGAAGTCGTAGCGGACCCCGACCGCGATGATCTTCTCGATCAGGTACCGGTTCACCTCCTCGAAGTCCATCAGTTCCGACACCAGCCGGCGCACCGCCCGGGGACCCGGCGCGGTAGACATCAGCTCCATCTGTGCGCGGGTGTTGTCCAGCACGTCGGCGGCCACCGGGTGCCGTTCGGTGTGGTAGCTGTCCAGCAACCCCTGCGGTCCCCAGCCGCCGACCTCGGCGGCCAGTTTCCAGCCGAGGTTGAACGCGTCCTGGATGCCGAGGTTGAGGCCTTGTCCGCCGGTTGGCGGGTGGATGTGCGCCGCGTCGCCGGCCAGCAGTATCCGGCCGACGCGGTAGCGCTCGGCCTGCCGGGTGGCGTCGCCGAACCGGGAGAGCCAGCGTGGCGAGTGCACGCCGAAGTCGGTGCCGGCGAAGTCCCGCAACTGCTGCTTGAACTCCTCAAGGGTCGGCGGGACGGTACGGTCCTCGGCCACCCCCTCGGCGGGCACGACGACGCGGTACACCCCGTCCCCGACCGGCCCGGCGCCGAACCGCTTCTGGGTCTTGCGGACTTCGGCCACCACGGCGGCCAGCGTCTCCGGCGGCACGGCCACCTCCATCTCGCCCAGCAGTGTATCGACCCTGGTGGGCTCGCCGGGGAAGCCGACGCCGAGCAGCTTGCGCACCGTGCTGCGGCCACCGTCGCAGCCGACGAGGTAGCGCGAGCGCAGCCGCGTGCCTCCCCCGCCGGCTACGCCCTCACTGGCGGGGGTACCCCCATTGGCCAGTTCGACGGTCACCCCGTGCTCGTCCTGGTTCAGCCCGACCAGTGCGCAGCCGCGGCGGATCTCGGCGCCGAGCTCGGTGGGGCGCTCGGCCAGCAGGCGGTCAGTGGTGGTCTGCGGGATGCCGAGGACATACCCATGCGCGGTGTCCAGCCGGTCGGGCCAGGGCTTGTCGAGGGCGGCGAAGAAACCGCCGACCTTGTACTGCTGGCCGTGCGCGAGGAACCGCTCCAGCAGACCGCGCTGGTCCATCACCTCGATGCTGCGCACGTGCAGGCCGGTTGCGCGGACATAGCTGGCCGGCTGCGCCTCCTTCTCCAGCACGAGCACACGCACGCCGTGCAACCGCAACTCGCTGGCCAGCATCAAACCGGTCGGTCCGGCGCCGACCACGATCACGTCAATCATCAAATCCCCCACTGAACAAGGTTGCGCCGGTGCCCGCAACCGCACCGCGAGTCCCACCGGTGGTTTCACGTCCCGCGAGACCCAGAGATCAGCAAGAACACACGTACTTCGTGAATCCACGATTTCCGCAGGTTCTGGCCTCGGCCGGAGATTCTGCAGCACAACCCGGGTCTTGCCGCAAGGCCCCCGGTGCGCTATACGTTGAGAGTGGCAAGGAGCGGGTAACCTCCTTGCCTTTGCCTTTTGCCGTCGGTGTGGACGGACACGCTCCTCCCGATGCCGTGACGCGCCGCCTACGGCGATACCACCGGTCCAGGAGACCTACGGGATGCAACCGCGGACCGCGAGGTCCACCCTCTTCAGCAAGGTCGACTCGACCGTCGTCGACTGCGCATGATCGCCACCATGTCGGGCCAACCGCGATGCTGCTCAGTTGGCGGACGCCTCAGGTTTCCGCCCAGGTCGCGATCCCCACGGCTTTTGGCGTCGGAGCTGATCAAGGGCGTCGTGTCCACGGTGTCAGCGGGGCTTGGGCTTCCTCGTCCACTGACTGGTGCGGGGGCTCTTGCGGGTGAGGCGCTTGGTCATCACAGTGATGAGTGCCCAGTTCAGGTGGGCTTCGGAGTGCTGGGGCGGACGCCCTCTCCCCGCCGCAGCCTGACCAAGCGACCGAGCCGATGGCGTCAGACCCGCACACCACGCGCGATTCGGTACAGCACGTTCGGACGCAGTGGCCCTTCGGGCGCGGCGGGGTCGTCGAAATCGTCAGCAGGGTCGCGGGTCATGCCGATCCGGCGCATCACTGCCTGTGAACGGAGGTTGGTAGCAGTTGTCACTGCAAGGATCTCGGGTAGTTCAAGCGTTTCGAAGCCGAAGGCCAGGCCAGCCAAGGCGGCCTCGGTGGCGTAACCCTGGCCCCAGGCCGAGCGAGCGAGCCTCCAACCGATCTCAACCCCCGTGAACGGCATGCCATCATCCACCTGGTCCAAGCCCGCGAAGCCGATGAACGCGCCCGTGGCCTGCAATTGAACTGCCCACCATCCGTAGCCCCGCTGGTCGAACTCGGCCTGGAACTGCGCCACAGAGGCATCGCTCTGTTCACGGGTGAGCAGGTCGCCCAAATGCTCCCGAACCACGGGATCAGCATTCATCGCCGCCCACGGTTCAAGGTCGGAGTCTTGCCATCGACGGAGCACGAGGCGATCGGTACGCAGTTCAGCCATGCTGCCCAGCCAACGTGAGCGCTGCCCCCAAGGCAATCCATTTTCTTCGGGACTGCTACCGCCGCTCAAAAGGAGAATGGACGGCTGGCCCCAAGCCTGACGAAGCGACCACCGCCCCGGCGAACCTTTCCGATCCGCCATCTCAGTAGCCGTTCGCGACACCAGCGCACCCCAGAGGCTCGGTCTGTCTGCAGAGCTCGTCGGGCTCGCGGATAAAACAAGAGGTCGACCCTGGGGCGGGCTCGTGCCGTGAGGATCAACGTCCGGCCGGCCGCCGGGAGTTTCACGGTGGTCACGGAGGCGCCGGGCTGTGCCGCTCTTGACAGAGGTCTCGAAGACCAGGGGAAACGAAGGCATCAGCCCGGCGCCCGCGTCATCACCGCGAGGTGCGGACGGTGGTGGGGGCCGTGGCCGTGGCGTAGGCGCCGGGTCTCGCCGCTCTAGTCTAGGCGAAGGCCTCTCGGGCAGGCTGACATCAGGCGTTGCCCGACGCCCACGACACCGCCACGGATCCCACCGGTGGACAGCGGCGCCAGTCTCAGAGCGGGTCTCCAGGACCATGAGGGCCGAAGGCGTTCCGCTGCCCGTTGTCGACCGCTCACCCAGCCCCTTGCGAAGACCGGACCGAGCCGCCTACACCCCGGATTAGGGAATCGGTCGGGTTGGAGGCTGTGGTCTTCAAGCGGCTCACCGACGCCTGCAAGCCGTCGGTTCGGGGTTTGTCACGAGGGGTAGGGGCGTTGTCGGTGGCGGCCGGTACGTTGCGATCATGGGTATCTATCTGGTGAGTGTCACCGCGCAGGACTGGTCGCAGCCAGGGGAGGACGGGTACGGGGACGTCGCCGCCGCGCTGAACACCGAGCTGGAGAGGCGCGGGCTGCCCCCTTACGAGCTGCGGCAGGCCGCACGGGAGGCGCCGGGCTGGTTCGAGGAGAAGGTCAGCCCGTCCATGGACGGCTTCGTGGCGCTGTGCAGGACGCGGCTGACCGACGCGGAGCTGTCGGCCCTCCTCGACTGGAGCGTGCTGGTGCCCCTCCCGCTGGAGGACGAGATCGTCCTCCCCGTCGGCACCGCGTACTCCGGCGAGGAGACAGCGGTCGCCGGCGCCCCGCGGGTGCTCGCCTTGGCCGAGCGGCTGGCCGGTGCCGTCGGCCTGCCCGTGGACGCGATACCGGCGGGCGAGAACCTCGCACTGAGCCTGTGGTTCCTGGAGGGCGGGGCGGAGCGGACCGCCCGGGTGCGGCCGGGACCGTGGACCGAGGACCGGGACGCGGCCTTCTACGTAGCGCTCTACCTGCGCGCCGCGCAGTACTCCCTGCGGTACGGCTGCCCGATGACCTACTCCTAAAGCCGGCCATGGCGGCGGCCGACCGGCCGGAAAGACCGTACACGGGTCCAGGCCGAAGGCCGTGCCCGCCGCCTGTCCGAGTGCCCCGCCTCTCCCGTACCGTCGGCAGGACGAGCATGGCGAGGCGGGGCAGCGGGGCAGGGCAACGCCGGGATCGTTCACGAGCGGCGATGGCGATGCGGTGCGCGCCCGATGACAAAGTCAGCTCAGCGGCTTGTCCAGGACCGCCTTGCGGTGGCTGAACGTCTCGATGGAGTACCTGCCGTGGTAGTTGCCCATGCCGCTCTCCCCCACCCCCGCCAAACGGCAGGTCGGAGACGGCGAGATGGGCGAGCGGCAGGCCGTATCCCAGGCCGCCGGAGGAGGTCTCCGCGGCGATCCTGTCGCGGGTCTCGCCGGACTCGCTGAAGACGTACAGCGCGAGGGGCTTGTCACGGTCGTTGATGAAGTCGATCGCCTCGTCGAGGCCGGACACGGTGACGAGGGGCAGGATCGGCCCGAAGATCTCCTCCTGCATCACGGGAGACTTCGGGTCGACGTCCGCGAGCACCGTGGGCACGATGTACTTGCCGGTGCGGTCGCTGCCGCCGCCGGTCACGACACGGCCGGAGTCGAGCAGGGCGGACAGCCGGTCGAAATGCCGCTCGTTGATGATCCGGCCGTATTCCGGCGAGGCGGCGGGGTCCGCCCCGTACAGGGCGTCGATGGCGCGGACGAGGGCAGTCTCCAGTGCGGCTGCGGTCTCCGGGGTGGTGAGGACGTAGTCGGGTGCCACGCAGGTCTGCCCGGCGTTGATGAACTTGCCGCGGGCCAGCCGGTCGGCGACCACGTCGAGGTCGATGTCGCGGTCGACGAACACCGGGGACTTGCCACCGAGTTCCAGGGTGACCGGGGTGAGGTGCTCGGCTGCGGCGCGCATCACGATGCGGCCGACGGTGCCGTTGCCGGTATAGAAGACGTGGTCGAACCGCTCCGCCAGCAGGGCGGTGGTCTCCGGGACGCCGCCCTCGACCACGGCGACCGCTTCGGTGTCGAGGTAGGCCGGGAGGAGCTCGGCCAGCGCGGCGGAGGTGGCCGGGGCCAGCTCGCTCGGCTTGGCCACGACCGCGTTCCCGGAGGCGAGCGCGCCGACCACCGGGGCGAGCAGCAACTGGGCCGGGTAGTTCCACGGGGCGATGACGAGCACGACGCCAAGGGGGTCGTACCGCGTCCAGGCGCTCGCGTCGGCGCCCAGGTGCGCGGGGACGGGAGCGGGCTCGGGGCGCAGCCACCCCTCGAGGTGGTCCAGGGTGTGGTCGATCTCCCGGATGGTGAAGTCGATCTCGGTGCGGTAGGCCTCGGTGCTGCTCTTGCCGAGGTCGGCGTGGAGGGCGGCGGCGAGGTCGGCACCGCGCTCGGTGAGCATCGCCCGCATGCGGCGCAGCTGGCCGGTGCGCCATGCGAGCGGCTTGGTGCGTCCCGTACGGAAGGTGGCGCGCAGCCGGGCCACGACGTCGGCGGGCTTCTCGGGTGTGGGGTGGCTCATGGCGTCTCTCCGGTGAGCGCCGGGTCGTGTCCGCCCGGCGCTGAATATCGATCAGATGTATATGCCAACCTTTCTCCTGCTCCCTTGCGTCCCGTCGATACGTCTTCGTGACGAGGCTCACGGGCCGGCCGGCTGATCACCGGCACGCGGATCCGCGTAGGTGTAGAAGCGCGCAGCAGCGTCTGTTCCGCCGCCTTGGGGAAACCGAGCTCCGCGAGTTCTCCGGCCTGCGCCAGGAGCCCGGCCCGGTCGGCCTCGGTCATCCACGCCTTCGTACAACGGACTGCCCTTCCTAGGTCTTCGGGGTCGGTACGCGATGGCGTCCCACGGCGTGGTGTAGCTGATCTTGGCTGGCAAAGTGCGCCGCTTCCGTGCCCTCGCGTGCATCGACTGCCGGTGAATGCTCCCTGAAAACGGGGCAGGCCACCGTGCAACTGTCCTTGGTGAACGGCCAGTTCAGTCCAAGGGGGTGCCCGGTGGCCTTGTCCCAGCATGACCTACTTCGCCTGCTTGAGTCACTACGTTCGGCAGATGGTCTTGAACTTGTCCGCGAAGTCGCCGAGCGGCTGCTGCAGGAACTGATCGAGGCCGAGGCCACCGCCAGGATCGGGTCATGTCCCCTGTGGTGGTGTAGCTGATCACTCGGCAGTGCCGGGCAGGCACGTGGTGTCGTCCGGATAGAGGGTGTCCATGCTCTCGATGGAGAGGTAGCGGCGGGGGAACGCGATCCACTCGTCGTGGAGCTCGACGAGGACGGCGGTGGCCAGGCGGTTCACGGCGTCGGTGTTCGGGAAGACCTGGACGACGTCGGAACGGCGTTTGATCTCCCGGTTCAGCCGTTCAAGCGGGTTGGTCGACTGGATCTTCTTCCAGTGCTGATGGGGGAAGTCCGCGAATGCGGTCAGGTCCTCCTTGGCATCGAGGAGCATGTCTCTGACCTTGGGGAACTGTCGGCCGAGCATGTCCGCGACGGTGTCGAGCTAGGCCCGGACCGCTTCGGCGGTGGGCTGGGCGAAGACGGTGCGGATCGTCGCGGCGACCATCTCCGCGGATCCCTTCGGAATCACGGAGAAGACGTTGCGCACGAAGTGAACGCGGCAGCGCTGCCAGGCTGCCCCGATCATGACTTTGCGGATGGCTTTGACGAGGCCGCTGTGGCTGTCGGAGATGACGAGACGGACGCCGCTCAGGCCGCGTTCCCGCAGCGAGCGCAGGAACTGGGTCCAGAAGGCCTCGGTTTCGCTGTCGCCGACCATGACGCCGGGGACTTCGCGTCCTCCGTCCTCGGTGACGCCGGTGGCGATGACGACGGCCTGGGAGACGATCTGGTGGTTGAGGCGTGCCTTGACGTAGGTGGCGTCGAGGAAGAGATAGGGGAACCGGATGTGATCGAGGGGCCGGGTCCGGAACGCGTCGAGCTGTTCGTCGGGGCCGGCACAGATCCTCGACACCTCGCTCTTCGATATGCCGGTGTCTGAGCCGAGGGCTTTGACCAGGTCGTCGACGGAACGGGTGGAGACGCCGTAGACGTAGGCCTCCATGACGACCGTGTAGAGGGCCTGGTCGATGCGGCGCCGGCGTTCCAGCAGGCTGGGGAAGAAGCTCCCGGCCCGCAGCTTCGGGATGGCGAGTTCCAGGTCTCCGGCCTGCGTGGTCACGGTCTTCTCCCGGTGCCCGTTGCGGTGGGCGGTGCGGGTGTCGGTGCGTTCGCCCCACTCAGCGCCGATCCTGGATGGCGTCCCGCAGAGTGGTGTAGCCGATCAAGCTGACGGAATCCCCAGGTCGCGGCCCGAATCGCCCTCGCCGGAGGCCCTGTTGAGGCTCGCCGGGCCGGGACCAGCAGTGATCGCACGACGGCTGGCAGCGGCACGTACCGGACGGTTCCAAAGCGGAAGCGACGGACCGTGATCGGCTACACCACGACCAGGGACACGACCGTCTCACCTGAGTTCGGCGGAGGATGAGACGCCAAGGAAGTCCCATCCGTGCAGGTGGCAGGGGCGGACAGTCATGATTGCTGATCTTGCCGAGCTAGGTTCCGAGCGGCCGTTTGGGTCGGCGGCGTGGTCCGGAGGCCGGGCCTCCACCGCCGCGGGCAGCGTGCCTCTGCGTCCTTCGAACGGGTGAAGGTCCTCATATCTGCGCAACCGCCGGACCCGGGTGCATGTCCTGCACAGGCGACACCACCCGCTCAACCCATCGGGAGCCCGCTCTTGCGCAAGAACCTCGTCACGGCTGCCGCTGTTGCCGTCGGCGCACTGACCGCCCTGTCCTTCGTCCCCGCACACGCCGCCGAGTACAGCTCCGCGTTGAAGATCCGCGCAGTCCAGTACGACGCGCCGGGCCGGGACTCCAACAGCTGCTCCTCGGGCAACACCCGCGAGGAGTACCTGACGGTGAAGAACTACTCGTCCCGCTCGACGATCAACCTCAAGGGCTACGTCGTCAAGGACGCCACCGGTAACCGCTTCGCCTTCACAGCCAACCACTACCTGCAGCCCGGCGACTATGTGAAGCTGCGCGGCGGCCACGGCACCGACTCCGACACCCACAACGTCGTCTACCGCGACAACTGCAACTTCCTGTGGAACAACGACAAGGACACCATCTACCTGTACAAGCCCTCAGGCAGCCGCGCCGATGTCCACGCCTACACCAAGAGCAACGACGATCCCGACCGCAACGGCTACATCAAGTTCCACGGTTAATACTCCAGTCTGACTTCGCGATCTTGTCGCGGACCCGGCTGGGAACGGGTACGGCCACCGCGTGATCACCGGGGGTTGTGTGGACTCCTGAAGATCGTGCGGTGGCCGCAGGCCATAGCGTGGACCCTGCCTACTGGTGGGCGATGTTCGACCAGGTCATAGTCCGGATCGCGGGCCGGTTCCGGCGAGTTGAACCCCGGGCTGCGGCCCGCGCCTACCTGCTCGGACTCCTGTCGAGCGTCGAACGGAAGAACTGCTGGCAGCTGGCCGAACAAGGCGGCCTTGCCCGGCCCGGGCCGATGCAACGCCTGCTGGGACGCCGAGGCGGTCCGCGACGACCTGCGCCTCTACGCCGCCCATCAGCTCGTTGAGCAGGGTGAAGCCGATGGCGCCGACAGCGATCGCCACTCCGGCTGCCGGTGGTGGAGAGCGACGACGACGGTTAACGTGCTCACCGGCAACAGCACCAGTGCGCCGGCCGGATCAACGGCCAGCCGGTGCTCTGGCACGACCAGACCAAGGGCAGGAGTCTCGACGAGGAAAACTAGTAGGAGGCGGTGCGTCCCTCGTAGACGTAGACACCGCTGTCCCACATTCCGTGCGCGTACGAAGTGACATTGGCGTCGTTGACCATCGCGGTGTAACAGGACGAACCGGTGGTGCTCACCCAGCAGGTGTACTCGCGGCCGTCGCTGTTGCGATGGACGGTCGCATACGGTGTGAACTGGTCACGGGTGTCGTACGAGGCATTACTGATCCGGCCCCACGCTGCGCGGCACGAGGGGCTGTACCGCAGCTCGAGCAGTGCTTGGCCCAGCTTCACGCTCTGCACCGTCCTGGCGTCGGACTGGCAGTAGGTGCTGGGGTTCTTGCCGTCGCAGGCCGAGCCCGAGCAGGTGGCAGCGCTGGCGGGAGAGGTCGTGCCGATGGTGGCCGCGGAGACGAAGAGCATCGTCACGGCGGAACGTGTGAGCAGGGTGCGTGAGCGCATGGAATCCTCCTGGATGACATGGGAAACGGCTCAGCCATACGTCCAGGCGCGTGGTACGGGCGTTTGTGAGCGCGCCTGTGAAAGCTCATGTCCGCATGGCCACTGGTGGTTGAGCTAGCAACTTGGTTTGAAGGGCGGCCAGTTGATTCTGGCGTCGAGAAGGCGTGGCCCGGTTCTGTGTCGGTTTGCCGATCGGTGGGCGCAGAGGCCTCCACATCTGCCACCCGCTGATCTCTGATCCGGGGACAGGCCAGTCCGCTGGCCAGCCGGGTTTGGGCAGCGCAGCACTGGCTAACGCCCTACGGCAGGGTCTTGTCGTACGTTTTGTCCGTGTCCGAGTCGTAGACCAGCTTGCCAGCGGCGTCGAAGCCCTTGATGTGCGGGGTCTTCGTCACCTGCTGGTTCAGGACGCCGGAAGCGACGAACCAGCCGTGGTCCAGGGCGGCCGTGGCGCTGCCGTCGCCGTAGTCGACGGTCACCTTGGCCACGGACGGGTCAACCATGCCGATCACGCCCCAGCGGAAAGGCAGCTTCCACTTGCCCTTGTCGATCGACGACTGCTGGTACAGGTCACCCGCGTTCGCGTCTGGCACGATCGGACCGGCGCCCGTCCCGTAGGCGTCCTTCGAACTGGTGCTGATGCCGGCGGTCCCGCCCTTCCTCACGTTGCAGACCACCCGGAAGCCCTCCGGCCGCTCCGCCACGCCGACGACGCGGATGCCGTCGCCGGGGGCGTTGAAGACGCCCGTGCTCTTCACCGCCAGGATGATCCGGTAGCTGTCGGCCTTTGCCAGGTCCGCGCCGACCGCGCTCCCCACGTGCTCCTGGTCGAGGCATTGCTGCAGCGCGTCCGATGCCTGGGCGAATGTGATGCCGTCGAACAACTGCTTCTCGGAAGCGG
This sequence comes from Streptomyces sp. NPDC096046, assembly GCF_040303285.1. Taxonomy (NCBI): domain Bacteria; kingdom Bacillati; phylum Actinomycetota; class Actinomycetes; order Kitasatosporales; family Streptomycetaceae; genus Streptomyces; species Streptomyces sp. NPDC096046. The sequence continues at coordinate 30,014 of NZ_JBEOSZ010000055.1, read as the reverse complement.
GCGGTTGAGGTCCGGAGGTGGTCGTCGACCCGGAAGTCGACGCGGTGGCGCTGACCGACGACATCGGCGTCGCCGTGTCAGCGCCCCCTCCCCCGTTCCCCCCGACCACGGCGTACGCCCCCGCCGGCACCGCGACCACCGCCGCCAGTGCCGCCCCGATCGCCGCGACCCGCCGCCGCCGTTCCGACACGCCCTGCCGGCGGATCGCCGGGTACGGCGCGGGCGACGGCCGGATGGTGTAAGCGTCGTCCGTCATCAGTTCCCTCACCAGTTCCTCGAAGTCCCGCTGGTCATCGGCCTCGTGCGCCGTACGCACCCCGTCGGCCCCGCCAGCCCCGCCAGCCCCGTTGTGCGCCTCACGAGCCTCACCGGCCTCGTTGTCCGCCTCATGTGCCTCTTGGTTCACCTTCCACCTCCCAGTCCGGACACCGTGCGGTCCTCGCGCACCAGCCCCGGATAGCCGCGCAGCTTTGCCAGCCCTTTCGAGGCCTGGCTCTTGACCGTTCCGGGGGAGCATCCGAGCACCTCGGCCACCTCCGCCTCCGACAGGTCCTCCCAGTACCGCAGGACCACCACCGCCCGCTGTCTCGCGGGCAGCAGAGCCAGCCCGGCGAGCAGGGAGCCACGCTCCTCCACCCGCCCGACGGCCTCGTCCCCGCCCGCCCTCTCTGGCGGGTACGCGGTCAGCGCCTCCGTCACCCGCCGCTTGCGGAACCGGTCGCTGTTGCAGCTGACCAGCATCCGCCGGACGTAGGCCTCCGGGTTGTTGCTGCGCGCGATGCGCCGCCACGACCGGTACGCCTTCGCCAGCGCCGTCTGTGTCAGGTCCTCCGCGTGGTGGACGTCGCCCGTGAGCAGGTAGGCGGTCCGGACGAGCCGGGACCATCGCGCCCTGACGAAATCTTGGAACTGGCCCTCAAGTTCGGCCTGCATCAAGCACCCTCCTCGCCCTCCAGACCACCACTGGGGCGGAATCAGTTGCCCGTGAGTTCGGGAACCGTTCGAATGACGGCATGGAGAGGATGCCGGGAACGGCGCCGAGTGGGCCGGGTGGGCCCGGGCGCCGAACTCTTGGGGGTGCTGCGGCTGCCCTCTGGGCGGTTGGTGCCGGGCGGGGACCGCGGCGGGGACGCTCCCCGACGGCGTCGGCCCCCCGCGTCCCGGCCGGCCCGGCGGGCAACGAGTTCTGCAGTCCTCGGCTGTTGCTGACGCGGAACTCCGTCCGCGCCCTCATGGCGGTGCGGCAGTGCCAGCGCCGGGCCCGGCTGCCTCGGCAGCCGACAGGCAACAGCCGGCCGCAGCCACTACTGACGGCGGTCCCTCGAGGAACCTGCTGGATAGATCACGAAACCGGACTGGAGTATTAACCGGCCAGACCCGGCCCCGGGCCGGCTGCCCAGCCCACCTCAGCCACTGGCTGGGGGCCGTCGCTGAGACGGGCAAGGCAGTATTCCTCCACCGCGAGCGGGGCAACCGCATGCCAACTCCGGGCCCATGAGCCTGAACCCAGCTGCTACGCAGCTCCAACCCCGGCCACCGAAGACTGGGGCAACGCTGGGCGAGCCCCGTCTCGGTGCGTCCTGCCGAGTACCGGGTCTGGCGCCCGCACCAACCGCACGTACGGCACGTGGACGGCACCGCGTACGCCGTACTCACCGAGCACTTGGAGCCGCCCCGCCCCGAAGGCGCTGAGGCCGTCCCGGTACCTGGCTGGGGTGCTGGCGCAGACCGGCAGTCGCGCGTGGGTTGTTCAGCGGGGGGCTTCGGCGCCGTCGCCGTGGCGGACCCGTTCCATGACTTGTTCGTGCAGGGCCGCCAGGCCCTCCGCAGGCACCGGGACGGGGCTGCCGGTGAGGCTGTACCACTCGTCTGCGTCCGTGTATTGGATGGCGATGTGAGCGTGCCCATCGGCCAGTGGACGAGTGGCGATAGTGAGGTCGCCGGTGATGACGCCGACCTCATCGGTCATCGCACCGCCAGGTCCGGCCTTCACCTCGCTGACCAGCTGCTCCGGCTGCGGGGGGCGTGTGTTCATGAGGGACAGGTACCCAGCATGTCGGCCAGCGTGGTCTTCTCGTTCTCGGTCACCGACAGCTCGTAGGTGGACTTCACCGACACCCAGGCCCGGGCGTAGGTGCACCAGTAGGTTTTGGACGGCGGCTGCCATTCGTCCGGGCCCTGGTCGCCCTTGGACCGGTTCGACGCTGCGGAGACGGCCAGCAGCTGCGGGTGCGTGAGGTCGTTCGCGAAGGCCTTCCGCTTGTCCTGCGTCCACGTGTTCGCCCCCGAGCGCCAGGCGTTCGCCAGCGGCACCATGTGGTCGATGTCGAGGTCCGACGCGTTCGTGAACGTCTTGTCCTCGTACACGCTCACCCAGCGGCCCGAGACCGCCCGGCATTCGTCGTCCCGGGTGACGCTGGTGCCGTCGCGCTCGAGGACCGTCTCGCGGGTGCTGCAGTTCTCTCCCAGCTCCGCCCAGTGGGGGAACTTGGCCCGGCTGTACCCGGACATCGAGCCGTGCGGCGCCACCTTCAGGCCCGCCAACTCGGTGCGAGCCTGCTCCGCCGGCGGCACGCCGGGCAGCGTGCCCGTGTCACTCTCGCCACCTGGTGCTCCAGCCGAGAGTGAGGCAGAGGGCTTGGCATCACTCGACGGTTGGGTCGCCGGATCATCGATGGCCGTACAACCGGCCATCGCAAGTACGGCCACGGTCACCAGGCCCCGTTCCCACCACCACTGCTGACGCCCCATGACCTGCTGATTCCCTCTCGCCCGGTGGATGTACGCGCGCAGCCTAGCCGGTGAGAAAAACCTCTGCCCACACGCAGCAACGCCGAGAGCATCCCCCGGGAACGGCTCGCGCATACGGTGCGTCGAATGTCCTGCACCTCTGCCTGCCGTCCAGGCAGTAGCGCGTCCTGATGGAGCTGCTGACGGACTTCGGCGTCCGCCGCCATGTCAGCCACCCGGCCCGGGGAACTCGTGGGCATCGCGTCTGTGGGCATCGGCCGCGAGCTTGGACACCGCGAACCGTACGAGGTTCTCCGGGATGCCCACCCACGTCGCCGGGCGTGGTGCAGCTCTCCAGCAACTCAGGCATCGCAGCCTGCTGCTGGGCGTGGACGGCGGTGGCCCGATGCGCGGAGCAACGACCAGACTCCCTGCCTGGATAATCAACCGCAGGGACTGCGGCTGACCCTTCGTCGCGCCCGAGGCGGCCTTGATGGCCGCCGAACCCTCCGGCATGTACTCGGTCGTGTGAAGGACGCCCCGATCGGAGAACTTCCACGGGCGGGCGCCCGGGCGTAGCCCTGCGTTTCACCTGGGATACGTCCGGCTGGCTCTCCCACCGCATGGGCCCGTGGGAGAGCCAGCCCTGTCACACTCGCCTCAATCAGCCGTGTTTCACCACCAAGCCGTGGCGTTGTTGTTGCCGCAGACCGCACCGGAACTGCTCACGACGCAAGCCCGGAAGGCGTGGCGCGAGTCGCTACTCGTCCCGCGCAGCACAGCTTTGACCATGCACCGCTGATAGCGGCACGGAGCGGGGGCGCGATCAGCGCTTTCCCGACAGCGCCGCCCGTGTGAGTCTGAATGGCCACACCGGCTCAACCTTCCTGCGTTGCTCATTGGCATGCTCACCGGGTCGCCGCAGAGAATCTCGTGTGTGCCCTCGCCGCGCGTACGGCCTGCTCAGCCTTGGCGACGCGGTCCTGGCGCTCCGGGGCGAGGACGGTTGACCGTACGGCGCTGCCCTCGGAGGGAGCACCGTACGACCTTGACCTACAAGGTGGCGGAGTGTCAGGGGGAGTCGTGGCGGCACTGAGTCGCCATGCTGACCCGCCGCTCGACTGCTTCGGCGATCGCCTTGGTACTTCGAATCACGGGAGCACACCTGTAGCTGCGCATAGTCGCTCGACATCACCCGAATGTGGGCGTTGCAGGGGAACCATCCTGGTGTTGAGCCCCAGTGTCCCGTCTCGAATGATCTGGTCCATAGCCGCGGCTGTGACCTGCGGCGACCAGATCACTTGAGACGGAAGCGGCCCGAGAATCTCAGACGATCTGGTCCCGGAACTGCGAATGCGCCGCGTGCGCCCGGCTGCCGACCAGGGCATCTCAACCAACCTGGCCCAGCAGGACCAGATCATCAGAGACGGGGACCAGGTCGACGGAGACGGGACACCCAGGTGTCGCTTGTTGTCCGCGGACAACAAGCGACCGGTCTCAGTTGAGTTGGACCACGGCAGGGCCGTGACCTGCGGTGGTCCAGGTTGAGTGAGACGCCCTCGCGGGGCGCGTCTCACTCAGGTTGAGGCACTACACCAACACCGTGAGATCAGCGGGACACCGTGACCTGCAGCGTCTCGCTGAATCTGGGCCATCGGGAGCAGATGGTTCAGGTTCAGCGAGACGGGGCCGCCTTCAGCGATGTCCTGTCCCGGATAACTGTGGGCAGGGCGAGGTCCTGACCTGCGGTGCCTACGGTCGAGTGGGACAGGTTGGTGGTCGGCGTCCCGTTCAACCGTAGGCAGCCGCCTCTAGGGTGTTTATCGCGGAAGTCCACTGGTCGGCCCGGAGGTGCCATGTCCCTGCAGATGGAGCTGGTTGCGATAACGCTCGATTGCCCTGATCCGCTGGCTTTGGCGGGGTTCTATCAGCCGTCAGCCTCAGCAGGAGGCGGTCAGGACTTCCAGTGACGATGACGTCTCGGATGCAACAGGGGAGGACAAAACCGACCAGCCGCGCAAGCTGCCGTACGACGATGCTTTCTTTGTGGTCGGCCACTTGCACGTGAAGATGGAGCCGGCGGTGTTCGTGAACGGCGCTCGTGTGTGGCTGAAGATCCTGCGTGACCAGCATCCCGCTGAGTACAGCGCGCTACTCCAGGAACTGGCCGAGCAGGAGCAGCAGCCAGCCTGAGGCAGCAACGCAAACGGCCCGTATCCTTGCGGTTTTGCCCGGGGGTACGGGCCTTCGCAGTGGTCGGCCCTGTCCGCCGCCGCCCTCGCTCCGGAGCGCCTTCGGGTGCGGCTGCGCCCAGCTCCCCGCAGGTGCACTGCGGAACGTGGAGGATGCTGCGGCCCGTGTGGCCGGGCCGGACCCGCCGCACTTGGTGCAGCAGCCGTCCGACTTCCAGGTCCGGGCCTCAGGAGTGCCGCCCATGCCTGATCGGTGCAAAAGTCGATCTCGGCCAACAGCGGTCCTGATCGCGTCAATGCGGCGTGTCGCCCATGCGTACGATCAGCCGACCGATAGACCTTCCCTCGACCACACGTTCGGATCGCTGATTCGATTCGCATAGGTTCGGGGGTTTTCATGCACATTCCGTGGCTTAAGCGCGCCGGTAGACAGGCGCTCACCATAGCGACCGCGGTCGCCCTGCTGTCGGCCGTGCCGTCCATGGCGCGAGCAGACGCGTCGGCTGATCCTGAAGTTGAGTCGTACGTCCTGCCGCTTGGTTCGGCGACACCATCGCTTGAGGAGTTGCAGAGCGAGGGCGGCGTGGCACGTCTGCGGGACATTGCCCGTAACGCGGAGCCGATCGCGCAGTTGCCGCACGAGACGGTGGGCCCTGCGGCGTCGTACGCGCAGCGGGCGACTCAGCCGTCCCGCACCGCCCCTGTAGGTTCAACCGCCTCGCCGACGCCCATGATTGCGGCTCCGGAGCCGGCCCGCACGATGACGCTCGATGAGTGCAAGAAGGGCCTGGGCACCACCAAGAAGTTCTACTTCACGTCCCGGTTCGCGGCCTGTTCGGGTGCCTCGTTCGTGCAGACCTGGCTCGTCAACGGCAGGCCCTCTGGCGTGAGCATGTTCAACGTCCGGGTCGTGGGCACGATCGCCAAGAACAGCCGCACGATCAACTTCAAGTACTACTTCACCGAGATGGAATCGCAGGGCACCACCGAGGCACCTGCGCTGAAGATCGGTACCAAGGGAAAGATCCCCAACAGCTGGCCGTCCACGGTCCGCTACACCCGGGGCGGCAATATGCCCGGAACGAAGACGTTCGCCGAACTCAAAGTACTGCGTTCGTTCAACGAAACCGTCCACGCCAAGCCCGGACAGGGCAGTCAAGGCACCACAGACCTGATCGCAGCCATCTACCAGCCGTCCATCACCATCACACCGCCACCCAACGCCCAGATCACCGGCGACCTCAAGGGTGACCTGTTCTTCCTGCCGCCGCGCTGGGACGCTGCCAAGTACCTGGCGAACTCCACTGGTGGCGGCAACCCCGACAAGCGGGGCGCAGCCTCATTCGCCTACGTCGGAATGCTGAACTACAGCACGAAGACCGGTGCCGAGGAGCGGGCTGCGGCTCAGCACATCAAGACAGCGTTCACGAAACCACAGGACACCAAGCCGTACATGTCGGCGAAGAAGGTCCCCGGTCAGACGCCCGACCAGGCGCTGCACCGAACGGTCAGCACGAAGCGCAGGGACGACAACCGCAAGGAAGCGGTCAAGCAGTGCAGGCGATACTGGGGCGCCAACTACACCCAAGGTGGCGCGCGCGAGTGCGACGAGTACCCCTTCGCCTCCACCTATGAGGGCGCCGCGGAGCACGAATACGACGCGGACGCGAAGAAGTTCAACTTCTCCGTGAAACCGATCGCCAAGGAAGACAACGGTGCAGGCGGCAGCCTGCTGCTCAGTTTCTACGCCAAGAACCGGGTCATCGACGGGATGGAAGACGGCTTCATCGTGAAGATCGTCTCCTGACGTGCCGACGGCGGGAGTGTCGAACTGTCGGCGCTCCCGCCCCTGGTCCGTGTTCAGGCCGTTGCGGGCCAGAACTGCACGAGGTACCTTTCCACGCCTTCGCCCGTACCCTCCTGCTCCGACAGTGCCCTGGCCTCGCTGCGCCCAGCACAGCTCACCCGGACCCGCCAGGAGCCCCCCGAATCGGCAAGGGTGATCACGTCGTCGGCGCGGCCCAAGCTCATTGACCACACAGCCACTTCACCGCTGGTCGACTCGAAGTCGGTCTCAGCCTGCTCGTCCCATCGCGAAGGATCCTGCTCGGGCGGCTCGCCGTCCCACACCTCCACGGTGACCGCAGCGGCATGTGTGTGGCCGGCACTGAAGATGTCAAGACGCCCCGGAAAGTCGTTCAGGAACACGCCCTGCTTGAAGTCGTCAGGGAAGGGGACGGGCAGATCACCGTCATCGGACTCCTGAAGCCCGAAGCCGTGATACCCCACATCCGCATCAAGGTGTTGCTGCCGGACAAGCTCGGCCACAAGAGCTCCTTTGGCGCGACAGACGACTGGTCATCTCCGTGATCCTAAGTCGGCCCCTTCCAGATGCGCAGTGGCATCGCCTTCTGGCCAGCTGGCAGCCGTTCTGACCGCCAAGCTGGCTGAACTCACCTTGTCGCTGCGATGTCGTACGAGACTGATGTGGTTGGAGCGGATCAGGCGCTGACTCCTCGGGTGCTGTGGAGCACGTGTCGTCGACGGGGCCCAGAACGCGGAATGAAGATCTTGGGGTTCTGGCCCCGCCGCCTGAGCGGCGGGGCCAGACTCTTTGTTGTGGTGATGGGGGAATGGGCCGGGGAGACGGTCGGGCCGGATGTGTGAGAGACCTGCCGGGAGTTGATCCCGGCGGGGAGTGTGTTCGCGTTCCTGGCCGAGCATCGTGGTGCGCTGTTTCCGGCGGAGATGTTCACGGACATGTATCCGTCGGCGAACGGGCGGCCCAGTATGCCGCCGCAGATCCTGGCCGCCGCGCTCACGCTGCAGGCCCTGCACGGGTTGTCGGACATCGAGACGGTCCAGGAACTGCGCTGTGACCTGCGGTGGAAGGCCGCCTGCGGGCTGGGCCTGCACGACATGGCGTTCGATCCGTCGCTGCTGGCTTACTTCCGCCGTCGTCTGGGCCGTTCCACCCGCCCGAACCGGGTCTTTGAGGCCGTGCGTGAAGTCGTAAAGGCCACCGGGGTCCTCAAGGGAAAGGAGTAATTGTCAATACCTGTGGACCAGTTGATCTCAGGTTCGCTCGGGTGGACTGATCGCGACGAGTTCGACCTCGAAGCCGTCGTTGTTCTCCAGGTAGGCGGCGTAGTGCTGTGCGCCGCCGGCGTGCGGGTGCAGCTCGGGGAACATCAGGCGCCAGCCATGCTGGGCGGCCTCGACGGCCAGCTTCTCGACGGCAGTGGCGTCCTCGACGTGGAACGCGAGGTGGTTCAGGCCGGGGCGGTGGCGGTCGTGCCGGTCGGCGGTGAGGGCCGGGGACTGTTCGAGGACGAAGTAGGTCGGCCCGAGCTGCCAGCTGCGGCCGGTGGCCCAGCTCTGGGAGATGGTGTAGCCCAGCGTCGCCAGCAGCCAGCCGAGCGAGGCGAGCGCGCGGTCGAGGTCGGGCACCCAGATCTCGACGTGGTGCAACGTCCCGTGCGTCGGCCGGTTCACGCGGCCACCGCCTCGGGGCGCTCGACGAGGTGGCCGCGCTCGAAGCGGGCGCCTGCCCGGACCAGGGCGACGAGGTGGGGTGCGTTCACGGCCCGCCAGCGCGTCTGGGCGGACTCGACGAGCTTGAACACCATCGCGAGCGCGGCAACGCGGGAGCCGGCACCTTTGGTGACCTTCGTCCGCAGGCGGACGGTCGCGAAGGTGGACTCGATGGGGTTCGTGGTCCGCAGGTGAATCCAGTGCTCGGCGGGGAAGTCGTAGAACGCCAGCAGCTCGTCTTCGTCGTCGACGATCTTCTTGACGGCCTTGGGGAACTTCGCACCGTACTGCTTGGCGAACGCCGTGACGGCCTGGGCCGCGTGCTCGCGGTCCTCGGCGTTGTAGATGTCCTGGAGGGCCTTCTTCGCCGCGGGCTGGGCCGACTTGGGGAGGCTGTCCAGCACGTTCGCGGTCTTGTGAACCCAGCACCTTTGGTGGCGGGTGATGGGGAACACCTCGTTGATCGCGTTCCAGAAGCCGAGGGCGCCGTCGCCCACCGCGAGGACGGGGGCGCGCATCCCGCGCCGGGCGGCATCGCGCAGCAGGTTTGCCCAGGACTCGGATGATTCGCGGTAGCCGTCGGTCATGGCGATGAGTTCCTTGGTGCCGTCCGCGCGCACGCCCATCAGCACCAGGACGGCGGCTTTGGCCTGTTCCAGGCGGATCTTCAGATGGATGCCGTCGGCCCAGACGTAGACGTAGTCGCTGGCCGACAGGTCGCGCTCGTTGAAGGCGGTGTGGTCGGCCTGCCACTGCGCGGTCAGGCGGGTGACCGTGGCCGGGGACAGGCCCGCCGAAGAGCCTAGGAACTGCTCGAGTGCGGGCACGAAGTCGCCGGAGGACAGTCCGTGCAGGTAGAGCAGTGGCAGGACCTCGCTGATCTTCGGGGACTTCCGTGCCCAGGGCGGCAGGATCGCCGAGGAGAACCGCTTTCGCTCGCCCGTGGCCGTATCGATGCGCTTGTCGTTGACGCGCGGGGCTTTGACCTCGACCGTCCCGGCGGCGGTGGTGACCTTGCGTGGCTGGTGGTAGCCGTTGCGGACCACCAGGCGTCGGCCGTCGTCGTCGCGCTGGTCGGCCAAGTCGGCTATGTAGGCGTTGACTTCGGCTTCCAGCGCGGCGGCCAGCATCCGCCGGGCGCCCTCGCGGACGATCTCGTCGATCAGGGAACCGTTCGGCGTGGAGCCGTCTTCGGTGACTACGCTGAGCACGGGCGTGCCTTCCCGGCCGGCGCTGCGAACGCCGGTCTACTCGGTGACCATCAGTCGATCACTCGGGAAGGTACGCCCTTCGCGTGCCAACCCGAGGCCGATCCACAGGTCTTGAGCATTGCTCAAGGGAAAGCACCGCCGGGCACTGGACTCCACCGTCCTGGACGACGGATCAGTGACCTGGACTTCAGAAACAGGCACCACTCCAGCCAAGGGACATGGGCAGAGCAGTCGCAACGGGGATGTCAGCAGGCCGACCAGGGCAAAACCGCTCGGTGACCTGCGCGGACACGGGGGGCGGTCCTGCGGGCCGCGCAACAGATAGGCGCAACCCTTGGCGCAACCTCGTGCTCCTGGCCGACCGGAACGACTGGTCACGCGGCCCGGAAACGGCTCCGTGGGCGCGGACGAGGTGGCGCAGCTCGGACCGTGCCGCCGGCACCGTTCGAGGGGGCGGTCTCCCAGTAGGGGTGCCACCACAGCCGTACGGACAGGAGCAGCAGGCGGCGGCGCAGAGCGGTGGTGCGCGGGGGCGGGGTGCGGCGAGCGCTTGGTAGGTGGCGTTCCAGGCGGCTTGCGTCTGCACCAGGTCGTCGGGGAAGTCGGTCACGTCCATACCGGCATTAGATCGCTTGTTTGAATTACGTGTCACTTCGGACACGCCCTGCCCGGCGCCCGTGGTCGGGGTCGCGCCCGGCATGGTCGGCCTCATGACTGCGCCGCCGGGGTCGTCCAGGAGGCAGGTCGAATGTCCGTGCCATTTTTCGGAATCGTCGGGCAGGACCCGGAACACCGCGTGGCGGCCCAGTGCCCGGTCGGCACTCCCGACCGCCGACCCGCCGACCGCCTGTGCGCCGCTGTCGTCGAGCAGCCCCGTAAAGGGGGTAAGGCAGAGGGGGCCTGGCGGGCCGGACGCCTGAGACTAGAGCGCCTGAGGGAACGTGAAGAATCCCTTCGGGTCGTACTGGCGCTTCAGCTGCGTCAGTCGGCCGGCCGCGTCCCCGTAGTACGCGCTCCGCCAGTTCGTCAGGGTCGGGTCCGTGTAGTTCTGGTACGCGGCCCCGGACGCGTAGCTCCGCATGGACGCGTGCGTGGACGTCAACCAGGACCGGGCCGTCGTGCCGGAGGTGCCCGTGCGCCAGCTCGCGAGGTACTGCGCCAGCATGCGCGAGCGGCGGTGGACGAACGCCGTGGCCGTCGGGGAGACCCGGTTGACGGCACCACCGAGCGCGGTGAACGCCACGCTGCCCGCGCCGCCCCGCACCGACGCCACTTGCCGCAGGAGCGTCTCGATGCCGGCCTCGGGGATCGAGCGGTCGAAGAAGTCCGAGCGGGCCGCGTACGTCTCACGGCGCAGGGCGCCCTGCGGGGAGCGGCCGGGGGTGGCGCCCGGCAGATGACATTGGGCGTCCGAGGAGAAGGACGAGCAGCCCGCGTACAGCTCCACCGCGGTCTCGTACGACCGCCGCTCGAGCGAGACGCTGCCTGCCGGGGCGCCGACCTGCCCCACTAGGCGGTCGACCGCGTTCTGCAGTTCCGCGTACGTGCCCAGCGAAAAGGCGGAGACGGAGACGGTGGGCGCACCCCCGTTGTTCAGCTGGCAAGCGGACCAGATCTCGTCGGGCTGGTCGGGGCCCCACTCCTGCCAGGCGGTGAGGACGGCCGCGGCCTTGGACCAGGGCCAGGTGAGGTCCGCGGACACGGCCTGCGGTGCCGGGTGCGTGCGGAAGCGCAACTCGGTCACAACGCCGAAGTTGCCGTTGCCCGCGCCGCGCAGGGCCCAGAAAAGGTCCTTGTTCTCGGTGGCGTTCGCCACTAGCTCCTTGCCGTCCGCCGTGATCAGGCTCGCCTGGGTGAGGCTGTCGCAGGTCAGTCCGTAGGCCCTGGAGATCATGCCGTGACCGCCGCCGAGGGTGAGGCCGGAGACGCCGACGCTGGGGCAGGAGCCCGCGGGTATCGTCATGCCCTTCGTGGTGAGCGTGCGGTAGACGTCGATGAGCTTGGAACCGGCGCCCACGACCGCCTCCTGCGCGCTCGCGCGGATGGTGCTCAGCTTGCCGACGTCGATGATCAAGCGGCCGTTACCGGAGGACCAACCGGCATAGGAGTGACCGCCGTTGCGGATCGCGACCTCGATGTGGTGGGCCTGGGAGTACGCCAGCACGGTGCGGATGTCGGCGGCGTGGGCCACGTACGCGACCGTGGCGGGCTTCAGGGAGTCGTAGCGGGTGTTGTAGAGCTGGTGGGCGGTGGGCCAGTCCTGGTCGCCGGGGCGGACCAGGATGCCGTCCAGGTCCTTGGACAGGGCGGTCCAGTTGGCGGCGACGCGCACGCCGCTGGCCATCGTACGCCTGGGCGTACCGGAAGCAGTCGATGCGGTGCTCGTGCTCCTGGTGCACGCGGTGGTGACTGCCGTCGCGAGTGCGGCGGCGGATCCACCGATGAATGTACGCCGTTCCAATGGGTGCCTCCCTCGGGTTACGTCGAGCCAGACGTAACTTCGCGACGGCAGGTTTGCAGGGACCTGGCACAGTCTTGTCAAAGAGCGGCCTCGCATCGTGTGGCTTCGAGGTCTCTGGCGTGCCCCCAGGAGAGGCGCCGGAGCGCACAGGGTGGCGCCTGGCCTCGATACGTGTTCGAGGACAAGGGAACGACCGCCGGTGAACGCGGCGCCGGATCGACACCCGGCACACTCGTCCGCAAGCGGCCGAGCGCCAACTGCTCCGGCAGGCCACGCCGCCCGCAGCAGGAGGCCGGCTCAGCCGGAGAAGCTGTGCAGGCGCGGTACTGCCGGTCCGCGACAAGCCTCGGGCAGCGCGCCCCTGGGATGTGCACAGTGCGGTGCCGCCTGGCCGCTAGGACCTGTCCTGGGCGGCGAACCCGCCTCGCACGGTGTCGAAGACAGGGCGGTAGGTGCCCCACCGGGACTCCGCGGCCGAGAGGTAGATGTCGTACTCCCGGCCGCCCGCGGTGCCGTATCCGAGGTCGATGGCACGGAAGGAGCGGGCGCGGCCGTGGAAGGTGAACTCCCACACCGCGGCCGGCTTCCCTTTGAATGTAGTCTTCTGCATGCGCAGCCTGCGGTACGTGGGGTAGTTGATCTTGGTGTTGGCCTCGATGTCCTTGAAGTGCTCGACGGGGTGCGAGCCGGCCGGGTCCACCATGCCGATCGTGATGCCGGCCAGGCCGGTCGGATCGGTGTAGGTGACCTCGTCGCTCGGCCCCTTCTTCGGCTTCCAGCCATCCGGCACGGGGAAAGAGACGCTGAGCTGCCGGTCTCGGACCAGGTGGTAGCCGTCGGGGACGGGCGAGGGTGTGGCCGACGCGGTGGCGGTGCTGCCGGCCCCCCGATCGGCCCCGCCGCCGTGCGAGGAGGCGTAGAGGGTGACCGCCATGGCGGCCGCGGCCAGGATGGTCACCACTGGCACGACGCGCCGCCCTCGCCTCCGGTTCTCGCGGCGATCCCGCGCGCCCCCTTCCGGCGGCACCGGCGGGGCGTGCCCCGTCGGGGACGGCCGTGCCACGTCCTCATTTGCGTCGGCCCCGTCGGGGGCGACGGCGGCTGACGAAGCGGCCGTCGAGCCACCGGACCAGGTGGCTCGCAGAGCCATTTCTGTCTGCTCCACCGTGGGCCGGTCCTCGGGGTTCTTCGACAACAGAATCTCGATGAGCGGTTCCAGCGGACCGGCCTGCCGCATCGGCTCCAGCGGGTCGACGGCGATGGCGTACGCGGTCTCCATGGCGGTATCGCGGCGATATGGCGGCCGCCCCTCGACGGCCTGGTACAACGTCGCGCCCAGCGACCACAGGTCGGAGGGAGGGCCGGGCCGCTGTCCGCGGATCCGCTCCGGGGCCATGAAGTCGATGGAGCCGACCATCTCCCCGGTCTGCGTGAGCGTCGAGGTGCCGGTGGTCTGCGCGATACCGAAGTCGGTCAGCACCACCCGTCCCTCGGCGCCGAGCAGGACGTTGCCCGGCTTGATGTCACGGTGCAGGACACCGGCGGCGTGCGCGGCCCGGACGGCGGCGATCATGCCGAGGCCGATGCGGGCGGCCTCCTCGAGCGGCAGGGTCCGGCCGCCCTTGAGGATGTCGCCGAGGGCGGGCGCGGGGACGTACTCCATGATGATGCAGGGCCGCCCGTCGTCCTCGACGACGTCGTGCACGACGACCACGTTGGGATGGACGACCCGGGCTGCGCTGCGAGCCTCGCGGCGGGTGCGCTCGTACAGCGTGGCGACCTCGGCGTCGGACAGGTGCGGCTGCGTGTGGAGCTGCTTGAGGGCGACCTGGCGGGCGAGCACCTCGTCCTCGGCCCGCCACACCGTGCCCATACCACCGCTGCCGATGCGCTCGGCGAGCCGGTAGCGCCCTGCGACCAGCCGTCCCTCGTCCGACAAAGCCCTGACCTCCGCCTTCTCCGCCCCCTACGCGTCACTTCGCCCTGCACACTAACCGAACTCGTCAAGAGGCCAGGGGGCGGTCCGACAGCGACAGCAGCCCCCGGCCGCGCCGAGGAGACCGTCGGCGCCTCCGCCTTCCGCGCTCTGCTCACCGGGACTCCGCCGGCTGCCCAGCTTGCCGCGCTGTTCCTGGCGGCTCGCGCCTCTGCCCATCTGAACGGCACGCTGCCGGACGACCTGCCGCGAGCCTGCCGTGATCGCCTGCCCGGCCTGGTGACGAAAGCACCTTCAGTACAATTCCCCTCGAACTGTGGAGATCTTCTATTGATCCGAAACGGTAGGTGTTCTGGGTCGTTGTTCCCTACGTGAGTGAACTGGTGGGGGATGCAAGGCAGTTGTCGCCGTCGGCGCAGGAGGCCCTTCGGCTGCGGGCGGTGGCCGCGTTGGCGGCGGGCCGGACTCGCGAGGATGTCGCGGCGGTGTTCCAGGTCTCGCTCAAGGCGGTGGACAACTGGTGGGCGAAGTGGCTTGCCGGCGGACGTGAGGCGCTCGTGGCCCAGCCGCGCGGGCGCCGGGTCGGCGAGCATAGGTTCTCAACGCGGTCGACAGGCAGGCGGTCCGGCAGGCCGTGCTGGATCACCGGCCCTGTGACCTGGGGCTGGCGGGGCAGCTGTGGACGCGAGCCGGTGTGGGGGACCTGATCGCGAAGCTGTACCGGGTGCGGCTGACCGAGCAGGGGGTGGGCAAGTACCTGCGCCGGTGGGGGCTGTCGTTCCAGCGCCCGGACAAGCGGGCCGTCGAGCAGAACCCGGAGGCGGTCCGCGTCTGGCGGGAGGAGACCTGGCCGGCGATCCGCGCGAAGGCGAAGGCCGAAGGCGGGGAGGTGTTCTTCGCCGACCAGGTCGGCATCCGCTCTGACCAGGTCACCGGCCGCACCTGGGGCGCCAAGGGGTGCACTCCGATCGTGCGCCGCTCGGGCAACCGGTTCTCGGTGAACGCGATGTCCGCGATCAGCACGAAGGGCCGGATGCACTTCATGGTGTTCACCGAGACCTTCGACGCCGACGTGATGTGCCGCTTCCTCGACCGGCTCGCAGGCCACTTCGACCGCAAAGTGCACCTCGTCGTGGACGGTCACTCCACCCACCGCTCCCGCAAGGTCCGCACCTGGCTCGCCGACCACCCCGACCGGATCGAGCTGCACTTCCTGCCGTCGTACTCGCCCGAGCTCAACCCCGACGAGCTGGTCAACGCCGACCTCAAACGGAGCCTGCCCATGCACAGCCGGGACCGTGACCAGGCCCAACTCGCCGCAGAGACACGCCGGTTCTTCCACCGCCGTCAACGCCAGCCGCACATCGTCCGCGGCTACTTCGGCGGCCGACACGTCCGCTACATCCTCGAATAGAACCGTTTGAATTTCGGATCAATAGGTGGACGGGGCGATCTTGCAGTCGTGCTCGGTGAGCACGCGGCAGATCGGCTCGACACCGCCGAAGCGGGCCCGATGCTCGTCGATGAACGCTACGAGCGTGTGTGTGGCCGGTCGAGCTCGGCCGCGAAGAAACTTGCCGCGGCCTTCAGGATGTCGTTCGCTCGCTTCAACTCGGCGATCTCCTTCTTCATCGCCTTGATCTGCGCGGACTCCTCCGTGGTCGTCCCCGGCCGCTGCCCGGAGTCGACCTCGTCCCGCTTCACCCAGTTCCGCAGGGTCTCGGCCGAACCGATTCCCAGCTTCTGGGCGACCGCCCTCAAGGCGGCCGACTCGTTCGGATAGTCACCACGGACCTCAGCGACCATACGGACCGCTCGTTTGCGCAGCTCAGAGGGATAGGAGGAAGGGCGTGCCATGACTCAATCCTTTCACGGAATCGAGTCTCTATCGAACACGGGGCGATTCACCCGGACATCGCGGCCCTCGCCGTGCTAGGGCTGAACTGGGCCCTGGAAGGCTAAGGAACGGGATAAGTTTGTGGTTAAGCAATTTTCGCCTGGAGTGAGGGGGCAGGGTCATGGCCTCTGAGGAAGAGCTGTTCGCGTCCGTCGACGCTCTGTTGAACGAGGAGCCGCACCTGCCGCCTCCGGCGGAACGTGCCCGGCTGCGTGAGGCCGCCGGCATCACCCAGGCCCGCCTCGCCACCGCGTTGAAGACCACGACCCAGTCAGTGAAGAACTGGGAGAACGGCCGCAGCGAGCCGAAGTCGCCGCGCCTGGACGCCTACCAGCGACTGCTGAAGGGGTGGGCGGCGAAGTATCCGGCTCCCGGTGCAGCCGCGCCGGCGCCAGTCGCATCGGCGGCGTCTGCCGGACCGGCTGCGTCGGCCGGACCGGCTGCGTCGGCCGGACCGGCTGCGTCGGCCGGACCGGCTGCGTCGGCCGGACCGGCTGCCTCCGCGGTGGAGACGGCAAATGCCCCGCAGACTCCCACCGTCCCAGCAGCGGGGCCGGCGCGACCCGCCGCCCGGCCGGCCGCGGCATCGCGCCGTCCGGCCGCGACGAAGGCGGCGCAGCCGACAGCCGATCCGCGTTTCCCGCACGGCCCGCTCGCAGTGCTCGACGGTGACGGCTGCGCGTACGGCAGGGGCGGCATCGTGCTCGACTGCCCGGCGACAAGCGCGGTGGAGCTGGTGGAGTGGACGCTCAGGGAATCCGGGCTCGGTGCGCCGCGTCTGCACCGCAACGGCAAAGACAGCGACCCGCTGATCGTGCTCACCGCCGCGGCCGCCGTGAAGCTCGGACTGCCCGAGCGCCTGGAAGGCCACGAGCAGCGCCGCTCCCTGCGCCTTGCGGAGGACCACCCCGTGGTCAAGCAGGTGGTGAAGGCGAAGTGGCGGCTCACCCAGCGCGGGTTCGGCCCATGGGCAAGGATCTACCGCAAGGCCCAGGGCCGCGAGCGGCAGTGCGTGCAGCTGGCGATCCTGTCCTGGGACGCCCTCGATGAGCGGTCCTGGCCCGGCGTGAGCGAGATGGAGCCGGCCGACGTCGCCCGCGTCCTCAGCGTGTACGCCCAGCGGGTCATCACCCCACGCGGCTCCACCGCCGTTTCGGGGCTGGAGCTGATGACAGCGCTGCGGCCGCCCACCCGCGCGGTGCGGGACCCGCAGACGGGAAACTGGGTGCCCGGCCACACCCCCGGCTCGCTGGGCACGGAGCCGATGGACCCGGCGCCGCCGGAGGCCACCCCCGAACACCCCGTCGTCGTCGACGGCGGCTGGAGCGGCGGATTCCTGAACGAGGAGGCGTACCAGTGGGTGCGCGACGTCAGCCTGCTCACCGATGAGGAGTGCACGCTGCCGTACGCGGTCGGCCTGGACCTGAACACCGCCTTCCTCGCCGCCGCGGCCCGCCTGGTCGTCGGGCTCTCCGCCCCTGATCACTTCCGCGCCCCGACGTTCAACCCGAAGATTCCCGGCTCCTGGCTGGTCGATCTGTCCCACGTCGAGGTGGATCCGCGCCTGCCCTCGCCGTTCACCCCGGACGGCACCCGCCCTACCGGGCCTGCCTGGTACCAGACGCACACCGTCGCCTACGCCCAGGAACTCGGCTACAGCGTCGCTCCCCTGGAGGCGTACCTGCGACGCGAGACCGGCGCGTACCTGGACCCGTGGCACGACCGGCTCAAGACCGCCTACGTGGACACCCTCGCCGAGCTCGGCGTCACCAAGGACCTGTCGGATGCCGAGTTCCTCGCGGCGATGGAGCGGCACAAGGACGTCGACCCGGCTCTGGCGGCCGTCCTCGCCGCCATCAAGGCCACGGTGAAGGGCGGCATCGGCAAGCTGCGCGAACGTCCGCAGGGCAGGAAGTACAAGGAGGGCGAGCGGTGGCCGGCCCTTCAGCGGCCGACCTGGCGCCCCGACATCCGCGCCGCCGTCATCTCCAAGGCCCGCATCAACATGCACCGCAAACTGCGCAACATGGCCACGATGACGGGCCTGTACCCGCTCGCCGTGCTCTCCGACTGCGTCGTCTACCCGAGCCCCGGCAACAGCCCGCTGGACTTCCTGCCGTACGCGGCGTCCGGCAAGCCTCAGCCGGGCGGCTTCCGCCTCGGGCCCACGCCGGGCCTGGCGAAGCTGGAGGGCGTCCAGCCGATGCTGTGGGCGGTCGACCTGATGGAGAAGGGCCTCAACCCCGCCCGGCACATCAAGGGCGGCGACGCCGTCCTCGACGAAGGAGAGTAACCGGTGAGCGAGATCGACGGCGCGATCGAACGCGCCGGCGCCCGGCCGGAGCCGATGCCGGAGCGCCTTCAGGCCCGCACCATGGCTGCGGTGCAGTTCTCCGTGCGTGCACGCCGCACGTCCCTGCGGCGGCCGCTGTGGCGGCACGACCCGTGCGAGCGGCAGTTCCGGCGAGTCCACGCGGGCTGCCAGGACTCCAACTTTGACAAGGGCTGAGCTGTGGCAGAGATCGAGGACGCCATCGAGCGCGCCGACCGTGAAGCCTTCACCCGCCAGCCGCCCAAGACCCTCAAAGGGCAGATCGGCTACCTGCTCAAGCAACTCAAGACCACTCGGGCTGTTGCCGAGGAGATCGGGGTCAGTCAGCGGTCGGTGGAGCGCTACCGCAAGGGCGAACGCAAACACCCGCCCAAGGCGATCGCGGACCGGATCGACGACGCCGTACGGCGGCGCTGGCAGCCGCAGGTGCGCAAGCGCCGCCAGAAGCAAGCCGCCACCGCGACCGGGATCACGGTGGAGACCAGGGCCCGCTTCGGCTACACCGCGCCCATCGGCACCACCGACGACGGAAGATTCCGACGACTCACCGTCCACCTCCCCCCGCAGTTCGCACAACGCCTCTTCAACGCCCGCGAGGCCGGAGCCAGCGACCAGCAGATGCGCCAGATCATCGCCGAAGGACTCAAAGAGATCTACTTCCAAGACGGCGGAGCCCGCGCCATGGGACTCTCCGACGTCACCCTCAACGACATCGACTACCTCGACCTCGACTACTAAGAAGCCATTGTCGTACCGAACTTGATGGGCGATTTCCGCAGGTCAGGCACGATGTCGGGGTCGGCGAGACATGCTCGGGCCGTCGGGTTGTCTCGTGGGGGAGGTGCCGGGATGGCGTCGGTCGTCTGTCTGCTGGAGGAGCGGGAACTGGCCGCGCGGGAGCGCGTGGAGGGGCTGCGGGAGGAGGCGGACCGGGTGCTGTCCGAACTCTCGGAGGCGGAAACGGACTGGCAGGAATGGCTGGTCGCCCGGCAGCGCGTGGGTGAGGTCCTCTCCGCTCCGCGAGTCGGCGAGGCCGGCCCGGTCCCGGCGGAGGAGTCCTCCGTGCCGGAGCGGGAGCCCGAGCCGGTGGCGGACGTGCCCGCCGTGGTGTCTGTCCCGGAGGCTGCGCGGTCGGGTTCGATCGTGCCGGTGGCCGGGGTCCCGGTTGACGAAGTCCGGGGTGGCCGGCCGCTTCCCCGACCGGGTCAGCCCCCGCCGTCTGCGGAGCCGTCTGCGGACCTTCCGGGCGATCAGACCGAGCTCGGCCATCAGCTTTGCGACGGTGTTCACCGAGACCCGCCAGCCTTGCCGCACCAGCCGGATCCAGATCTTCGGCGAGCCATAGGTGCCGCCGGAGTCGGTGAACTCCTCCTGCACTGCCTCGGCCAACTGCCGGCGACGTACTTCCCGCCGGGTCGGCCGGCAAGTGCGGTGCTTGTGGAACCACGACTCGCTCACGCCCAGGGCGCGGCACGAGACACGGTGCGGGATACGGTGCGCGGTCCTGAAGTCGCTCATCACCCCGGCCACTTGTGCCGGGTCCGCCACGCCTACTTCACCCACAGGACCATGCAGCGTTTGAGCACATCACGCTCCATGACCAGCTCCTTGTTGTCCCGCTTGAGCTGGGCGTTCTCCCGCCGCAGCCGCTCCAGCTCGTCACTTTCACCATCCGACGCGGTCCCGGCCCGGCGAGCGCGCGAGACCCAGCTGGCGAGCGTGGTCTCGTTGATGCCCAGGTCCGTGGCGGCCTCGGCGATCGGCTTGCCGGTCTCCGTCACGATCCGTACCGCACCCTCACGGAACTCCGGATCGAACTTCCGTCGCTTCTCCGCCATGACTCCCAACTTCCCCTGCAGTCACGGTCTTCACGCTACGCGGGGAGGGACAGCGGTGGCCTGGTCCCACGATGCTGGCAACACAAGGCTCGGCTATGCAGCGGACTTCGCACGTCGGGAATTCCGCAAGTCCGAACAGCCGCAGTGGCCAGTACGCACCGGGGAAAGTGATGTCACACCCATCATGACAGGTCAGCGATCCAGCGCACCTTCGGTGCGCGCCGGGGGCGTGGTAAATGCCGTGGAGTGCGCCGGGGGTGCTTCTGTCTGCCCTGACGGAGGTTGCTGCTGGTCCGGGACGCTGGTGGGGTTCGTTCCGGCCGAAGCCGATGTCTCTGTGATGCCGGTGAGCTCGCAGGTCAGCGTGGCACTGGGGGCCGTCCACGGGAACCGTGGAGTGTTGCTGTGAGCACGTGCGTCAGAATTCCTGATTCACCCTGGCCCTCCCGGAACGGCGTACCGCTTGCCCAAGGGAGGGAACAGGGCCGTGGACGTGCTGCAGGAACGCTGCGCAGGGCTGGATATCAGCAAGAAGGACGCCAAGGTATGCGTCCGCACGCCGAGCGCGAAGCGGCGGAGGTCATTCGCCAACGAGACCACGACCTGGGGCTCGACCACGAACGCGGTACTCGCCCTGCGGGATCATCTGCTCGCCGCCGAGGTCACGCTCGTCGTGATCGAGGCGACCTCGCACTACTGGAAACCGTTCTACTACCTGCCGGCCGAGGAGTTGAACGTGATCCTGGTCAACGCCCGGCAGGTCAAGAACTGCCCGGTCGCAAGACGGACGTCTCCGACGCCGCCTGGCTGGCCCAGCTCGGCGCGCACGGCCTGGTCCGTCCCTCGTTCGTGCCACCCCAGCCGGTGCGAGAGTTGCGGGACCTGACCCGCGCCCGCACCCAGATGACCCGCGAGCGCGGCCAGATCGTGCAGCGGCTGGAGAAGCTGCTGGAGGACACCGGCATCAAGCTGGCCGTGGTCGCCCCCGACATCATGGGCGCCTCCGGCCGGGCCATGCTGGAGGCCCTCATCGCGGGTGAACGCGACCCGCAGGCACTCGCGGACCTGGCCAAACGCAAGCTCCGCAACAAGATCCCCGAACCCACCGAGGCCCTGACCGGACGCTTCCGCGCCCACCACGCGTTCCTCACCCGGCTGCACCTGGACCACTACGACCAGCTCACCGACGCCATCGGACAGCTGGACGAGCGGATCGAGGAGGCGATGGCCCCCTTTCGAGGCGCCCTCGACCTGCTCGACACCATCCCCGGTATCAACCAGGCCACCGCCGAGGTGATCATCGCGGAGACCGGCGGAGACATGGCCCGCTTCCCCTCTGCCCGGCACCTCGCCTCCTGGGCCGGGGTCTGTCCCGGCCACCACGAGTCCGCCGGCCGCACCAAGAACACCAAGGTCCGCCCCGGCAACCCCTACCTCAAAGGGGCCCTCGGCCTGGCCGCCTTCGGGGCGGTGAGAACCAACAGCACTCACCTGCAAGCACGCTACAAGCGGCTGACCGCCCGCCGCGGTCCGCTCAGGGCACTGGTCGCCGTCGAGCACTCGATCATTACCGCTATCTGGCACATGCTCACCGACAACGTCCCCTACCGCGAGCTCGGCGGCACCTACTTCGTCCAGCGCGACCCCGAACGCGCCACCCGCCGCGCGATCACCGCGCTCAACCAGCTCGGCTACACCCGACCTGACGGCCCGCCGCCTCACCGGCGAGACCACCATCTCCTGGCGCGACCCGACATCAACGGATCAAAAACCTATACCGGGATGAAGCAACGAGAGAAAACGGTCTCTCAGCGACGAGAAACCCTCTTCGCCGAGACCGCCAACCGCCTTCCAGACCTTACTGGACCACAACGAGATTCCCCGGTCGAAGTCCTGGCGGTCCTCGGCAGTTGAGTCCGACCATCCGAGATCCCCGACAGAGTCACGTGAGGAACGCAGAAAGCCCCGTCGGGGCAGGGTGACCAAATGGGGCCACTGCCCCGACGGGGCTCGGTCGGCCGGGCGGCGGGTTACCGGCGCCCGGCAGAGGCCGGTGTCGTGTGTGTGCTTTGCGGCTCAGCCGAAGTTCACGTCGCTGCACCACATGTAGGCCTGGTCGAGGTGCGAGGCCTGCCAGATCACGAACAGGATGTGGTGTCCGGTGTAGCCGGAGGTCTGGACAGGGAACGTGATGTTCTGCGCCGGGGCGAAGCGGCCGGTCTGCGTGATGAAGTCGAGGTTGCTCCAGCCCAGGGTCTGCGTCTTGGGGTTGAAGCCCTGCTTGCTCACGTAGACCTTGAAGTAGTCGGCACCGTGGGACGCCTGGTCGTACAGGTGGACCGAGAAGTTGTTGCCGACGGTGGTGGTCTTCCACGGTCCGGGCTTGTTCAGGCTGGCGTTCCTCGAGAGGTTGTTGCTGCAGAGCGTCCCGTCGGGGGTCCGTGCCTGGAACTGGCCACCGAGGCCGTCGCGGAGCGCGCTCATCCAGTTCCACATGGTGTCGGGGTTGGCCTGGAAGGCCTGCCAACACATGGGGTCTTGGGTCTGCATGGCCGGGTTCGTGTGGTTGTTGCCCCACGTCTTCCAGCACTGGTACGCGCGGGTGGCGGGGCCGACGACGGTGCCGTGAGCCTGGGCGGGGGCCGACCAGGTGAGTGCGCCGACAACCACGGCGAACAGCATGACGAACGCCTGGAGAGGCCGGCGGAGGGGCGACAAACGCCCGGCTAACGGACTCTGTTTCCGCATGTGGGGGGACTCCTTCCAGTTGCAAGGCTGTCATGGGAGCGCTCCCAACGGTAGGTATTCCGAGTGAGATGTCAATGAAACAAACAGAGTTGATTACAGGGATGGGCGGCAGCAGGGAATCTGCCGTGAGCCGGGAGTCAGAACCGTTCCCGGAACCGGAAAGCGAGGATGCGGCCTGGACTGATGTGCCTGCCCGGCGACGCCGCCCTCTCCTGGCGCAACCCGACATCTAGGGATCGAACACTCATTCCGGGATTGAATATCGGAGAAATCGACCTCTCAGGGGCTGACCAGCTGAACGTGACGCACATGAGCGCTGAGTTCATCGGCGGCGCTGCCAACGCCGCCGCCCTTCTTCCGGTCGGTCCCGGCGGCGCTCTCAAAAGATCTTGGGCTGTGCGGTAGCCGAGTGGGTCGCCTCGCTCGATGACGGTTCGGCAGCCGCGCCGGTGCGAAGGGGCCGGCTCTGGAGGCACGGCCGCTCGCCGGGGGTCAGCGGGCCTGGGCGCGGGCGTTGTAATGCTCTTGCAGCCGGCGGAGCATGATGCGGCAGTACTCGGCCAGTGGCCGGTGCTGGCCTTCGTCGAACGGCGTTGTGCTCCGGTCATGCCGCCGCCGGACGGGATGTGGCCGGTGTCGCGTCGTGCTGGTGGCGGTTGCGCATGTCTTCGTCCCACAGGGACAGCGCGCGGCGCCGTCGTTCGGCCCGGCCGGCGCCCTCCAGGAGCCACAGGCCGGTGGCGAAGTTCTCCAGGGCGCCGCGCAGCAGGGTCCAGGGGCTGGTGGGGTCGACCTCGCCTGCCGATGTCAGGCGGCGCAGAGCGTCGGCGTGGGCCAGGCCGGCGGTGTAGGAGGTGCGGATCAGGTGGGAGGCGGCGTACGGGCCGAGCGGTGCGTCCTCGGTGGCGAGGCTGCTGGCCGGGGCGGGGGTGGGCAGTGGCCGGTAGGCGCCGTGGGCGCGGGCCTGCTCGATCTCAGCGAAGAGGGGCAGGAGGTAGGCGCCGTTGAAGGCCTGCGTGCTCATGCCCGCCCACGGTAGAAGCCAAGAAGCTCCAGGGGTAGCGGGTTTGGGCGCTGTCGGGGTGGGGGGTGCTGACGGCGATAGGCCACGTCCCGCCCCGCCGAATACGAAGCCAACTACTACACCGAACTCACGAAACCCAGGTCACAACCACATTCTGAGATCTCTGTGGAGCCCGGGGCGGTTCAACGTGCCGGTTGCACGCCACTGTCGCAAAGCCGCCGCGGCGAGGAGGCCGGAGGAACGTCTCCGCCTCCCGACGGTCTTGGCCTATGGCCGCCGCTTACGGTGCTGTGAAGACGACACTGGCGAACGCCAGTCCACTCGCTGTGCCCTTCGGCGGCAGCGTACCCAGCGGCTCGCCCTGGCAGGCAGGGCTCGGATACAGCGTGGCACTGCTGCCGGTGTTGTTCGTCACACTGCCGTTGGCCGTCGCCTGGATACAGGAGGCGTCGGCTGGGTTGGTCAGGGTGACGCTGAGTTTCGAGTAGGCGTGCGTGTAGAGGAACGTGCCGGCCGCGGCCTGGGCGCTCGAGGGTACCGCGATGGTCAGCAGCGTGGCGGCGCCGGCAGCGGCTACGACGGCCGGGATGCGTCTTCCCATGTTGTTCTCCTAGCAAGAAGAAAGGATCACTTTCCTCAACAGATACGAGTCGTGTGACTACTGGTCAGGGAGTGGGGGTGGTTGCCGTCGTCTGATCAGTGGCGGTGAGGGGCAGGCGTGCGGTGACGGTAGTGCCCTGGCCTTCGCGGGAATGGATTTCGGTTGCGCCGCCGTGGTTGTCGATGATGGTGCGGACGATGGTCAGGCCAAGGCCGGTGCCAGGGATGGCCGCATCGGTGGCGTTGGAGGCGCGGAAGAAGCGGGTGAACAGCTGCTTCTGCTCGGTGGCGGGAATGCCGATACCCGTGTCGCTGACGCTGATGACGGCATGACCGTCCTGCTGGGCGGCGCTCACGTGCACCTGCCCGTCCTGGGGGGTGAACTTGACGGCGTTGGAGAGCAGGTTCATCAGGACCCGGTCGAGCTGGTCGCTGTCAGCCTCACAGACGAGAGGGCTGCCGGGGCAGTCGGCGCCGAGGCGGACGGATGCGGCTTCGGCGGCGGGCCGGATGGCGTCGACCGCGGAGGCCACCAGATGGCACAGGTCGACGGGCTTCTTCCGCGAGGTGTACTTGCCGGATTCGATGCGGGAAAGAGTCAGCAGGTCCTCGATCAGGGTGCGCAGGCGGTGGGCGTTGCGGGCGACGACGTCGAGCATTTTGTGCTGGGGTTGGGTCAGCGGGCCGGTGTCTTCGTCCTCGAGGAGTTCGATGTAGCCGACAATGCTGGTCAGCGGGGTGCGCAGTTCGTGGGAGACCGTGGACAGGAAGTCGCTCTTGGCCTGGTCCAGCGCACGGAGTTCGTCCACCAGATGCTTCTCGTGCTCGTAGAGGGTGGAGGTGCGCAGGGCGCGGGCGACGCCGCCGGCCATGGATTCGGCCGTTTCGATCTCCACGCTCTCCCAGGGGCGGTCGCTGCGGGTGCGGGCCAGGCAGATCGCCCCCAGGGGTTCCTCGCCTACGCCGAGCGGGATGACCGCCACCGCGTGCAGGCCCAGATCCGCCGAGGCCGCACGGTTGGCCTCCGGCAGACCGATCTCGCCGAAAGAGCCGGGGGCGCCGGGCACCGGCCGGGTGTCGGCGAGGTAGCCGGGCAGGTCCGGTACCAGCCAGGTCGTTGCCCGACGGTAGTGGTCCCGGAGCACCTCGGCGGGAATGCCCGGCAGAGCTTGCTGCTCGTCGGCTGACAGCAAACCCTTCTCGGCGGACCAGGCCCGCGCGACGGGCACCAGTGGGATGTCACCGTCACGGAGGAGGAGGAAGACGAAGTCGGCGTCCAGGCCCTCCCCGATCCCGGCGCACGCCTTGTCGAGCACCTCCTCTACGTCCAGGCGCTCACGGATCCGCACCCCTGTCTGCCGGGCGATCTCCCCCAGGCGGCTGCGGGTCTGCTCGATGCGGCGCAGGCGGTCACTCTCGTCGGCCAACTGATTGACGGACTCTGCCACCGCCCGGGTCTCGCGGGGTCCTTCGGGCCGGACACGGGCGGAATGCTCACCCGCCGTCAGCCGGCCGAGGGCCTTCTGGATGTGCCTGAGCGGGGGGACCACGCCACGGGTGGCCCGCCGCGCCGTAAGGAGCGACAGGGCAAGGGCTGCGGCGACCAGCGCGGCGAACGCCGCGGTGCCGGCGGTGACGAGTGTGTCGGAGCGGTCCCGCAGCCGCTGGATCTCGCCGCTGAGCTGATCCTGCAACTGCCGGTTGGTGCCGGAGAAGCGCTCGAGCGCGGCACTGCCCTCGCGGGCGAGCTCTACCGCTTGCGCGCTTCGGGGCGCCGCCTTGGCCTGCTGGTCGGCGATCTCCACATAGGCGGCCAACTGCCGTTGCTGCCTGTCGAGATTGTCTTCCGTCTCGGGCGTGGCATACCGGCGGACCGCGGCCATGGCGCCCGGGTAGTCATCGCGGGCCTGGCGGTAGTCGTCAAGGAGGTCTCGGTCGCCCAGCAGGAGGTAGCCGCGCATGGACCGCTGCATCTGAACCGCCTCATGGTGCAGGCGCATATTGGCGGCCCAGGCGGGCTGCACGCGGTCAGCGATCCGGTCCTGCACGGCATTCTCCATCACCGCGCCGGTCAGCGCACCCGCCCCCACCAGGGCAATCAGCGCGGTCAGGACGCCGAACGCGATGTTCAGACGCCGCCCCACACTGTCACGCTCCGACCCGCTCACACCGCTTGTCTTCACGCTCGCCTCCAGGCAGTTACCGGCCGGCCCGGATCAGTACCGCCTCGACCCGGCGGGAGAGCTCTCTGGGACTGAACGGCTTGGTGATGTAATCGTCGGCCCCCGCGGCGAATCCCGCCTCGATATCGCCTTCCTGGGAGCGTGCGGTGATCAACAGAATCGGCAGCGCCGCGGTCTCGGCTGCGGCACGCAAGGTGCGGCAGACGTCCAGCCCGGACATCTCCGGCATGCGGATGTCCAACAAGGCCAGATCCACCGTCTGCTCCCGGATGGCCTGCAGCGCCCGCAGGCCGTCTTCGACGGCCGTCACCTCATGGCCGTCGTTTGTCAGCTTGAACGCGACCAGCTCCCGGATGTCCGTGTCGTCGTCCGCGATCAGCACACGAGCCATCAGTCCTCCCCAGCGCGGGACGCTCTGAAGGAATCAACCATCCCGGTCACCGACGCCCGCCCGAACGGCTTGGCCAACAGCTCCGTCGCCAGATGGAGCAGATCCTGCGGGTCGAGCACGGAGGAGACGACCAGATGGCACCTTCTGGTCCGCTCATCCGCCCGCAGCCGGCGCACGATGTCCCGGCCGTCGATGTCCGGCAGCAGAATGTCGATGATCACCATGTCCGGCGGGTCCGCGAACGCCAACTCCAGCCCCTTCACGCCGGACTCCGCAGCATCCACCCGGCACCCCAGCGCCCGCAGATGCTCCTCCAGCAGGACCCGGACATCCCGCTCATCCTCGATCACCAGCACATACGGATGCTCCACCACGGCCTCCAGCCACCCAGCACAAGACTCAAGATCAATGTCACACCAGTTGACAGATGCCGCATCCCACCGCAGGTCCGGTTCCCCGGCAACGACGCGCCGACGACCGCCGCGGCGCTTTGAGACCACATTCGTTCACTGCATACACAGTGGGCAGTCTGACTCAGGTGCGTGTGCCGGCCACCAGAGGAAGGCCCCGGCCTGGACACCGAGGTCGGAGTCTCTGCCCGACAGGCGACAGCGCAGATCAGGGCCGGAAACCGCCGGCACCAGACCCGCCCCACCCTCGCCGATGCCCCCCGCTCTCGTGTCCACTCCTGCCGGGGCGTCGACGGCGGCCTGCGCGGCGGCGAGGACGTCGGCCGGCTCGCCCGCGACCTGGGTCAGGTCCGGCTTCGGGCGCAGCAGTCTCGCGGGAGCCGATGCCGGCCTCGTCCGCGACCGCCTGCAAGGCGGCTGTCTCGTCCGGGTAGTCGTCGCGCACTTCGGCGCCCATGCGCACCGCGCGACGGCGCAGCTCAAGCGGGTGACGGGAGGGTCATGCCAGTGACTCGATCCTTCACGGAGTCGGGGCGGTTCACCAGGACGGTAAATCAGGACTCCGACGCCCCCAGGACGCGGCGGGCGAGACGGTGCGGAATCAGCTGGGCAGTTCGCCTACCCAGCCGGGGCGAGTGCGCTCAAAGGGAGTAGGCACGCCTACGCGAGGACCTCGCCCCACCCCGGACGCGGCGTCTGCTGCACTCCCGGACCGGCCGGGCTCACGGTTTCAGCACGACCTTGATGATGCCGTTCGCCCTTCGGTCGAAGTCCCGGTAGAGCACGGGTGCCTCGTCGAGCTTTGCGTGATGACTCACCACACGCTGGGGCTCCGCTCTGCCTGTGAGGATCAGGTCGCGCAGCAGGGCCGTGTATCGGCGATCATGCGTCCGGCCGAAACCGACTTGGATGCCCTTGTCGAACAGGACCGCCCAGGGGACCCGCAGGGAGCCGTCCGCGTGGCCGGCCGGTGCAGGAGCGTGGTCCCTTGCCGCGTACACCCCGGCGATGCCGATTCGCCCCGTCGGATTCACCAGCGCCGCCAGGTCCTCGATGACCTGGCGGGGATTCTCATGGGCGGAGTCGGAGCGATCGATGGCTTGGAATCCGACCGCGTCGATCCCGCAGTCAACGCCGTCCATGCCATCCTCACCGGGGGGCAGCTGCCCAGAACGCCGCCGGGCGCGGATCTGTTGCACTGGGTCACCATCACGGAGGTCGATGGGCACTGCCCCATACGAATGGGCCACTTCCAGCCGCTCCGGAATCCGGTCCACCACGAACACCTGCGCCGCTCCCCGTAGCACGGCGGAGTGGGCGGCGAGCAGCCCGATCGTGCCAGCACCGAAGACGGCCACGACGGCGCCGGGGCACACGCCCGCGAGTTCCGTTGCGTGCCAGCCGGTGACGAAGGCATCGGCGAGCATCACGAACGCGTCCTCGTTCACGTCTCCGGGTTCACCGGGCACGGGCAAACAGTTCGCGTCTGCGAAGGGCACCCTGAGCAACTCTGCCTGAGCGCCGCGGTAGGGTCCCATCCCGGCGTACCCGTACGCGGCGCCGAAGCTGCCGGGACGGACCCGGCTGCAAGCGGCGCTCAGGCCGCGGGAGCAATGGAGACAGGTGCCACAGTACAGATGGGTGGGGACTACAACCCGATCACCCACCGAGACGGCGCTGACGGCGGATCCGGCCTGCTCAATCACTCCCAGCGGCTCGTGTCCGAGCACGAGTCCGGGCTGGGCGCCCGTGCGACCGTCGTACATGTGGAGATCGGTTCCGCACAGGGCGCTGGAGGTCACACGGACGATCACATCGGTGGGCTGCTCGATTTCCGGGTCCTGCACATCCTGCACGGACACCGCTCGGGTTCCTTCGAACACTACAGCCTTCATGAGGCTCCTTATCTGGGAAAATCACGTGAGGTGACCGCACCCGATTTGAGCGGCACGTCGATACAGCCGCCCTGAGCGTGCCCCTGGCCCCGCCTGTTTGCTCCGATAGCCACGTTCACGTCTCCCTATTGCGACCCGCTGCTCGCCTTCATCATTACGCCCGGCTCGTCAGGGCGCCGGGGCCGACGAGCTGAATGGGTTGAGGTTCGGTGATGGCAAACGTCGCCTCGGGCGGTTCCGACGGGCCGCCGCTCGCAGAGCGGCGGGATGGTCGATCGCAGAGGCGAATCAAGCCCGGGCTCTGACCCTTGATCCTGGACACACGAGACAGTGGATCCTGAAGAGCTGAGAACGGACATCTCGTGGTCATGAAGAACTATCCGCCGCCGTTCAAGGCGGACGCGGTCGCGCTGTACCAACCGCGCCCGATGCGACGATCCGGCAGGTCGCTGCAGATCTGGGAATCAATCCGGAGACCTTGTGGAACTGGGTGCGGGCAGCCGGTGCGAGCTGACCGCGGGGACGCCGGGCCTACTGTAAGGGGTCCTTTCACTATGAGCGTCCGATCAGGGCACGTGGTCTGGTGCCGTGCATCGCAAGGCGCCGGGAAGCCCTCGTAGCGGAGCTACTGG
>NZ_JBEOSZ010000054.1:18588-44600 GCF_040303285.1 Streptomyces sp. NPDC096046 | reverse complement strand
GTACACCCAGTACGAGGGCTTGCACCCGGCACGCCGAGAGCACGCACCGGACGCCGCTCCTTGACGGGCAAACGTTGCCTGCCGCGGCACTAGCGAGAAAGCGAACCGGATGTCTCCCGCCACCCCCGAGCTCATCTCCCCCCGCTCCCCCCGTGTCCTGGCCGCGCGGCGGCTGGCCAAGCGGAACTTCCGGGGGAAGGAGCGGCTGTTCCTCGCGGAGGGGCCGCAGGCCGTCCGGGAGGCGGCCGGGCACCGGACCGGGGGCGCGGCCACGCTCGTGGAGCTGTTCACGACGCTGGAGGCCGCCGAACGCCACGCCGACATCGTGGGAGCGGCCCGGGACGCCGGAGCACGGGTGCACCTCGCCGCCGAGCAGGTCGTCGCCGACATCTCCACCACGGTCACCCCGCAGGGGCTCGTCGGTGTCTGCCGGTTCCTGGACACGCCGTTCGAGGAGGTCCTCGCGGCCCGTCCCCGGCTCGTCGCCCTCCTCGCCAACGTCCGTGACCCCGGCAACGCCGGGACCGTGCTGCGCTGCGCCGACGCCGCCGGTGCCGAGGCCGTCGTCCTGACCGACGCCTCGGTCGACGTGTACAACCCCAAGGCCGTCCGGGCCTCCGTCGGCTCCCTGTTCCACCTGCCGGTCGCCGTCGGTGTCCCCGTGGAGCGGGCCGTCGACGCGCTGCGGGACGCCGGGGCCCGGGTCCTCGCCGCCGACGGGGCGGGCGACCGCGACCTCGACGACGAGCTCGACAAGGGCACCATGGGCGGGCCCACCGCCTGGGTCTTCGGCAACGAGGCGTGGGGTCTGCCGGAGGAGACCCGCGCCCTCACGGACGCCGTCGTGCGCGTTCCGATCCACGGGAAGGCCGAGAGCCTGAACCTCGCCACCGCCGCCGCCGTATGTCTCTATGCGTCGGCGCGCGCACAGCGCGCCTCCGGAGGGTGCCGCTCCGTCACCGGGAACTAGTAGGGTGACCAGCTCAGGGACCCCTCTGCGGAGCCTTGGAGGTGGGGTACGGGGATGAGTGGCGGCACGAGCAGCGCACCGGGAGCCCAGGACGCCGGGAGCCCGCCCGCCGCGTCCCGGCCACCCGGTGATCCGGCCGGCCTGGGCATCGACCCCGACCAGCTGCCCGACGGGCTCGTCGTCGCCGACGAGCAGGGCCGGGTCATCTGCTTCAACGCGGCCGCCGAGCGCATCAGCGCGGTCCGTGCCGACGACGCCCTCGGACAGCCGCTGGAGAAGGTCCTGCCGTTAGAGGACCTGGAGGGCCGGCGCTGGTGGCAGCTGACCGACCCGTACGGGGGACTCGCCATCCGCGCCGGACAGCCCGAGCGCAATCTGCTCCTGCCCGGCGGTCGAGAGGTGCTGGTCTGCGCGCGCTACGTCCGCACCCGGCCCACCGGACCCGTACGGCGGCTGGTCGTCACCCTGCGCGACACCGAGGCCCGCCGCCGCACCGAGCGCAGCCACGCCGAACTGATCGCCACCGTCGCCCACGAACTGCGCTCGCCGCTCACCTCCGTCAAGGGCTTCACCGCCACGCTGCTGGCCAAGTGGGAACGGTTCACCGACGACCAGAAGCGGCTGATGCTGGAGACCGTCGACGCCGACGCCGACCGGGTCACCCGGCTCATCGCCGAGCTGCTCGACATCTCCCGCATCGACTCCGGCCGGCTGGAGGTGCGGCGCCAGCCCGTCGACATCGGCGCCGCCGTCTCACGGCACATCCAGGCCTACGTCGCCGCCGGACAGCCGGCCGACCGGTTCCTGCTGCGCGTCCAGCAGCCGCTGCCCGACCTGTGGGCCGACCCCGACAAGATCGACCAGGTGCTCAGCAACCTGCTGGAAAACGCCGTGCGGCACGGCGAGGGAACTGTCACGATCGACGTCACGGCCACGGCGTCCCCCCGCGAGGGCGAGGACACCGGCACGTCGGTCACGGTGAGCGACGAAGGGTCCGGCATCCCGGAGGAGTCCATGAACCGCGTCTTCACCCGCTTCTGGCGGGGCAGCAAGCGCGGCGGGACGGGCCTCGGGCTCTACATCGTCAAGGGCATCGTCGAGGCCCACGGCGGCACCATCACGGTCGGCCGCGCCCCCGGTGCCGGCGCCGAGTTCCGATTTACCTTGCCCGTGAGCGCTCCGGCCTATCTCGCCTGAGCCCCGCGGGCGCATGCGTATACCTCCACCCCGTTAGACTCGGCCCTTGGCACCTTTGTGTCCCTTCAGGCGGCCGTCCGAGTCGGAGACGGGGACCTCCAGCCAGCCAATCGGAAGCACGGGAAGAGATGTCGGCACCGAATAAGTCGTACGACCCTGTCGAGGTCGAGACGTTGAAACCGGAAGAGATCGAGCGCATGCGGGACGAGGCGCTCGCCGCCTTCGCCGCCGCGGACTCCCTCGACGCGCTCCACGAGGCCAAGGTCGCCCAGACCGGCCCCGCCTCGCCGCTGGCCCTCGCCAACCGCGAGATCGGCGCCCTGCCCCCGCACGCCAAGGCCGAGGCGGGCAAGCGCGTCGGCCAGGCCCGCGGTGCCGTGAACAAGGCCCTCGCCGCCCGCCAGGTGGAACTCGAGGCCGAACGGGACGCGCGCGTGCTCGTCGAGGAGGCGGTGGACGTCACACTGCCGTACGACCGTGTGCCGTCCGGCGCCCGGCACCCGCTCACCACGATGATGGAACGGGTCGCGGACGTCTTCGTGGCCATGGGCTACGAGGTCGCCGAGGGGCCCGAGGCCGAGGCGGAGTGGTTCAACTTCGACGCGCTCAACTTCCTGCCCGACCACCCGGCCCGGCAGATGCAGGACACCTTCTTCGTGCGGGGCCCCGAGGGCACCGAGGAGTCCGGGTCCGGCGTCGTCCTGCGCACGCACACCTCGCCGGTGCAGGCCCGCGCGCTGCTCGACCGTGAGCTGCCGGTCTACATCGTCTGCCCCGGCCGGGTGTTCCGCACCGACGAGCTGGACGCCACGCACACGCCCGTCTTCCACCAGATCGAGCTGCTCGCGGTGGACGAGGGCCTGACGATGGCGGACCTCAAGGGCACCCTGGACCACATGGTCCAGGCCCTGTTCGGCGCGGACATGAAGACCCGGCTGCGGCCGAACTACTTCCCCTTCACCGAGCCCAGCGCCGAGATGGACATGCTCTGCTACGTCTGCAAGGGCGAGTCCATCGGCAACCCCGACCGCCCCTGCCGCACCTGCTCCTCCGAGGGCTGGATCGAGCTGGGCGGCTGCGGCATGGTCAACCCGCGGGTGCTCACCGCCTGCGGCGTCGACCCCGAGAAGTACAGCGGGTTCGCCTTCGGGTTCGGCATCGAGCGGATGCTGATGTTCCGCCACAACGTCGATGACATGCGAGACATGGTCGAGGGTGACGTCCGGTTCACCCGGCCGTTCGGGATGGAGATCTGATGCGGGTCCCGCTTTCTTGGCTGCGGGAGTACGTCGACCTGCCGGAGACGGAGACCGGCCGGGACGTGCAGGCCAAGCTCATTTCGGCCGGTCTGGAGGTCGAGACCGTCGAGCAGCTCGGCGCCGACCTCAAGGGCCCGCTGGTCGTCGGCCAGGTGGCGACGATCGAGGAGCTGACGGAGTTCAAGAAGCCGATCCGCTTCTGCACCGTCGACGTCGGCCAGGCCAACGGCACGGGCGAGCCCCAGGAGATCGTCTGCGGCGCCCGCAACTTCGCCGTCGGCGACAAGGTCGTCGTGGCGCTGCCCGGCGCCGTTCTGCCCGGGGACTTCCAGATCGCCGAGCGCAAGACCTACGGCCGGATGTCGCGCGGCATGATCTGCTCCAGCGACGAGCTGAACATGGGCGACGACGGCACCAAGGGCATCATCGTCCTGCCGCCGGAGACCGAGATCGGCAAGGACGCCGTCGAACTGCTGGAACTGGTCGACGAGGTCCTCGACATCGCGGTCACGCCCGACCGCGGCTACTGCCTGTCCATCCGCGGTGTCGCCCGCGAGACCGCCACCGCCTACGGCCTGCCGCTGCGCGACCCGGCGCTGCTCGACGTGCCCGGACCGAACGCGTACGGCTACCCGGTGCGGATCTCCGACCCCACCGGCTGCGACCGCTTCACCGCCCGCACGGTGACCGGTCTCAGCGCCGAGGCCCGCTCCCCGATCTGGCTCCAGCGCCGGCTCCAGAAGGTCGGCATGCGCCCGATCTCGCTCGCCGTCGACGTCACCAACTACGTGATGACGGAGCTCGGCCAGCCCCTGCACGCCTACGACCGCGGTCTGGTCCAGGGCACGATCGGGGTGCGCCGGGCCGAGGCGGGCGAGAAGCTCACCACCCTCGACGGTGTCGAGCGCACGCTGGACGCCGAGGACCTGGTGATCACCGACGACCGCGGCCCGATCGGGCTCGCCGGCGTCATGGGCGGCGCCAACACGGAGATCGCCGACCACGACGACGTGCAGAACGCCACGTCCGACGTGGTCATCGAGGCGGCGCACTTCGACGCGGTGTCGATCGCGCGCACGGCCCGCCGGCACAAGCTGTCCTCCGAGGCGTCCCGGCGCTTCGAGCGCGGCGTCGACCCGCAGGCCGCGGCGGCCGCCGCGCAGCGCACCGTCGATCTGCTGGTCCTGCTCGCGGGAGGCACCGCCGAGGCCGGCGTGACCGAGATCCTCGCCCCGTCCGCGCCGCGCACCATCACCATCCCGGCCGACCACCCGGACCAGGTCGCGGGCGTCGCCTACGGCCGCGAGACCGTCGTGCGCCGCCTCCAGGAGGTCGGCTGCGACGTGTACGGGCAGGACGAGCTGATCGTCACCGTGCCGTCCTGGCGTCCCGACCTCACCGACCCGAACGACCTGGCCGAAGAGGTCATCCGGCTGGAGGGCTACGAGAACCTGCCCGCCACGCTGCCCAAGCCGCCGGCCGGCCGCGGTCTGACCGACCGGCAGCGGCTGCACCGCCGCGTGGGCCGGGCACTGGCCGGTGCCGGGTACGTCGAGGCGCTGAACTACCCGTTCATCGGCGAGCAGGTCTTCGACCAGCTCGGCCTCGACGCGGACGACCCGGTCCGCCGCGTCGTGAAGCTCAGCAACCCGCTCAGCGACGAGGAGCCCGCGCTGCGCACGACGCTGCTGCCGGGTCTGCTCGCCGCCCTGCGGCGCAACGACGGCCGGGGCTCGCACGACCTCGCGCTGTTCGAGACGGGTCTGGTCTTCCGGCCGCGCGGGGAGCAGCGGATCGCCGCCGTGCTGCCCGTCGACCGGCGCCCGGCCGATGAGGAACTCGCCGGGCTGAACGCGGCGCTGCCCGAGCAGCCGCGGCACGTCGCCGTGGTCCTCGCCGGTGCGCGCGAGCAGGCCGGCTGGTGGGGCAAGGGCCGTCCGGCCGACTGGGCCGACGCGGTCGAGGCCGCCCGGGCCGTCGCGCGGGAGGCCGGTGCCGCACTCGTCATCCGCAAGGGGCAGTA
This sequence comes from Streptomyces sp. NPDC096046, assembly GCF_040303285.1. Taxonomy (NCBI): domain Bacteria; kingdom Bacillati; phylum Actinomycetota; class Actinomycetes; order Kitasatosporales; family Streptomycetaceae; genus Streptomyces; species Streptomyces sp. NPDC096046. The sequence continues at coordinate 39,151 of NZ_JBEOSZ010000054.1, read as the reverse complement.
CGGGCCGTGGCATCCGGGGCGGTGCGCCGAGCTGGTGCTCACCGTCGACGGTGCCGAGCGGGTCGTGGGGCACGCGGGCGAGTTGCACCCGCGGGTCGTGAAGGCCCTCGGGCTGCCCGCGCGCACCTGTGCGATGGAGATCGACCTGAACGCGGTGGAAAGTGCCGGTGATGCCACGACGGCGGCACCGCGGATCTCCACGTTCCCCGTCGCCACGCAGGATGTCGCCCTGGTCGTCGACGCGTTCGTGCCGGCCGCCGAGGTCGAGGCGGCGCTGCGGGACGGGGCCGGGGAACTGCTGGAGTCCATCCGTTTGTTCGACGTGTACGAGAACGCCGAGCAGTTGGGGGAAGGGCGGAAGTCGCTCGCGTACGCGCTGCGGTTCCGGGCCTCCGACCGGACGCTGACCGTGGACGAGGCGTCCGCGGCCCGGGACGCGGCGGTGGCCCTCGCGGGCGAGCGTGTGGGTGCGGAACTGCGGAGCTGAGTGCCCAGGGGAAGGGGACTGCGCTGTCTTGGCGGTTGCGGGTTCGTCGTGGTCGTTCGCGCAGTTCCCCGCGCCCTCGAGAAAGGGGCACGTCACTCGTTTGAGTGGTAAAGGTGGATGATCTCCCCCTTTTCGGTGTGCTGTCGACAGAATCGGACCGGCCTTCTCGGGCCGGTCCGATTCTGTGTCAGGGCCTATTGGGGGGGCCATCGGCATGATCCGCATCAGGGGTCGGGTGCGCAGCCTCGGGCTGCCTGCGGTAGGGGGCGCGGCGGCTGTCACGTACAAACTGGCCTGCCCGCTCGCCCAGGAGACCGGTCTCCAGGCCCGGATCGTCACCAGCACGGTGTGCTTCGCGGTGGGGACCGGGCTGATTCTGCAAGTGCGGCGGTCGCTGATGCGCGAACTGCGCCAGCTGCGCCGGGTCGCGGGCGCCGCGCAGAGCGCCCTGCTGCGGCCGTTGCCCGCCCGGATCGACGGGCTGGACGTGGCATCCGTCCAGGTGGCGGCGGAGCGTGGTGCCGCGGTCGGGGGTGACCTGTACGAGGCCGTCGCCACCGAACACGGCGTACGGGCCGTGATGGGTGACGTACGCGGGCACGGGATCGGCGCGTTCGGGACCGTCGCCGCCGTGCTCGGCTGTTTCCGCGAGGCCGCGCACGACGAGCAGGACCTCGGCGGGGTGCTGCGGCGGCTGGAGCGGGCCCTGGAGCGGCATCTGCGTCAGGAGCATCCCGCGGGCGCGGCCGAGGAGTTCGTGACCCTGCTGCTCGTGGAGATCCGGCCCGACGGTGAGATGCTCGCGCTGAACTGCGGCCACCCGTGGCCGTACCGGGTGAGCGGCGTCGAGGTGGAACAGCTGGCTCCCGGCGATCCGCATCCGCCCCTGGGGCTGTTCCCCCTGCCGGCCGTTCTGCCGACCGTGGACCTGGGGTATCTCCAGGACGATGAGGCGCTGTTCCTCTTCACGGACGGCGCCCAGGACGCGCGGGACGCCCGTGGCCGGTTCTTCCCGCTGGCCACCGCGTTGACGAGCGTCGCGCGGGACGGTCCGCTCTCCTCGCGGGGTGTCGTCGGCAGGATCTCCACGGCCCTCCTCCACCACACCCGGGGCACTCCTCCGGACGACATCGCCCTGCTGGTGCTCACCAACAGCCGGAGGGCGCCGTCGAGGGCGCGAACATCCACGACGCACCCGCAGCAGAGCACACACCTCTGACACCACGGCGGGAGATCGCGCCGCCGGCGATGCCGTCCGCCCCGCCACGGAGTGTCGGGCAGGCGGCCGGGCGGACGGCGGTAGCGGGCCGCCGCGTGTACGAGGGGGAGCCGGCGGCCCGGCCGGCCTCTTTCGAGGCAGTTCAGTCAACCGGTCGGCGACTCTGAGCGACAGTGCGCACACCGTGCGGATTCGAGCACTCCGTTCACACCCCGTGTGAAGGCGGAACCACTAATCTGGCCGCACCGAGCCATCCGGGGGGCCCACATGCAGCCCAACACTCTGCTCGACGCGATCCTGGACGAGGCGGGGATCTCGCACGCGGGGCTGGCCGCACACGTCAATCAGGCGGGACGAGCCCGTGGCCTGTCCCTGAGGTACGAACACACCGCCGTCGCCCGGTGGTTGAAGGGGCAGCGGCCCCGGGGCCAGGTGCCCGACCTGATCTGCGAGGTGCTCGCGGGCCGGCTGCAACGGCATGTCACCCTCGACGACATCGGCCTCGGCGTGCCCGGCGAGCCGTCCGCCCCGCACACCGGCTCCCTGTCCGGGTTCGTCGAACGGGCCACCGCCCTGTGGCGATCCGACCAGCAGCAGCGCCCGCACATCCTCGGCGCACCCGCCCTCACCGGCACGCCCGCCGTGATGCCGGTGTGGGAGTGGGAGAACCCGCCCGAGGACGTCGACGTCTCCCGCGGTGGCCGGCACCGGGTCACCTCGGGCGACCTGGAGATGCTGCGTGCCGCCCGCACGCACTACGAGCAGATGTACCGCAAGGCCGGGGGCATCGCGACACGGGCCCGTATCGTCGGCTTCCTGAACGCCGAGGCCGCCCCGCTGCTGCGCGGCGGTTACACCGACCAGACCGGCCGGCAACTGCACCGCGCCACCGGCGGGTTGGTGGCCGTCGCCGGCATCTGCGCCTACGATTCCGACGCGCACGGACTCGCCCAGCGCTACTTCCACCAGGCGCTGCGGCTCGCGAAGGCCAGCGGGGACCGGGGACTCGGGGCGTATGTGATCGCCCTGCTGGTCAACCAGTCGCTGTTCATGCGGGAGTACCGGCAGTCCGTCGCCTTCGCGGAGGCCGCGCTGCGGGCCGCCGGCAAGCACCTCACCCCGGCGCTCGCCTCCGACCTGTACGCCATGCAGGCCAAGGCCTACGCGCATCTCGGCGACGGCGGCAGCGCCCTGTCCTGCATCCGGCGGGCCGAGCAGTCGGCCGAGCGGATCCGGCGCGGTCACGAGCCCGACGAGACCGGCTATGTCCAGCCGGGGCTGGTCAATGTGCAGGTGGCGGAGGCGCTGCTCAGCCTCGGGGAGCTCGCGGCCGCCGGGGAGCATGCCGCGGCCGCCGTGGACAACCCGGCGCACGACCGCGGCCGGGTGCACCGGCTGGCCATGCTCAGCACCATCGAACTGCGGCAGGGCAACGCCGACAAGGCGGTGGCCATCGCCGTGCAGATGGCCGAGCAGGCCCGGGGTATGGAGTCCCAGCGGCTGCGCGACCGGCTGCGCGCGGTGCGGGAGCACCTGGTGCGCAGTGGTTGCGCCGGCACGGCCGAGGCCGCCGAACTCATCGACGGAGCCCTGCGCGTACCGTTGTAGATCCGGACGCGGTGCCCGTGTCGCCCCCAGACGCCTCCCGTGCGCCTGCTGTCCGTGCGTCCCTGCTGCGATATTGCCACTTACTCGACGGAAGGTGGCAGAACCGTGCAGTGGACGAAACACAACGAGCAAACTGTGTACTCAAACCGCTGGTTCAGCGTCAATCTCGCGGATGTCGAACTGCCGGACGGTCGGCATCTGGACCACTTCCTCATACGGCTGAGGCCCGTCGCGGTGGCCACGGTCGTGAACGAGGCCAACGAGGTGCTCCTGCTCTGGCGGCACCGTTTCATCACCGACAGCTGGGGGTGGGAACTCGCGGCCGGAGTGGTCGAGGACGGCGAGGACATCGCCCGCGCGGCCGCCAGGGAACTGGAGGAGGAGACCGGCTGGCGGCCGGGGCCCCTGCACCACCTCATGAGCGTGGAGCCGTCCAACGGGCTCACCGACGCCCGGCACCACGTGTTCTGGGCCGCCGACGGCGAGTACGTCGGGCACCCCGTGGACGACTTCGAGTCGGACCGCCGGGAATGGGTGCCTCTCAAACTCGTCCCGGACATGGTCGCCCGCGGTGAGGTCCCGGCCGCCAACATGGCGGCCGCGTTACTTCTGCTGCACCATCTGAGGCTGGGTCAGGACACGTTGCCCTGAGCTAGTGCCTGCTGCGGCACTAGTGCCCCAGCGCCTGCCAGATCGCCACGACGAGGGCACCCACGGCGGTGAGGGCGGCGACCGCGGGCAGCGGCCAGCGCGCGTGTTCGAGTGTGTGGATCCGGGTGTTGAGCTCGTCGAGTTCCTTGGCGGTTTCCTCGGTGCGGTGACTGAGCAGCGCCAACCCGCCCTCCACGCGGGCGTAGGCCACATCGAGGCGGCGCCGTAACTCTGCGAGTTCTCCATGGACGACGGGATGCTCGGGATCGATGGTCACGAGTCCGCTCCTTTCCGTAGTCGTTTCACATCCCTTGCATGCTCATGTGGAGTCAACTCGCCTGGTGGGCGCCTGGGGAGAGTGTGCGAGGGGCATATGCGAGCCCGGCGCGCACACGGTGTGTGAATGACACGGGCCCGGCGCCCACTCAGGTGACGGGCCCGCCGACTGGCCGAAATCTGACCGACCGTAATCGGACTCGGGGGTACCCGGGACACCATGACGAAGTGGCGGAAGTGCGCGGTGTACGCGCTGGCGCTCTACGCGCTGTCGGTCGTGGTGTTCCGGTACTCCTCCGGCGGAACGGGATGGGGCACGGCGCTGCTGCTCGCCCTGGCGGCCACTCCGCTCGCCCTCTGGATGGGCTGGCTGCGCAGCCGCCTCAACGAGCGGGCGGCGGAATGGGGACGCCGCCGGTTCCGGCCGTGGCCGGAGGAGCGGCGGCGTTGAGATGGCTGCGGCAGCCGGACGGTCAGGCGTAGGTGTAGAAGCCGGAGCCCGTCTTGCGGCCCAGCCGGCCCGCGTCGACCATGCGCTGCAGGAGCGGGGGAGCGGCGTACAGGGGCTCCTTGTACTCCTCGTACATCGACTGCGCGACCGAGGCGACCGTGTCCAGGCCGATCAGGTCGGACAGCTTCAAAGGGCCCATCGGGTGGGCGCAGCCCATCTCCATGCCGTTGTCGATGTCCTCGCGGCTGGCGATGCCCGTCTCGAACATCCGGATCGCGGAGAGCAGGTACGGGATCAGCAGTGCGTTCACCACGAAGCCGGAGCGGTCCTGGGCGCGGATCGCGTGCTTGCCGAGCAGCTTCTCGGTGAAGAGCTGGGCGCGGCTGATCGTGCCTTCGGACGTGGTGAGCGCCGGGATCAGCTCGACGAGCTTCTGCACCGGGGCCGGGTTGAAGAAGTGGATGCCGATGACCTGGTCGGGCCGCGAGGTCGCCACGGCCAGCTTCACCAGGGGGATGGAGGAGGTGTTGGAGGCCAGGATGGCGTCGGGCCGGGTCACGACCTGGTCGAGCACCTGGAAGATCTCCGTTTTGACCTGCTCGTTCTCCACGACGGCCTCGATCACGAGGTCGCGGTCGGCGAACTCGCCGAGGTCCGTGGTGAAGCTCAGGCGGGCCAGCGTGGCCTCCTGCTCCTCCTCGGTGATCTTGCCGCGTTCGGCGGCCTTGGCCAGGGAGGTGAACAGCCGGGTGCGGCCGATCTCCAGGGCTTCGCCGGTGGTCTCGGCGACCATGACGTCCAGGCCGGCCCGGGCGCACACCTCGGCGATCCCCGCGCCCATCTGACCGCAGCCCACGACTCCGACGCGTGCAATGTCTCCCGCTGGGGTGTCCGTCACATCGACCCTTTCGCTGCTGATCCACGACCGGGCAGGCGGGCCGGGTCCCGGCGCCTGCTCCGTTCGTGCACGTTACCGCCAAGTATCGATGATCGATCGCGGGGGGCGGGTGTGATTCGGGCATGCTGACCCCGGAGCGATCCGCGACCGGGCGGATCCGCGGCTTTTGGGGCATACGGATGGGACGAGTGTCACGCAGGGCGTTCGCGGTGGCGGCGCTGTCGGCTTTCACGATGATGCCTGCGGCGTCGGCCGCGACCGGACGCCGCGGCGGAGCGCCGGACTCCGAGATGCGGGGCGTCTGGCTCGCGTCCGTGGCCAACCGCGACTGGCCGTCGAAGCCCGGGCTGACCGCGTCGCAGCAGCGCGCCGAGCTGCTCACCCATCTCGACACCGCGGTCCGCAACCGGCTCAACACCGTGTTCTTCCAGGTCCGGCCCATGGCGGACGCGATGTGGCCCTCACCGTACGAGCCATGGTCGCAGTACCTCACCGGAACCCAGGGCGAGGACCCCGGCTGGGACCCGCTGGGCACGGCCGTCGCGGAGGCCCACGCCCGGGGCCTGCACCTGCACGCCTGGTTCAACCCGTACCGGGTCGCCGCCCACGCCGACCCGGCCCGGCTCGCCGCCTCCCACCCCGCCCGGCGGAACCCGGGCTGGGTGGTGACGTACGGCGGGAAGCTCTTCTACAACCCGGGGCTGCCCGAGGTCCGTGCCTTCGTCGAGGACGCGATGCTCGACGCGGTGGCGAGGTATCCCGTGGACGGCGTCCACTTCGACGACTACTTCTACCCGTACCCCGTGGCGGGGCAGAGCTTCGACGACGACGACGCCTACGACGAGCACGGCGGCGACTTCCCCGACCGGGCCGCCTGGCGGCGGGACAACATCGACCGGCTGGTGCGGGAGACGGCGGACCGTGTCGGGGAGATCCGGCCGGGCGCCCGTTTCGGCGTCAGCCCCTTCGGAGTGTGGCGCAACGCCGCGACCGATCCGCTCGGCTCGGACACGCGGGCGGGCGTGGAGACCTACGACGACCTGCACGCGGACACGCGGACGTGGGTGCGCGAAGGCTGGATCGACTACATCGTCCCGCAGCTGTACTGGAACATCGGCTTCACCGCCGCCGACTACGCGAAGCTGGTGCCCTGGTGGGCGGAGGTCGCGCGGGGCAGCGCGACGCAGCTCTACGTGGGGGAGGCGCTGTACAAGGCCGGTGACCCCGCGCAGCCCGCCGCGTGGCAGCGGACGGACGAGCTGTCCCGGCACCTGACGCTGGCCGGGCGGCATCCGGAGGTGCGCGGACACGTCTACTTCGCCGCCAAGGACATGGCGGCCGACCGGATCGGGGCGATGGCGCGGGTGGTCGCCGACCACTACCCGGAGCCGGCGACACCCCCGCGCTGACTCACGGCCCGGTGGTGGTCTCCCGGTGCCGGATCTCCGTGTCGGGTCCCGGGGAGCACACGCCCTCGTGCCCGTCCTCGAACCGGACCCGGTACGGCGGGTTGCCCTCCTGGCCGAGCACTTCGACGATCTCGCCGACCTTGTCGTGCTGACCGACCACCCTGCCGTGCTGGACAAGCTGGTCACCCACGGTTGCGCGCATCTGGGTCCTCCTCACGAGGTGCGGAGCAGCGGTCCGTGGCCTGAGGCCCAGGCCGAAAGGCGTCTGCCGGCGAGGGCCGTGCGCCGTTCCGCTCAGCCGCGTGATCGCTGTGTGACGGCGATGCAGACCAGCACCGCCGCGGCCGTCAACGGGGCGGCGACCGTGAGGTGCTCGCCCAGCAGCAGCACCGACCACACCAGTGTGAGCAGCGGCTGGGCGAGCTGCAACTGGCTGGCCTTGGGGATGCCGATGGCCGCCATGCCGCGGTACCAGACGACCAGCCCGGCGAACTGTGAGCCCGCCGCGACCCACAGCAGTCCGGTGACGCTGTGCGCGGTGAGCCGCACGGGTTCGTGCGCCAGGGCGAGCGCGGCGACGGGCACGGTCAGCGGCAGGCACAGCACCAGCGCCCAGCCGATCACCTGCCAGCCCGGCATGACCCGGGCCAGCCTGCCGCCCTCGGTGTAGCCGGCCGCGCAGACCAGCAGCGCGGCGAAGAGGTACAGGTCGGCGGTGGTCAGCGCGCCGCCGCTCTGCTGCGCCGTGAAGGCCAGCACCGCCGCCGCTCCCGCGAGGGCGGCGATCCAGAACGTGCGCGAGGGGCGGGTGCCGACGCGCAGCGCGGAGAAGAGCGCCGTCGTCAGCGGGAGCAGGCCGACCACGACGGCGGCGTGCGCGGTGGTGGACGTCCGCAGCGCCAGCGTGGTCAGCAGCGGGAAGCCGAGGACGACACCGGCCCCGACGACCGCGAGTCCCGGCCGGTGCCGGCGGGCGGGCGGCGGTACGCGCAGGGCCAGCAGACAGCCGCCCGCGATGAGTGCGGCCAGGACGCTCCGGACGGCGACCAGCGACCAGGGCCCGAAGCCCTCCAGTCCCCACGCGGTGGCCGGGAAGGTGAGGGAGAAGGCCACGACGCCGAGCGCGGCCTGGAGGGCGCCGAAGCCGGGGCGCTCCGGTGCCGAGGCGACGACTGCTATCGAAGGTGCGGCAGTAGCGCTACTCTCTACTCTCATGCAAGAGCGTAGCAGCGTAGGGGAACTCGTGGAACAGCTGAGGCGGGAGCTCGACCGCTACCCGCCGGGTGGAAAGCTGCCGTCGAGTCGGTCGCTCGTGGAACGGTTCCGGATGAGCCCCGTGACGGTGTCGCGGGCGCTGGCGCAGCTCGCCGCCGAGGGTCTGGTGGTCACCCGGCCCGGCGCCGGCGCGTTCCGCGCACAGCCCCGGACGGCACCGGCCCCCGCCGGGGACACCTCCTGGCAGGAGGTCGCCCTCAGCGCCGACGGTGCCGCCGACCTCGTGCCACGCTCGGTGGACGCCTCCGGGGTGCTGGTGTCGCTGGCCGCGCCGCCGCCCGGCGTGATCGAGTTCAACGGCGGCTATCTGCACCCGTCGTTGCAGCCCGAGCGGGCCATGGCCGCCGCCCTCTCGCGGGCCGGGCGCCGTCCCGGGGCCTGGGGACGACCTCCCATGGAAGGGCTGCCCGAGCTGCGCGAATGGTTCGCGCGGAGCATCGGAGGCTCGGTCACGGCCGCCGGGGTGCTGATCACCGCGGGCGGCCAGTCCGCGCTCACCACCGCTCTGCGCGCCCTCGTCCCGCCCGGCGCCCCCGTCCTGGTCGAGTCGCCGACGTACCCCGGCATGCTCGCCATCGCCCGGGCGGCCGGCCTGCGTCCGGTACCCGTCCCGGTGGACGCCGACGGTGTGCGGCCGGAGTTGCTCGAGGACGCGTTCCGTGCCACCGGCGCCCCGGCCTTCGTCTGCCAGCCGCTCTTCCAGAACCCGACCGGCGCCGTGCTCGCGCCCGGACGGCGCGCCGAGGTGCTGCGCATCGCCCGGGAGGCGGGCGCCTTCGTGGTCGAGGACGACTTCGTGCGGCGGCTCGTGCACGAGGACGCGGGGCCGCTGCCGCGCCCGCTGGCCGCCGACGATCCCGACGGCGTCGTCGTCCACGTCTCCTCCCTGACCAAGGCGACCTCGCCCAGTTTCCGGGTGAGCGCCCTGGCCGCCCGCGGACCGGTCCTGGAACGGCTGCGCGCCATCCAGGTCGTCGACACGTTCTTCGTGCCGCGCCCCCTCCAGGAGGCCGCGCTCGAACTCGTCGGCTCGCCCGCCTGGCCGCGCCACCTGAGGACCCTCTCCGCCGAGCTGAAAGCCCGCCGGGACGCGATGACCGGCGCACTCGCCCTGCACCTGCCGGAGTTCTCCCTGCCCCACGTCCCGTCCGGCGGCTACCACCTGTGGCCCCGCCTGCCCGACGGCACGGACGAGTCGGCCCTGACCTCCGCGGCCCTGCGCGCCGGAGTCGCCCTCACGCCCGGCCGCCCGTACTTCAGCGCCGAACCACCGGCCGCCCACCTCCGCCTGAGTTTCGCCGCGGTCGCCGGAACCGGGGAGATCACCGAGGGCGTACGGCGGCTGCGCACCGCCTGCGACGAGGTGCCGGCATAACCACTCGACGCACGTCCGGGCGGCCTGTCAGCATCGCGGACATGACCGACACGCCGAGCCTGCCCGAGGGCTGCGAGATCTCCACCGACCCGGCCCGTATCGACGCCGGACGGGTGCACCACTGGCTGTCCACCGACGCCTACTGGGCGCTGGGCCGGTCCCGGGAGAAGCAGGACCGGGCGATCGAGGGGTCGCTCAACTTCGGCGTGTACGACGGGGTGTCGGGGGAGCAGGTCGCCTACGCCCGGGTGATCACCGACCGGGCGACCTTCGCGTGGCTGTGTGACGTCTACGTCGATCCGTCGGTGCGCGGCAAGGGGATCGGCAGCGCGCTCGTGGGCGCCGTACGGGACGAGACGCGGTCGTACGGGGTGCGGCGGGTGCTGCTCGCCACGCACGACGCGCACGGAGTGTACGAGAAGCACGGGTTCGCGGCCCTGGAGCGCCCCGAGCACTGGATGGCGCTGGTCTTCGGCCGGTGAAGGTCGGCACACCCTGGGTAACTCGTAGGTAACACCCCTTGACCTGCGCACTTGAGGACCTCACGATCGCCGCATGCCACTGAGGGTCACGTTCGTCGCCGCCGCGCGCAGCTCCGCTCTGCTCGCCGAGCGTTTCGAGGACGACCGGCCGCTGGACCAGGCCGGCTGGGGTGAGGTGGAGCGCGTCGCCCAGGAGCTGCTGCCGCTCGCCGCGGCGGAGCTGCGCTGCTGTTCGCCGGCCCCCCGCAGCCGGTCGACGGGGGAGGGGCTGGGATACGCGCCGCTGGTGCAGCTCGGCCTGCGCGACTGCGACATGGGCCGGTGGCGCGGGCTGACGCTCGGCGAGGCCATGGCCCGGGAGCCGGAGGCGGTGGACGCCTGGCTCGCCGACCCACACGCCACCCCGCACGGCGGCGAGTCCCTGGTCGACTTCATCACCCGTGTCGGCGGCTGGCTCGACACCCGGCCCGTCGAGGACGGCTGCCGGGTCGTGGCGGTGGCCGAACCGTCCGTGATCCGGGCCGCCCTGGTCTATGTGCTGAAGGCGCCGCCCTCGACCTACTGGAACCTCGACGTCCGCCCGCTGTCGACGACCTGCGTGACGGGCCGCGCGGGCCGCTGGAACCTGCGTTTCGACAAGGCGACGGCTCAGCCCTCACGCGCGTAGCGGGTCGTCAGCACCAGGTCCTTGGCGGGACCGCGCACCCGCCACACCGTCCGCCAGTGGTCCGCGTCGCGGACCGTGAACTCCCCGCGGTAGAGGTCGGCCGCACAGGGATGGCCGGTGACATGCCGGCCGGACGTCAGGTCCAGGTCGTGGAACGGCCGTCCGTCGGCGAACCGCACGTTCGCCGTGCCGCCCGGCCCCGGCAGGAAGCACAGCGTCCGCTCGGCGGGCCGGGCGACGCCCCGCCAGACGAAGGTGCCGGACTCGTGGTGCAGCAGCCCGCCGGTCACCGGTGCGGCGCGCCCGTCGCCTTCGTCCGGCAACGGGCCGAACTCCGTCACACCGGTGAACTCACCCTCCGCGCCGCTCGCGAGATCCCGCACCGACCGTGACACCCGCCAGCGCCCGGCCAGATACGCCAGCGCGTCCGGCACCGGCCAGAACTCGCCCATCCCGCCCCGCTCTCCGTCCCAGCCGTTGTCGCGCGACCCATTGACGCGCCTTCTCCCCCTCCCTATCTTGCCGTTCGAAGTGCTGATCAATGTCTGATATTTCGAACACTCCTCTACCAGAGAGCCGCGGAGTATCCATGCCAAGCACCGCCGCCCGCACCCGATGGCGACTCGGTCTCACGACCACCGCCCTCCTGACGGCAGCAGCCCTCGTACCGGCCCCCGCGCACGCCGAGGACGTCACCGACTACGCGATCACCGTCCACCCGTCCGCCCAGGGCGCGAAGATCGACGACACGATGTACGGCGTCTTCTTCGAGGACATCAACCGCGCCGCCGACGGCGGTCTGTACGCCGAACTCGTGCAGAACCGCTCCTTCGAGTACTCCACCGCCGACAACGGCTCCTACACGCCCCTGACCGCCTGGACGGCCGGTGGCACGGCCCGGGTCGTGAACGACGCGGGCCGGCTCAACGCCCGCAACCGCAACTACCTGTCCCTGGGCGCCGGTTCATCCGTCGCGAACGCCGGCTACAACACCGGCGTCAGGGTCGAGCAGGGCAAGAGGTACGACTTCTCGGTGTGGGCCCGCGCCGAGAGCGGCACCACGCTCACCGTCTCGCTGAAGGACGCCGCCGGCAGCCTGGCCACCGCCCGCCAGGTGGCCGTGAAGGGCGGCTGGACCAAGTACAAGGCCACCTTCACCGCCACCCGCACCAGCAACCGGGGCCGGCTCGCCGTCGCCTCGGCGAACGCCGCCGCGCTCGACGAGATATCGCTCTTCCCGCGCGACACCTACAAGAAACAGCCGAACGGCCTGCGCAAGGACCTCGCCGAGAAGATCGCCGCCCTGAAGCCCGGCTTCGTGCGCTTCCCCGGCGGCTGCCTGGTCAACACCGGCTCCATGGAGGACTACAGCGAGGCCTCGAACTGGCAGCGCAAGCGCAGCTACCAGTGGAAGGACACCATCGGCCCGGTCGAGGAGCGCGCCACCAACGCCAACTTCTGGGGCTACAACCAGAGCTACGGCCTCGGCTACTACGAGTACTTCCGCTTCTCCGAGGACATCGGCGCCATGCCGCTGCCCGTCGTCCCCGCCCTGGTGACCGGCTGCGGCCAGAACAAGGCCACCGACGACGACGCCCTGCTCAAGCGGCACATCCAGGACGCCCTCGACCTCATCGAGTTCGCCAACGGCCCGGCGACCTCGAAGTGGGGCAAGGTGCGCGCGCGGATGGGCCACCCCAAGTCCTTCCACCTCACCCACATCGGGGTCGGCAACGAGGAGAACCTCCCCGAGGAGTTCTTCGCCCGGTTCCAGCAGTTCCGGGCCGCGATCAAGGCGAAGCACCCGGACATCACCGTCATCTCCAACTCGGGCCCGGACGACGCCGGCACGACCTTCGACACCGCCTGGCGGCTCAACCGCGAGGGCAAGGTCGACATGGTCGACGAGCACTACTACAACAGCCCGAACTGGTTCCTCCAGAACAACGACCGCTACGACTCCTACGACAGGAACGGCCCCAAGGTCTTCCTCGGCGAGTACGCCTCCCAGGGCAACGCCTGGAAGAACGGCCTCTCCGAAGCCGCCTACATGACCGGCCTGGAGCGCAACGCGGACATCGTCAAGCTCGCCTCGTACGCCCCGCTGCTCGCCAACGAGGACTACGTGCAGTGGCGGCCCGACATGATCTGGTTCAACAACCGTGCCTCCTGGAACTCGGCCAACTACGAGGTCCAGAAGCTTTTCATGAACAACGTCGGTGACCGCGTGGTCCCCTCCGAGGCCACGACGACCCCTGACGTCAGCGGCCCCATCACCGGTGCCGTCGGCCTGTCGACATGGGCGACCAGCGCCGCGTACGACGACGTGAAGGTCACCTCGGCGGACGGATCGACCCTGCTGAGCGACGACTTCTCCGGTGACGCCTCGAAGTGGAGGCACTCCGGCGCGGGCAGCTGGAGCATCCGGGACGGGGCGTACGTCCAGACCGACACCGCCGCCGAGAACACCATGGTCACGGCGGGCGACCCGGCGTGGAAGGACTACGACCTGCATGTGAAGGCCACCAAGAAGTCCGGCAAGGAGGGCTTCCTCGTCGCCTTCGGCGTCAAGGACACCGGCAACTACTACTGGTGGAACCTCGGCGGCTGGAACAACACCCAGTCCGCGATCGAGCAGGCCGTGGACGGCGGCAAGGGCACCCTGATGACGAAGGCCGGATCGATCGAGACGGGCCGGACCTACGACATCGACATCAAGGTGCGCGGCCGCCAGGTCACCCTGTTCCTCGACGGTGAGGAGTGGGGCGGCTTCAAGGACGACAAGCCCGCCGAGCCGTTCCGCCAGGTCGTCACCGAGGACGCCCGGACCGGTGACCTGATCGTCAAGGTCGTCAACGCCCAGCCGGCCGAGGCCCGTACGGCCGTCGACCTCGGTGGCGCCGAAGTCTCCTCCAGGGCCCGGGTGACCACCCTGGCCGCCGACGAGGACGCCGTGAACACCGAGACGGACACCCCGGTGACGCCGGTGACGTCGACCTTCCGGGGTGTGGCCAAGAAGTTCACGTACACCTTCCCGGCGAACTCCGTCACGTTTCTGAGGATCAAGCAGAGGTAGGACCGCGGTGCGGGCCGCTGCCTCCGGGGCAACGGCCCGCACCACGCGCGTCACCACGAGCGGAGCCCGTCGCCGGTGTGCCCCACGCCGCCGTACCGTGACGCCCGCCGAGCGGGGCGGTGCGTGTTCTTTCCGGCGCGACGGGTCCGGGCGCGACGGTAGGCCGGGCTCAGCGGTGGGGCGGGCTCAGCGGCGGGCCGTCCACCCCGGGACCGTCGGCAGCGGCAGCGGCAGCGGCTGCCGCGCGAAGCGCCTCGCACCCTTGCACACCGGAGAGGTGCCCGCCCTTCGGGGCCAGAACCCGTCCGGCGGATCAGGTGCCGGCTGCGGCTCACGCTCCGCGCCAGACGTCCGCGCGAGTCCCGGAAGCCCGCGCCGAGGGACCCTTAACCTGTGGTCATGGCCGGGACAAGACCGGTTTCCGGGCCGTCGCGGCGGTCATCGCACCGCCCTGCATGGGATTGCATAAACGTGCGGAGAAACGTATAGTCATGCCCTCTAAGGAGGAGGATCCATGGCGGTACGTGCGGCAGTGGCCGGAGCGAGTGGGTACGCGGGCGGGGAACTGCTGCGTCTGCTCCTGGCGCACCCCGAGGTCGAGATCGGCGCCCTGACCGGCGCCTCGAACGCGGGACAGAAGCTCGGTGCGCTCCAGCCGCACCTGCTGCCCCTGGCCGGCAGGGTGCTCCAGGAGACCACCCCGGAGGTCCTCGCCGGCCATGACGTCGTCTTCCTCGCGCTGCCGCACGGGCAGTCCGCCGCCGTCGCCGAGCAGCTCGGCCCGGACGTACTCGTCGTCGACATGGGCGCCGACTTCCGGCTGACGGACGCCGCCGCCTGGGAGAAGTTCTACGGCTCGTCGCACGCCGGAACCTGGCCCTACGGCCTTCCCGAACTGCCGGGTGGCCGCGCCGCGCTGGAGGGGTCCAAGCGCATCGCGGTGCCCGGCTGCTACCCGACCGCCGTCTCCCTCGCCCTCGTCCCGGCGTACGCGGCGGACCTGGCCGAGCCCGAGGCCGTGATCGTCGCCGCCTCCGGCACGTCCGGCGCGGGCAAGGCGCCCAAGCCGCACCTGCTGGGCAGCGAGGTCATGGGCTCGATGTCCCCCTACGGCGTCGGCGGCGCGCACCGGCACACCCCCGAGATCACCCAGAACCTCAGCGCGGCCGCGGGGCAGCCGGTCTCCGTGTCCTTCACGCCGACCCTCGCGCCCATGCCCCGCGGCATCCTCGCCACGTGCAGCGCCAAGGCCGCCGACGGCGTCACGGCCGAGTCGCTGCGCACCGCCTACGAGAAGGCGTACGCCGACGAGCCGTTCGTGCACCTGCTCCCCGAGGGGCAGTGGCCCGCCACGGCGTCCGTCTACGGTTCGAACGCCGTTCAGGTGCAGGTCGCGTACGACGAGGCCGCCGGGCGGATCATCGTGATCAGCGCCATCGACAACCTCACCAAGGGCACCGCGGGCGGTGCCGTCCAGAGCATGAACATCGCCCTGGGTCTCGACGAGACCACCGGACTTTCCACGATCGGAGTCGCACCGTGAGCGTCACGGCAGCCAAGGGATTCACGGCGGCGGGCATCGCCGCTGGGATCAAGGAGAACGGCAACCCGGACCTGGCCCTCGTGGTCAACAACGGGCCCCGCCGCGCCGCCGCCGGCGTCTTCACCTCCAACCGTGTGAAGGCCGCGCCGGTTCTGTGGTCCGAGCAGGTGCTGAAGAGCGGCCAGGTCTCCGCCGTCGTCCTCAACTCCGGTGGCGCCAACGCCTGCACGGGCCCCAAGGGCTTCCAGGACACCCACGCGACGGCCGAGAAGGCCGCCGAGGTCCTCGGGCGGGGCGCCGTCGAGGTCGCAGTCTGCTCCACCGGCCTCATCGGCGTGCTGCTCCCCATGGACAAACTGCTCCCGGGCATCGCGACGGCCGCCGAGGCGCTCAGCGAGCACGGCGGCGAGAAGGCCGCCATCGCCATCAAGACCACCGACTCCGTCCACAAGACGTCCGTCGTCGCCAAGGACGGCTGGACCGTCGGCGGCATGGCCAAGGGCGCGGGCATGCTGGCCCCCGGCCTCGCCACCATGCTCGTCGTCCTCACCACCGACGCCGACCTGGACGACGAGGTACTGGACAAGGCGCTGCGGGCGGCCACCCGCACGACCTTCGACCGGGTCGACTCCGACGGCTGCATGTCCACCAATGACACCGTGCTGCTGCTCGCCTCCGGCTCGGCCGAGGTCAGCCCCGGGTACGAGGAGTTCGCCGAAGCCGTACGGCAGGTCTGCGACGACCTCGGCCGGCAGCTCATCCGGGACGCCGAGGGCGCCAGCAAGGACATCAAGGTCGAGGTGATCAACGCCGCGACCGAGGACGACGCCGTCGAGGTGGGCCGCTCCATCGCCCGCAACAACCTCCTCAAGTGCGCCCTCCACGGCGAGGACCCCAACTGGGGTCGCGTCCTCTCCGCGATCGGCACCACGCGGGCCGCCTTCGAGCCGGACCGGCTGAACGTCGCCATCAACGGCGTGTGGGTCTGCAAGAACGGCGGTGTCGGCGAGGACCGCGACAAGGTCGACATGCGCTACCGCGAGGTCCACATCGTCGCCGATCTCGCCGCCGGGTCCGAGACCGCCACCATCTGGACCAACGACCTCACCGCCGACTACGTCCACGAGAACAGCGCGTACTCGTCATGAGCAGCGGAGCCACGCGCAAGCACACCGCGCTGCCCAAGGCGCAGATCCTCATCGAGGCGCTGCCCTGGCTGGTCCGGCACAACGGCAAGACGGTCGTCATCAAGTTCGGCGGCAACGCCATGATCGACGAGGACCTCAAGGCCGCCTTCGCCCAGGACGTGGTGTTCCTGCACCACGCCGGCCTCAAGCCCGTGGTGGTGCACGGCGGCGGCCCGCAGATCAGCGCCGCCCTCGACCGGCACGGCATCGTCAGCGAGTTCAAGGCCGGCCTCCGGGTGACCACCGAGGACGCCATGGACGTCGTACGGATGGTGCTGGCGGGGCAGGTCCAGCGCGAGCTGGTCGGGCTGCTCAACCAGCACGGGCCGCTGGCCGTCGGTCTGACCGGCGAGGACGCGCACACCATCACCGCCACCAAGCACCAGCCCGAGATCGACGGAGAGCTGGTCGACATCGGGCGCGTGGGCGAGATCACCGCGATCGACACCGGCGCCATCGAGGCCCTGCTCGCCGACGGCCGCATCCCGGTCGTCTCCTCGATCGCCCGCTCCCAGGACGACGGACATGTCTACAACGTCAATGCTGATACGGCGGCTGCGGCACTCGCTGCTGCACTGGGCGCCGAAACCCTCATGGTCCTCACGGACGTCGAGGGCCTCTACGAGGACTGGCCGCACAGCGACGAGGTGATCAGCCGCCTCACCGCCACCGAGCTGGAGCGGCTGCTGCCGGACCTGTCGTCCGGCATGGTGCCGAAGATGGAGGGCTGCCTGCACGCCGTGCGCAACGGCGTGACCACCGCCCGCGTCATCGACGGCCGGGTCCAGCACTCGATCCTGCTGGAGATCTTCACGGACGAGGGCATCGGCACGATGGTCGTGCCCGACGAGCACGAGGGGGAAGCCGTATGACCGCCCATCAGGAGTACGCCGAGCGGTGGCAGGGCGCGCTCATGGACAACTACGGCACCCCGCTGCTGCCCCTGGCCCGCGGCGAGGGCACCCGCGTCTGGGACGCCGACGGCCATTCCTACCTCGACTTCGTCGGCGGGATCGCCACCAACGCCCTCGGCCACGCCCACCCGGCGGTCGTCGAGGCCGTCACCCGGCAGATCGGCTCCCTCGGCCACATCTCCAACTTCTTCATGGCCGAGCCGACCGTCGCCCTCGCCGAGAGGCTGCTGCGCCTGTTCGGCCGGGACGGCAAGGTCTTCTTCTGCAACTCCGGCGCGGAGGCCAACGAGGCCGCGTTCAAGATCGGCCGGCTGACCGGGCGGACCCATGTCGTCGCCACCGAGGGCGCCTTCCACGGGCGGACCATGGGCGCCCTGGCGATGACCGGCCAGGCCGGCAAGCGTGAGCCGTTCCTGCCCCTGCCCGGTGACGTCACCCACGTGCCCTTCGGCGACGCGCAGGCCCTGGCCGCCGCGGTCACCGAGGAGACCGCCCTCGTCATCCTGGAGCCGATCCAGGGCGAGCTCGGCGTCGTCGTCCCACCGGCCGGCTACCTCAAGGCGGCCCGGGCCATCACCGCCGCGACCGGGGCGCTGCTCGTCCTCGACGAGGTGCAGACCGGCATCGGCCGGACCGGGCACTGGTTCGAGTACCAGGCCCACGAAGGCGTGCTGCCCGACGTCGTCACCCTCGCCAAGCAGCTCGGCGGCGGACTGCCGCTGGGCGCCACCGTCGCCTTCGGGCGGGCCGCGGACCTGCTCCGGCCCGGCCAGCACGGCACGACGTTCGGCGGCAACCCCGTCGCCTGCGCCGCCGGGCTCGCCGTCCTCGACACCATCGAGAACGAGGGGTTGCTGGAGAACGTCAAGCGGCAGAGCGAGAGGTTGCGGGAGGGAATCGAGGGCCTCGGCCACCCGTTGATCGATTTCGTCCGGGGGACGGGACTCCTCCTGGGTATCGTGCTCACCGAGCCGCTCGCGCCCCAGCTGCGCCAGGCGGCTCAGGAGGCCGGATTCCTGGTGAACGTGCCCGCCCCCGACGTCGTCCGGCTGATGCCGCCGCTGAACCTCGGCGACGACGAGGCGGACGCGTTCCTCGGGGCGCTGCCCGGCATCCTTCAGGCAGTGAGCGGGGACGGACGATCCGGGGAATGAGTCGACGATGAGCCAGGCGCAGGACCACGAGCAGCCGGGGGCGAACGGGCCCGCCGTGCCGCAGACCCGCACCGCCCGCCACCGCCGGATCGTGGACATCCTCAACCGGCAGCCGGTCCGCTCGCAGAGCCAGCTGGCGAAGCTGCTCGCCGACGACGGGCTGAGCGTCACGCAGGCGACGCTCAGCCGGGACCTGGACGAGCTGAACGCGGTGAAGATCCGCAACACCGACGGCGACCTGATCTACGCGGTGCCCAGCGAGGGCGGATTCCGTACGCCCCGGGCGCCGCTGGGCGGGTCGGCGAAGGAGGAGCGGATGCGGCGGCTGTCGCAGGAACTGCTGATCTCCGCGGAGGCCTCGGCGAACCTCGTGGTCCTGCGCACCCCTCCCGGGGCCGCGCAGTTCCTGGCCTCGGCCATCGACCAGGCCGAACTGCACGACATCCTGGGAACGATCGCCGGTGACGACACGCTGCTGCTGATCAGCAGAGAGCCGGCGGGTGGGCAGGCGCTGGCCGATCACCTGCTGAGACTGGCGCAGAACGGGCACTAGAGGGGTTGTCGTTCGGGTGCGGGAGCGCTGCGCTGTGGCTGATCGCGCGGTTCCCCGCGCCCCTGGGCCGCAGCCGCTGCGCCCCGTCCGCCCAAGCCTCACCTCACCCCAGCCTCGCGGCCAAGCCCCCCGTGCACCGCACCTCATCCCCTGCCGTGATCAGCAGGGCCTCCGCATCCGGCAGCGACTCCAGCCACGCGAGGCCTTCCCGCGACCCCATCGCGAACGCCGCCGTCGCCCAGCAGTCCACCCACGTCAGCCGGGGCCCCACCACCGTGACGGCGACGAGGTCGGTCACGGCGGAGCGTCCCGTGCGCGGATCGACGATGTGCGCGCCCCGCTCCGCCGTACCGGACGTGGCCACGGACAGCTCGTCGGCCCCGGCGGCCGAGATGACCGCCGCCAGGCCTCCCGGCCGCAGCGGGTCGGACACACCCACGCGCCACGGTCGCTGCCCGCCCGGTGTCCCGAGCAACTGCACGTCCCCGCCGCCGTTGAGGCTCACCCCGCACACCCCGGGCACGTCCGCCAGCCGCCGCGCGGCCCGTTCGACGGCCCAGCCCTTGACGATGCCGGTCGGATCGAGAGAGCCCCGGTACGAGGCGCTGAACCAGCCGTCGCTCCTCCGCTCCGCCTCGGCGGCCAGTTCCAGCACCTCGGCGACCTCGGGGTCGCACTGCGCGACGGTCAGCTCCCCGCGCCGCAGCCGGGAGATCTGGCTGTCCTCACGGTACGTGCTGAACACCTCGTCGACCCGGTGCAGCCCGGCGACGGCCTCGTCCAGGGCCGCGCGCACGGCGGCCGGTTCCCCGCCGCGGACGTCGAAGGAGAAGACGGTCCCCATCGTCTCCTCGGCATGACGTACCGCGGCGGGAGCCTCTGCGGAGTCAGTCACCTGGTCAGCCACCGGCCTGGTCCAGAGCGGACTGGAGGGACTGCTTGTAGCCGGCGCTGGTGTACGTCGCCCCGGACACGGCGTCGATCTGCGCGTTCCCGGCCGCTACGGCCGCCTGGTTGAGGCGGGGGACGGAGGAGGAGGTGATCTGGTCGCTGCGGCCGCCCTTGGGGGCCTGGACCGCTTCCGCCTTGGTGATCTTCCCGCCGGAGACGGTCACCCGCACCTGCACCGGGCCGTACTGCGTCTGCGCGACGCTGCCGGTGAGGGTCCGGGTCTCGGTCCGACCGCCGCCCGACCCCGCGGCCTGCGAGGAACCGCCCCCGGCCGGAGCCTTGTCCAGGGCCGACTGGAGGGACTGCTTGTAGCCGGCGCTGGTGTACGTCGCCCCGGACACGGCGTCGATCTGCGCGTTCCCGGCCGCTACGGCCGCCTGGTTGAGG
>NZ_JBEOSZ010000054.1:0-18491 GCF_040303285.1 Streptomyces sp. NPDC096046 | reverse complement strand
GGCCGCCCTTGGGGGCCTGGACCGCTTCCGCCTTGGTGATCTTCCCGCCGGAGACGGTCACCCGCACCTGCACCGGGCCGTACTGCGTCTGCGCGACATCACCGGTCAGCGTCTGCGCGTCACCCCCCGCCCCCTGCTGCGCTCCGGCCGACGCCTTCGCCTTGTCCAGGGCCGACTGGAGGGACTTCTTGTAGCCGGCGCTGGTGTACGTGGCGCCCGAGACCGCGTCGATCTCCGCGCTCTGCGCCGCGACCACCGCCTGGTTGAGGCGCGGCACCGAACTCGCGGTGATCTGGTCGCTGCGACCGCCCTTGGGCGTCTGCACCGCCTCGGCCCGGGTGATCCTGCCGTTGCTCATCGTCAGGCGGACCTGCACCGCACCGTACTGCGTCTGCGCCGCGTCACCGGTGACCGCACCGTTCACGCCGCCCTGCGGTGCCTGCCCGGCCGCCGCGGGCGGTGCCTGCCCCGCAGCCTGGGCCGAGCCCGGGTCGGAGGCCGGCTTCAGGGACAGCAGAAGCACGATCCCGGAGACGGTGGCTGCGCCGGCGAGCACGGCGCGCCGTACGGGGTGAGACTTCCTCATCGTTTCCCAAACTCCTGAAGGGCCGTTGGTGTCCCGTCGCTCACATCTCGAACGACTCGTGATGGATACGGCGGGCGGGTACTCCCGCGCCGCGCAGTGCCTCGTAGACGGACTGCGCGAAGCCGGGCGGCCCGCACATGAAGACGTCGTGGTCGTCGATGTCCGGGATCTTCCGCCGGAGGGACTCGGCGGAGATGTCGGGGCGTTCCCCGTCCGGGCTGTTGACCGCGTACATCAGCCGCGCGCCGCGCTCGTCGGCGATCTTGGCGAGTTCGCCCCACAGCGCCAGGTCCTGCGTGGTGTTGGCCCGGTAGAGAAGGGTGATGTCGCCGGACGCGCCCGGCAGCGTCTCGAACAGCGCCCGCATCGGGGTGATGCCCACACCACCCGCGACCAGCAGCACCTTGCCGCGGCTGCGGCGCTGGGCGGTCATCGCGCCGTACGGGCCCTCGGCCCACACCTTGGTGCCGGGTTCGAGATCACGCAGCCGGGAGGTGTGGTCACCGATCGCCTTGACCGTGATCCGCAGCATGTCCGGGCGGGGCGCCGCGGACAGCGAGTACGGGTGCGAACTGAAGCGCATCCCCGGCGCCATGAACCGCCAGCGGAAGAAGTGCCCGGCCTCGGCGCCCATCCGGTGCAGCTTGCGGCCGCTGATCAGCACGGACACGATCCCGGGGGTCTCCTCGATGACCGCCGCCACCCGCATGCGGTGCCGCAGGTTCAGCCGGATCGGCGTGAGGATCCGGTACCAGACGACCAGCGCGGTCACCACGCCGTACAGCCCGTACCAGAAGGTCTTGGCCGTCGGCTCGACGGCGAACTCGTTGCCGGTCGTGATCTGGTGCCAGAACGTCAGGTACACCGCCGCGTACGTGAGCAGGTGCACGTGGTACCAGGTGTCGTAGCCGATCAGGCGGCGCACCCCGCCGATCGACAGGATCCCGATGAGGAACAGCAGGCCCGTGCCGATGGCGGCCTTGCCCATGTCGGGCAGCTGGTTGATGGAGTCGGTCGTCTGCTGGACGATGTCGCCGAGCCCCTTGCCCGCCTGCAGGGCGTAGCCCCACATGATCAGGAAGACATGGGCCAGGACCAGGCAGAGCGTGTAGCGGCCGGTCATGGCGTGCCAGCGCGCGACCCGGTCGGTGCCCACCCGGCGCTCCAGCGCGGGCACCCGGGCCATCTGGAGCACCACGAGTGCCATGAGGTAACCGGCGAGCAGGCCGGTGATCCGGCCGGCGGCCAGGATCTTGCTCGTGGTGTCCGCGAGGGCCGGTGTGTTGTCCCACCACAGCCACAGCACGGCCGCCGCACCGGCCCACAGGGCGATCAGCAGCGGGACGGCCGGGGAGCGGCGCGGGCGGATGCGGCGCATCGTCTGGCGGCGGGCGGCACGTCCGCCTGCGAGCGTGGTGGTCACGGTTCCTCCGTGGGGACTTGACCCTTGGCCCACAGATACGTGCCGCGAGACGGGAGTGTTCAGCCGCGTCCCGAGTCGGCTGCGAACAGGAGTGACCGCTGGTAACACGGACACGGCCGGCGCACCGTCACAGACGCGTGACGGCCGTCTTCCCGCTTGTCGTGCCGACGGCGATGTGCGGCCGCCGCGCGGGGTCGGCCCAGGTCAGGATCCGCCGCATCGCGTCCTCGGACACGGACACGCAACCGGCCGTCGCGCCCCGCCCGTTGACGTGGAGGAAGATGCCGGCGCCGCGCCCCCGCACGGGACGCTCGTAGTTGAAGCCGATGACGAGCGCGTGTGCGTACTGGGCGCGGTAGGTGATCAGCTGCTCGGCCTCGGCGGCCCGGCAGTCGGCCGCGCGCGGCTCGCTCCAGCGGTTGTAGGAGCGGGAGTCGTTGTCCTGGCACCACCAGGAGTCCCGGTGCACCCTGCGGTAGCCGTACGCCGTCCCGCGCGGTGCCGCCTTGATGCCGAAGGCGTACGGCAGGCCGTAGAGGCCGGTGGGTGTGGTGCTGGTGCCCTGCTTGCGGGAGGCGCCCGCGGCGAGCCCGTTCGCTCCGAAACGGGCGGGCGCGGAGCCCCTCTTCACCCAGCGTCCGTCCCCGCCGCGGTCCCACCAGCTGACCGTGCCCGTGGTCGAGGACCGCTCCGGGGCCACCGCGGTGATCAGCTGGGTGCCGCCACCGGTGTCCGCCATCCGGGCCGGCAGCGGTGGCGCGTGGGCGGGCGGCCCGGCGCCGAGCACGATCAGGGAGGAGACGGCGAGGGCGACGGCACCGGGGCGCATGCCTCAGACCGTAGAGGGAGGCAGCGGCAACGGCAGCCCGGGTAGTCCGTCCAGGCTGCTGGCGATGTGCTCCTTCTTGCTGAAGTACGCGCTGAGCGATGCGTCGTCCTCACGGGCGAACCGCTTGCCGTGCAGGTCCCGGTCCTCCTCGTACGCCATGAAGGGCACCCCGTACCCGCAGGTGTCGCGGACGAGTTCGGCGGTGACGACGATGATCGCGCGCAGGCCGTGCTGCGTCGGGTCGATGTCCGGGAAGTGCGCGAGCAGTTCCCCGAAACGGGGGTCGTCGCGGAAGACCGGCTCACCCCTGCCGTGCACGCGGACGATGTTCGGCGGGCCCTGGAAGGCGCACCACATCAGGGTGATCCGCCCGTTCTCCCGGAGATGGGCGATGGTCTCGGCGTTGGAACCGGCGAAGTCGAGGTAGGCCACCGTGAGCTCGTCGAGCACCGCGAAGGAGCCGGTGAGCCCCTTGGGTGAGAGGTTGACCGTGCCGTCGGCGGCCAGGGGGGCGGTGGCGGTGAAGAAGACCGGCTGCGCCTCGATGAACGTGCGGAGCCGGCCGTCTATGCGCTCATAGGTCTTTCCCATGTCGAACGATTATGGTCGCAGATCTTTCGACGGTCTAAGGAATTGCGGAATCCGGTCACCTCTGCCGGATCCCGCAAGCAGGCGTCGTCCGTGGCCGCCCCGGCCGGCGCTCCCACAGGGCGGCCACAGCGCCTGTCACCTCACTTGGTGAGCGTGCAGGCGGCCAGGGAGTCCAGTCCGGCCGGACGCTCGGCCGTGCGGCCGATGGCGGTGGCGATGCGGTTGATCGCCGCGACGCGCTTGTCCTCCAGCGGGCCGAGGATGGCGTTCTGGACGAAGTTGGGCCCGCCCTGGCCGACGGTGTCGACCAAGCGCTTGTTGGCCTCCTGGATCTGTGTGTTCAGCTGCCCGAGGTTCCGGTCGACCTCGGCCTGGGCCGAGGCGGGGATCGCCGGCAGTCGGGAGGCGACGTCCGGGCAGCTGATCGTGCCGGCCCCGGCGTTCCCCGCCTCGCCCGCACCCGCACCCGCACCCGCACCCGCGCCGCCCTCTTCGGCACCCGCGCCGGCACCTGCCCCGGCGCCCGCGCCGCCCTCTTCGGCACCAGCCCCGGCTCCGGCCCCGGCGCCCGCACCCGCCTCCGCACCGGCGTCCGCCTCGCCGCCCGCAGCCGCGCCCGCCCCGGCGCCACCGTCGGCGTTCAGCCGGCAGGCGGCGAAGGCCTCCAGACCCTCGGGCTTCGCGGCGGCTCGCCCGATCGCGGTCTCGATGCGGTTCAGGGCCGCGACGCGCTTGTCCTCCAGGGGGCCGAGGATGGCGTTCTGGACGAAGTTGGGCCCGCCCTGGCCGACGGTGTCGACCAGGCGCTTGTTGGCCTCCTGGATCTGCGTGTTCAGCTGGGCGAGGTTGCTGTCGACCTCCGCCTTCGCCGAGGCGGGGACCGCGGGCAGCTGGCCCGTGACGTCCGGGCAGGTGATGGCGCCGGGGCCCGCCAGCGTCCGCGCGCTCGCGCCACCGCTGTCGGGCGTCTCCCCGGCGAGGGCGAAGCCGGCGATCACCGTGCCGGACAGTGCCACCGCGGCGGCGCCGCCGATGAACGTGACGCGACGCTTGTTGTACTTCGGAAGAGCCCTGGACATGCGGATGCCTCACTAGGGGTCGGGGGTGTCGTCGGTGTCGTAACGCGGCGCCTGCGTTCGGCGAGAGGTACGGGCAAGCGGTTTCCCGCGTTCAAAGGATCTTCAAATTCCTCTCTCTTGACCGGAAACCGCTCCTCGGCTCTGCTGAATTGACGAATCATGCAGAACTCTGCATACTCATGCATGACGGTGAGGCACATCCACACCCCTTGAGGAGCACGCAGGTGAGCAGCAACAGCGGTGACGTCCGGCTCTGGGGCGGTCGTTTCGCGGACGGTCCCGCCGAGGCGCTGGCGAAGCTGTCCGCGTCCGTCCACTTCGACTGGCGGCTCGCGCCGTACGACATCGCCGGTTCGCGCGCTCACGCCCGCGTGCTGCACAAGGCCGGTCTGCTCACGGACGACGAGCTGACCCGCATGATCGCCGGGCTGGACCGGCTGGAGGGCGACGTCGCCGACGGTTCCTTCGTGGGCACGGTCGCCGACGAGGACGTCCACACCGCCCTGGAGCGCGGCCTCCTGGAGCGCCTCGGCCCCGACCTCGGCGGCAAGCTGCGCGCCGGCCGCTCCCGCAACGACCAGGTCGCCACCCTCTTCCGGATGTATCTGCGCGACCACGCCCGGATCGTCGGCGGTCTGATCGCCGAGCTGCAGGACGCGCTGATCGGCCTCGCCGAGGCCCACCCGGACGTGGCCATGCCCGGCCGCACCCACCTCCAGCACGCCCAGCCCGTCCTGTTCGCCCATCACGTCCTGGCCCACGTCCAGTCCCTCTCCCGGGACGCCGAGCGGCTGCGCCAGTGGGACGCGCGCACGGCGGTCTCGCCCTACGGCTCGGGCGCCCTGGCGGGCTCCTCCCTCGGACTGGACCCGGAGGCGGTGGCGAAGGATCTCGGATTCGAGCACGGCAGCGTCGGCAACTCGATCGACGGCACGGCTTCCCGTGACTTCGTCGCCGAGTTCGCCTTCATCACGGCGATGATCGGGGTCAACCTCTCCCGGATCGCCGAGGAGATCATCCTCTGGAACACGAAGGAGTTCTCCTTCGTGACCCTGCACGACGCGTTCTCGACGGGCTCGTCGATCATGCCGCAGAAGAAGAACCCGGACATCGCGGAGCTGGCCCGCGGCAAGAGCGGACGCCTCATCGGCAATCTGACGGGCCTGATGGCCACCCTCAAGGCCCTCCCGCTCGCGTACAACCGCGACCTCCAGGAGGACAAGGAGCCGGTCTTCGACTCCATCGACCAGCTGGAGGTCCTGCTCCCGGCCTTCACCGGCATGATGGCCACCCTCACCGTCCACCGCGAGCGCATGGAGGAACTGGCCCCGGCCGGCTTCTCCCTCGCCACGGACATCGCCGAGTGGCTGGTCAAGCAGGGCGTCCCGTTCCGCGTGGCCCACGAGGTCGCCGGCGAGTGCGTGAAGGTCGCCGAGGCCGAGGGCAAGGAGCTGGACGAGCTGACGGACGAGCAGTTCGCCAAGATCTCCGCCCACCTCACCCCCGAGGTCCGCACGGTTCTCAACGTCCCCGGCGCCCTGGCCTCCCGCGACGGCAGGGGTGGCACGGCCCCGAGCGCGGTGGCAGTGCAGCTGGCCGAGGTGAAGGCCGACGTGGCGGCGCAGCATGAATGGGCTGTGGCCAAGAGGCAGGGCTGAGGGGAACGGACCCGAGGGACGCGGGGAACCGCGCGACACGTTCCGCGCCACCCGCACCCGCCGCAACACAGCGGGACCCGAGCTCTGAGGCGAAGGTCATCGCGGGGGTTACGTTGGTCGTCAGCAGCCGACCGAACGGAGCCCGCGATGCCCTTCGCCCGCCTGGCCTCAGCAACGACCCCCACATGCCACATCGGCCTGGGCCTCGCCGCCGTCGGACGCCCCGGCTACATCAACCTCGGCCGGGACGAAGACCTCGGACAGGACCGCGGCGTCGAGGCGCTGCGCGCCCGCACCCACGAACTCCTCGACGCCGCCTACGCCCAAGGCGTCCGCTACTTCGACGCCGCCCGCTCCTACGGCCGCTCCGAGGAGTTCCTCGCCGACTGGCTCAAGGGCAGGCCCGGCCTCGACGACATCGTCGTGGGCAGCAAGTGGGGTTACACCTACACCGCCGGCTGGTCCACCGACGCCGAGAAGCACGAGGTCAAGGACCACAGCCTCGCCACCTACGAACGGCAGCGGGCGGAGAGCGACGCCCTGCTCGGCGACCGGCTCGACCTCTACCAGATCCACTCGGTGACCCCGGACAGCCCCGCCCTCACCGACAAGGAACTGCACGCGAAGCTCGCCGAAGCCGCCGCTCGGGGCCTCACCGTCGGCTTCTCCACCAGCGGCCCCGCCCAGTCGCAGGCGATCCGCGCGGCCCTGGCCGTGACGGTCGACGGCGAACCCCTCTTCCGTACCGTGCAGTCCACGTACAACGCGCTGGAGACCTCCGCCGGCCCCGCCCTCGCCGAGGCGCACGACGCCGGACTCACCGTGATCGTCAAGGAGGGCATGGCCAACGGCCGCCTCGCGGGGCCGCACGCCCCGGACGCCCTCAAGGAGATCGCCGAGCGGACCGGGCTGGGCTGCGACGCGGTCGCCCTGGCCGTGATCCTCCGGCAGCCCTGGGCCGGTGTCGTCCTCTCCGGCGCGGCCACCACCGCCCAGCTCGCCTCTAACCTGCACGCCGCGGTGGTCGATCTCGACGACGACCAGCTGGCCCGCCTCGCCACGCTCGTGGAGGAGCCGCACACGTACTGGGAACGGCGCGGGCAGCTGCCCTGGCACTGATCACCCCTTTCCGCACAGCGGCACGGCAGTACGGCAGCACGGCAACCATGAAGCACCCATGGGGCACCCACACCCCGAATGAGACGGCACTGTCTCATATGCCTTATGGTTGTCTCATGGCTGTCGACCCTGAGCACATGCTGCGCGCCGCCGCCGCCCTGCTGACCCGCAAATCCACCGCGACGATGGACGAGGTCGCCAAGGCCGCCGGAATCAGCCGGGCCACGCTGCACCGGCACTTCGCCGGACGTGACGCGCTCGTCCGGGCGCTGGAGGAGCTCGGCATCGCGGAGTGCGAGGCCGCCCTGGACGCGGCCCGGCTCGACGAGGGCACCGCGAGCGAGGCCGTACGCCGGCTGGTCGGTGCCATCGAGCCCGCCGCCGGGCTGCTCGCGTTCCTCTACACCGAGAACCAGCTCTTCGAGGGCGAGGAGCAGAACGCGGGCTGGACCAGGATCGACGACCGGATCTCCGCCCTGTTCCGGCGCGGCCAGCACAGCGGAGAGTTCCGCATCGACCTCACGCCCGCCTGGCTCACCGAGGCGCTGTACGGCCTGATGGCCTCCGGCGCCTGGATGGTGCACAGCGGCAAAGGCGCACCCAAGGACTTCCAGCACATGATCGTCGAGCTGCTGCTCGGCGGCGCGGTCAGGAGAGAGGAATCATGACCAGCACCCTGCAGGCGGCGGACCGCACCGAGGCGGTGGAGCGCCCGGGCCGCTGGCTCGCGCTCGGCGTGCTCGTGCTCGCCGTGCTGCTGGTGGCCGTCGACGCGACCGTCCTCGGTCTCGCGACCCCCTACATCAGCGAGGACCTCAAGCCCTCCGGCACCCAGTTGCTGTGGATCGGCGACGTCTACTCGTTCGTCATCGCCGGCCTGCTGGTCTCCATGGGCAGCCTCGGCGACCGGATCGGCCGCAAGCGGATCCTGCTGGCCGGTGCCACGGCGTTCGGCGCGATATCCGTGTTCAACGCCTACGCCACGACCCCCGAGACGATGATCGTCGCGCGGGCGCTGCTCGGCGTCGCGGGCGCCACCCTGATGCCGGCCACGCTCGCCCTGATCCGCAACCTCTTCAACGACCCGCGCGAACGCAGCCTGGCCGTCGGCATCTGGGGCGCCACCGCCTCCGCCGGTACGGCCGTCGGCCCGATCGTCGGCGGGTTGCTGCTGGAGCACTTCTGGTGGGGCTCCGTCTTCCTCATCAACCTGCCCGTGATGGCCGTGCTGGTCGTCGTCGGGATCAAGCTGCTGCCCGAGTCGCGCACCGCGAACCCCGGCCCCTGGGACCTGGTCAGCGTCGTGCTGTCGCTGCTCGGCATGATCGGCGTGGTCTACGCGATCAAGGAGGCCGCCACCCACGGTTTCGCCTGGAGCACCCTGGCCGCTGGCCTGCTGGGCGCGGCGGCCCTGTACGGGTTCGTCCGCCGTCAGCTCAGGCTGCCGGTCCCGCTGCTGGACATGCGGCTGTTCCGTAACCGCGGCTTCAGCGGGGCGGTGCTGGCCGACCTGCTGACCATCCTCGGCCTGTCCGGGCTGGTGTTCTTCCTGTCCCAGTACCTGCAACTCGTGCAGGGCAGGCGTCCGTTCGAGGCCGGTCTGGCGGAACTGCCCGCAGCGGTCGGCGCGGTGGTGGCCGGACTGCTCGCGGGGCGTGCGGCCCGGCGCTTCTCGGTGCGGGCCGTCGTCGCCGGGGGCCTCGCGGCCATCGGCCTCGCGCTCGCCGCGCTCACCGTGCTCGGCCAGTCCACCGGCTACCCGCTGCTCGGGACCGCGCTGCTGGTGGTCGGCGTCGGCGCGGGATTCTCGTTCACGGTGACCGCCGACGTGATCCTCTCCAGCGTGCCCAAGGAGCAGGCGGGCTCCGCGTCCGCCGTCTCCGAGACGGCGTACGAACTCGGTGCCGCGCTCGGTATCGCCGCACTCGGCTCGATCGTGACCGGCGTCTACCGCGACTTCACCGGCCCCGCCGGTACACCCGCCGCGGCCCACGAGTCGCTGGGCGGCGCCGTCGAGGCGGCCGGGGGCATGCCCGCCCACAGCGCCGCGACGATGCTGGACGCGGCCCGCACGTCCTTCGTCGACGGTCTGGCCCTCGCGGCGGGCGTCGGAGCGGCGGTGCTCCTGGCGGCGGCGGTGGCGGCGTGGTTCCTGCTACGGGGCCAGAAGCTGGAAGGCGGCACGACGAAACACGCTTGAGGGCCAGGCGCCTCAGGGGCGCGGTAAAACCCCATGATCAGCCCCCCGCAACCCGCGCCCCCCCGCAACCCGCAGCCGCCCACGATCCCGCAGCCGCCCACGATCCCGGCCGCCCGAAGTCAGGCCCGCGCCCCGGCGAACCTACGCCGCTTCCTTCGCCTTGCTCGCGTACATGTCCACGTACTCCTGCCCGGACAGCCGCATGACCTCGGTCATCACCGAGTCGGTCACCGCCCGCAGCACATAGCGGTCCCGGTCCATCCCCTCGTACCGGGAGAACTCCATCGCCTCACCGAACCGCACGGTGACCTTGCCGGGACGGGGGAGTCCCGCACCGCCCGGCTGCAGCTTGTCGGTGCCGATCATGGCGAAGGGCACGACGGGCGCACCCGTCATCAGGGTCAGCCGGGCGATGCCCGTCCGCCCCCGGTACAGGCGCCCGTCGGGCGACCGCGTCCCCTCCGGGTAGATCCCGAACATGCGGCCCTCCTCCAGCACGCGACGGCCGGTCATCAGCGCCGCGACACCACCCCGGCCGCCGTCGCGATCCACCGGGATCATGCCGACGCCCGTGAAGAACCAGGCCATCAGCCTGCCCTTGAGGCCCTTTCCGGTCACGTACTCGTCCTTGCCGATGAACACGACCTGACGGTCGCAGACCAGCGGCAGGATCATCGAGTCGATGAACGTCAGGTGGTTGCCGGCCAGGATGACCGGGCCAGTGCCCGGAATGTGCTCCGCACCCTCCACCTGTGGGCGGAACATCAGGCGCATGATCGGGCCGAGCACTGCCTTGATGAGCGCGAAGCGGGACAACGGACCCTCCGGTTCAAGGGATTCTGTATGAGTCTGTGCAGGTGAGGACGATACTCGTGGCCCCGGGCATCGCGCACATCGGGCACGGCGACTTCACCGAGGCCTTACGCACGGTTGACGCGTGTTCACCTGCGGTGGCGCGCCGCCGACGAGGCGTAACGCGGCCGACACGATGTGACGCACATCGCCCGGGCACACCGCACACGTTCCCAGAACGGGCGGACCGAATCGAGCAGACGCGACGAACCGTCAACTCATCCTTCCCGCCGGTCACGACGACATCCGACATCACCCGCGTGTTCCGCCCGAGGTCTCCCGCCGGTCATGTACGCGCCCCTACGATCAGCGCGCACTGACGAGCCGAACGTTCAGGGAGGGCGCTCATGGGAACGCAGGAGTCGAACGAAGAAACGAGCGGTACCGGACGGCGGGCCCTGCTCGGCGCAGCGGTGCTGGGTGCCGGCGGCGCGGTCCTCGGCATGGCCGGCACGGCACGAGCCGACGGCGCCCGGCACGGCGGCGGCGTGCGGAGCCTGCCCAAGCCGACGATCATCGGCCACCGCGGGGCCAGCGGCTACCGCCCGGAGCACACCTTCGGTTCCTACCAGCTGGCCCTCGACATGGGTGCCGACATCATCGAGGCCGGCGACCTGGTGCCGACCAGGGACGGGCACCTGGTCTGCCGTCACGAGCCCGAGATCGGCGGCACCACGGACGTCGCCGACCACCCCGAGTTCGCCGGTCGCAAAAAGACCAAGCTGCTCGACGGCGTCTCCACCACCGGCTGGTTCACCGAGGACTTCACACTCGCCGAGCTGAAGACGCTGCGCGCGATCGAGCGCATCCCGGCCAACCGCCCGCGCAACACCCTCTACAACGACCGCTGGGAGATCCCCACCTTCGAGGAGGTCCTCAGGTGGCAGGACGAGCAGACCCGCAAGCGCGGCAAGCAGGTGTGGATCTACCCCGAACTCAAGCACCCCACCTACTTCCGCAAGCAGGGCCTGCCGCTGGAGGAGCGCGTCGCCAAGCTGCTGCGCAGGTACCGCAAGGACCGGCGCACCTCCCCGGTCATCCTCCAGTCCTTCGAGCCGACCAGCGTCCAGCGCCTGCACAAGCTCGTCGACAACCCGCTGGTCGTCCTGTTGTCCTCGGCCGAATCCCGTCCCTGGGACTTCGTCGAGACCGGCGACCCGCGCACGGTCGCCGACCTGGTCAGGCCGGCCGGCCTGCGGGAGATCGCCTCCTACGCGCAGGGCATCGGCCCGACCCTGGACCTGGTCATCCCGCGCGACGCCCAGGGCAACCTCACCCGGCCCACGAGGCTGGTCGCCGACGCGCACCGGGTGGGTCTGATCCTGCACCCGTACACCATGCGCAACGAGAACCCCTTCCTGCCCGCGGACTTCCGCAAGGGCACGGAGGCGGACGCCTACGGTGACGTCTTCGCCGCGTACCGGACGTACTTCGCGACCGGCATCGACGGCGTCTTCACCGACCAGCCCGACACGGGCCTGCTGGCCCGCGCGGACTTCAACGGCTGAGGGCGTCAACACCTGAGCTCACACCCCACGGTCGAGTGAGCTTCGGCCGCCCGGGCAACCCGACGCCCGAGCGGCCGCGTCGCTCCGCATATGACGCACGACCTGGTCACCGCCCTGCGCCCGCTGCTCACCGCCGAGGCCTCCGCGGAGGCGCATTCCACCGGAACCGAGCCCGGCGACCTGGAGCAGGCGGTCTGGCTCCGTCTGCTGGAACGCCTCGACGCCGAGGGTCCGCCGCTGGATCCCGAGGAATGGCTTCGCCGCGCCGTCCGCTCCGAGGCGCGCCGCACCCGCCGTACCAGCCGTCTCGAACGGCCGTATGCCGGTGATCCGGTCGACGACGGCGGCCATGGCCCCGAACAACTCGCCCTCGCCGCCGCCCGTGGCCGGGCCCTGCGCGAGGCCGTGCGCCGCCTCCCCGGCCGCTGCCCCCGGCTGCTGGAGGCGCTGCTCTCGCCGAAAGACCTGACATACCGGGAAATCGCAGGGGAGTTGGGTATCTCACAGGGGAGCCTTGGACCGGAACGTTCCAGATGTCTGGGATGTCTGCGGAGATTGCTCACGCCGGAGGTTGCGGCCCACTGAGGACGGGGATAGGAGTGGGGGACGACAGGTGATCAGATGAGCGGGAGGCGTGCGCACATGGGCATGAGCGTGACCATCTCTGCGGCGACCGAGCAGGACGCGGAGCAGATTTTCAGGCTGCAGTACCTGTGCTTCCAGACGGAGGCGGCGCTGTACGGGAACTACCGCATCGACCCGCTCGTCCAAACCCTCGACTCGGTCCGCGAGGAGGTCACCCGCGACTGCGTCTTCGTGGCCCGGCTCGGCGAGGAGGTCGTCGGCTCGGTCCGCGGCTCGGTCACCGAGGACGGTGCCGCCGCGATCGGCAAGCTCTGCGTGCACCCCCGCCTCCAGGGTCACGGCATCGGCGCCCGCCTCCTGCGGGCGGCCGAAGCGGCCCTCACCGACCGGCACGGCGCCATCCGCTTCCGCCTCCACACCGGCCACCGCAGCGAGAGCAACCTCCGCCTCTACCGCAAGGTCGGCTACGTCACGGTGGGCACGTCCCAGGGTGCCGACGGCGTACCGATGATCGTCCTCGAAAAGCCGGCCGGCGCTTACGCGGCGACGGCTTGATCAATGCCCCTCCAGGGGTGCGGGATTGTGTCGATGTACGGCCCCGCCGCGTGGGCGCGATCGGCCACCCGGGGCCCGCGGCCGCCTGAGGCGTCTCAGGCGGCATCCTCCTGCGGCACGCCCTTGCGCAGCCAGTAGATGGCGGACAGCGGCAAGAGCACGGGAATGAAGAGGTACCCCATCCCGAAGTCGGACCACACGGTCGCGTCCGGGAAGGCGGACGGCTCGGCCAACGTCCAGGCCCCCACGGTCAGCACGCCCACCAGTTCCGCGACACAGCACACCAGCGCCGCCCGCCGGGCCGTCTCTCCACCCCGGACCAGCGAGTACGTGATGAACCCGTACACGACACCGGCCACCGCCGACAGCGAGTACGCCAGCGGCGCCCGGTCGAACTCCGTCGCGATCTGATACGCGGACCGCGACACCGCCCCCACGACCATCACGCCGTACAGCCACACCAGCAGCGTGCCCGGCCCGCTGGTCAGCCGCCGCCGGCTCACCTCAGCCTCCCCAGATGTCATAGAGACGCACCTCCAGCACCGCCAGCACCACACCGCCGGCGGCCACCGTCACCGAACCCCACCGGGTCCGCTCGGCCAGCGACATGAACCCCGCCGCCGGGACGCACGCGAACGCCCCCAGCAGATACGCCACGAAGATCGTCGTGCCCTGCTCCGGCTTCTGGCCCCGCGCCAGCAGCACGATCCCCACCACCAGCTGGATCAGCGACAGCAGCGTGACCACGGCCATCCCGATGAAGTGCCAGTCCTTCGTCGGCTGGTCACGGTAGGCGGCCCAGCCGCACCAGGCGGCGAGCAGCAGCGCGGCGACACCGGTCACCAGCGTCAGGGCATCAAGCATGCTGCGACCTTATTACGGCCGAAAAGGCCCGATGCTTCCGGCCCTGGCCTGCGCCGTAGGGTCGAGTGCATGACGATCCACGCCCAGGCCCTGCTGTTCGACAACGACGGAACCCTCGTCTCCTCCCTCGCCTCGGTGGACCGCTGCTGGACGCGGTGGGCCCGGGAGTACGGGATCACGGCCGAGGAGTTCGCACGCGTCGAGCTGCACGGCCGGCCGGCTGCCGAGATAGCCGCCGAGCTGCTGCCCGCCGAGGTCGTGCCGCGGGCCGTCGCGCGGATCGAGGGCCTGGAGGTGGACGACGTGCCGAACGGCGGTGTGCACCTGCTGCCGGGCACCCGCGACTTCCTCGACTCCCTGCCGGCCGACCGCTGGGCCGTCGTCACCTCCGCCACCAGGCGGCTCGCCGAAGCCCGCCTCGACGCCGTCGGCATCCTGCCCAAGACGCTCGTCGCCGCCGACGACATCACCCGCGGCAAGCCCGACCCCGAGCCCTACCTGCTCGCCGCCCGCGCGCTCGGCGTCGATCCGGCGCACTGCGTCGTCTTCGAGGACGCCCCCGCGGGCCTCACGGCCGGCCGCGCGGCGGGCATGACCACCGTGGCGTTGACCACAACCCACCAGGCCCGCGAACTCCACGCCGATCTGGTCGTCGAGAACCTGTCGGCCCTGTCCGTGCTGGTCACCGAGCGGGGCCTGGAGATCTCCCCGCGCGGCTGAGCACGCACCGGCTCCGTCCACCGCTGTCCGGCATGCGGACAGCGGAGGGCAGGTCAGGACCGTACGCATGTTTTACTGACGACATGACCACGACGAGCGACCGCATCCCCGCGACCGAGGCGACCATGACGCCCGGTGCTCGTCGTATGTGTCGAATGTGCGCCTTCTAGAGGGCCCCCGCACCACCCCCTGAGCTCGCGCCCCGAAGCGAGACGCGGCCCGTCCGCGCGCCCTGAGCGCCGCGTGACCCGAAGCCGCTCCGCGCACCTGTTCTCCCCGGTTCCACTCCCCAGCGAGAACCGTGTCGCGTCCCTGACCGAACGCACCTGTGCCCGGGCGCACCCACGCCCGCGCACTCGACAGTGACGGAATCCCAGTGATCACCACCTCGGACCTGACCAAGGTCTACCGTGCACGCGGCCGTGAGGTCACCGCCCTGGACGGCGTCGACCTGCACGTCCGCGAAGGCGAGGTGTACGGCGTCATCGGCCAGTCCGGCGCCGGCAAGTCCTCGCTCATCCGCTGCGTCAACCTGCTGGAACGCCCCACCTCCGGCACCGTGACCGTCGCCGGGCAGGACCTCACCGCCCTGGCCGGCCGCGGCCCGCGCGCCGGAAGGGAACTGCGCCGGGCGCGCAGCCGCATCGGCATGGTCTTCCAGCACTTCAACCTGCTGTCCTCCCGGACCGTCCAGGACAACGTCGAGCTGCCGCTGGAGATCCTCGGGAAGTCCGGGCAGGAACGTTCCCGCAAGGCGCTGGAGCTGCTCGACCTGGTAGGCCTCGCCGACAAGGCCAAGGTCTACCCCGCGCAGCTCTCCGGCGGCCAGAAGCAGCGCGTCGGCATCGCCCGCGCCCTCGCCGGCGACCCGGAGGTGCTGCTGTCCGACGAGGCCACCAGCGCCCTGGACCCGGAGACCACCCGCTCCATCCTGGCGCTGCTGCGCGACCTCAACCGGCAGCTCGGCCTGACCGTCCTGCTCATCACCCACGAGATGGACGTCGTGAAGTCGGTCTGCGACTCGGCCGCCCTGATGGAGAACGGGCGCATCGTCGAGTCGGGCACGGTCACCGAGCTCCTCGCGACCCCCGGTTCCGAGCTCGCCGCCGCGCTGTTCCCGCTGGGCGGCGAGGCCACCGGCGAGGACCGCACCGTCGTCGACGTCACCTTCCAGGGCGAGAGCGCCACCCAGCCCGTCATCTCGCAGCTCGCCCGCACCTACAACATCGACATATCGATCCTCGGCGCCGCCATCGACACCGTCGGCGGCCTCCAGGTCGGCCGGATGCGCCTCGAACTGCCCGGCCGCCACGAGGACAACGTCGTGCCCCTCGGCTTCCTGCGCGAACAGGGCCTCCAGATCGACGTCCTGGGCCACGAGTCCGAACCGGTGAAGGAGAGTGCCAAGTGACCTGGTCCGAGATGCAGCCCCTGCTGGAGCAGGCGTGTGGGGAGACGCTCTACATGGTCGGCTGGTCCACGCTCATCGCCGTCGTCGGCGGACTGCCCCTCGGCGTCCTGCTGGTCCTGACCGACCGCGGCGGCCTGCTGCAGAACCTCGCCGCCAACAAGGTCATCGGGCAGGTCGTGAACATCGCCCGCTCCCTGCCGTTCATCATCCTGATGGTCGCGCTGATGGGCTTCACCCGCTCGATCACCGGGACGACCATCGGCGTCGAGGCCGCCATCGTGCCGCTCGCCGTCGGTGCCATCCCGTTCTTCGCGCGCCTGGTCGAGACGGCCGTCCGCGAAGTGGACCACGGACTCGTCGAGGCCGTGCAGTCCATGGGCGGCAACACCTGGACCGTCGTCCGCAAGGTCCTCGTCCCCGAGTCCCTGCCCTCGCTGATCTCCAGCACCACCACCACGATCGTCGCCCTCATCGGCTACTCGGCCATGGCGGGCACCGTCGGCGCCGGAGGCCTCGGCGACATCGCCATCCGCTACGGATACCAGCGCTTCGAGACGCAGCTGATGTGGATCACCGTCGCGATCCTCGCCGTCGTCATCTCGGTCATCCAGTTCGCCGGCGACTACGCGGCCCGCTCCCTGCACCGCCGCGGCGCCCACTCGGACCCCGCCCCGAAACTGCGGCTGCTCAAAGCCGCCTCCTGAACTCCCCGTTCGCCCACCCGTCGCCCGGTCACCACCCCTCAACGACGGCGCTTCGCGCCGCCACCCCCTGATTCCAGGGGTCGCACCACCCGCAAGGCCATAAGGAAAGGCACTTTTCGTGCGTAACACCGCCAAGATCACCACCGCCGTCCTCGCCGCCGGAGCCCTCACCCTCGGGCTCAGCGCCTGCGGCGCGGGCAAGGACACCTCCGACACCTCCGGACCGCTGATCGTCGCCGCGAGCCCCGTCCCGCACGCCGAGATCCTCAACTACGTCAAGGACAACCTGGCGAAGAAGGAGGGTCTCGACCTGGAGGTCAAGGAGTTCACGGACTACACGTCGCAGAACCCCGCGACGCAGGACGGCTCCGTCGGCGCCAACTACTTCCAGAACAAGCCGTACCTCGACGACTACAACAAGAAGAACGGCACCGACATCGTGCCCGTCGTCACGGTGCACCTGGAGCCGCTCGGCCTCTACTCCCACCAGGTCGAGAAGGCCGACGACCTGAAGAGCGGTGCGACGGTCGCCATCCCGAACGACACGGTCAACGAGGCCCGCGCCCTCAAGCTCCTGGCGGCCGACGGGCTCATCGCCCTCAAGGCCGGCGTCGGCAACGAGGCGACCCCCTCCGACATCACCGAGAACCCCAGGAACCTGAAGTTCAAGGAGCTGGAGGCGGCCCAGACCCCGCGCTCCCTCGACGACGTGGACGCCGCCGTGATCAACGGCAACTACGCCATCGAGTCCGACCTCAAGCCGTCCGAGGACGCCCTCGTCCTGGAGTCCCCCGAGAACAACCCCTACGGCAACTTCCTCGCCGTGAAGAAGGGCAACGAGGACGACCCGCGCGTGAAGAAGCTCGCCAAGCTCCTCACCTCGCCCGAGGTGAAGAAGTTCATCCAGGACGAGTACGCCGGCTCCGTGCTCGCCTCCTTCTGAGCCCACGTCCGGCACCCGCGCACCCGGGGTCCTCCCTCATCCGGTGGGGGAGGGCCCCATGATGCGGATGAGTGCTTTCATGCTGCATGCTGGGCAGTTCAGCATGCCCTGAAGGTTCACCGAAGGTTACGGAGCGGCGGATGACGAGCACCTTCCCCAACATCTCCATCAGCACGGAGCGGTTGGTGCTGCGTCCCCTCGACGAAGACGACGTCGTCGCCCTGGCCGCGATGATGAACGACGAACAGGTGGCGGCCTGGACCTCCGTCCCCCAGCCGT
Source organism: Streptomyces sp. NPDC096046 (assembly GCF_040303285.1). Lineage (NCBI taxonomy): Bacteria > Bacillati > Actinomycetota > Actinomycetes > Kitasatosporales > Streptomycetaceae > Streptomyces > Streptomyces sp. NPDC096046. The sequence goes on along the minus strand of NZ_JBEOSZ010000054.1, from coordinate 585 downwards.
TCACCGAAAGCGGCGCCCGCACCTGGATCACCGAGTACGCCCCCGCGCAGCGCACCGAGGGACACGGAATCGACTTCGCCGTCACCGAGTTCCTCACCCAGCGTCTGGTGGGGGTCATCCAGCTCGGCAAGACCAACTGGCACATACGCTCCACCGAACTGTCGTACATCATCGCCCCCTGGGCACGCGGTGAGGGCTACGCCTCCGAGGCCGCCCTGGCCACCGCCCAATGGCTCCTGGGGGACCAGAAGTTCGAGCGCATCGAACTGCGCACGGCGGCCGACAACACCGCCTCCCAGCAGGTCGCCCAGAAGATCGGCTGTATCAGCGAGGGCGTGCTGCGCAACGCCTGCATAGCCCGGGCCCGTGCCGAGGACGGCACCTGGGCCGACGTACGCACCGACTTCATCGTCTGGAGCCTGCTCCCCGAGGACCTGGAAGGCGTGGGCGACCAGCTCCGCGACGGCTTCACCTCCTTCGGCGACTGGAACTAGGGGGCTTCTGATGGATCTCCGCGGCGTCGCGACGCCCGGCACGCACGCTCGCCGCACGCCGTGAACGGACAGGTGGCTCCGCCACATGACC
>NZ_JBEOSZ010000053.1:12437-44824 GCF_040303285.1 Streptomyces sp. NPDC096046 | reverse complement strand
GGTCATGTGGCGGAGCCACCTGTCCGTTCACGGCGTGCGGCGAGCGTGCGTGCCGGGCGTCGCGACGCCGCGGAGATCCATCAGAAGCCCCCTAGAGGCGAGCACCACGGGCACAGCGGCGAGACGAGGAGTACGGGCGTGGACGTGCACGGCACAGTGGCCGAAGGCTTCGAGCCGGTGAGGGACGCGTTCGTACGGAACTTCGAAACGCTCGGGGACCGGGGCGCGGCGGTCGCCGTCTACCGGGACGGGCACAAGGTCGTCGATCTGTGGGGCGGAACCAAGGACGTCGACGGCTCGGCCCCCTGGGAGCACGGCACCGCCCAGGTCGTGCGCTCGGCGACGAAGGGGGTCGCCGCCGCCGTACTCCTGCTGCTGCACCAGCGCGGACAGCTCGACCTGGACGCGCCGGTGGGGCACTACTGGCCCGAGTTCAAGGCGCGGGGCAAGGAGCGGGTGCTGGTCCGGCACGTGCTGAACCACCGCGCCGGGCTGCCGGTGCTCGACCGGCCGCTCACCCCGCAGGAGGCGCTCGACCCGCTGAAGGGCCCAGAGGCCGTCGCCGCACAGGCCCCCGTCTGGGAGCCCGGCACCGACCACGGCTACCACGCGCTCACCTACGGCTGGCTGCTCGACGAACTCGTGCGGCGCGTGACCGGGCAGGGCACCGGGGCCTGGCTCGCCTCCCAGGTCACCGGCCCGCTGGGCCTGGACCTCTGGCTCGGCCTGCCGGAACCGGAGGCAGGCCGGGTCGGTCGCGTGGGCCGCGTCGAGGGGGCCGAGCCCACCGGCGGTCTGCGGGCCCGCCCGAAGCGGTCGGTCACCGAGGCCTACGAGGACCCGGCCTCCCTCACGCGCCGGGCGTTCGCCGCGATCTCCCCGTTCCCGGACCAGAACGACCCCGCCTACCGCGCGAGCGCCCTCCCCGCGACGAACGCCATGGCGACGGCGGACGGGCTGGCCCGCTTCTACGCGACCCTGATCGGCGACACGGCCGGCGCCACGCGCCTCTTCAGCCCGGAGACGGTGGAACTGGCCCGGGCCGAGGAGTCGGCGGGCCCCGACCGCGTCCTGGTGGTCGGCACCCGCTTCGGCCTCGGCTACATGCTGCACGGCAGCGCGTCGCCGTTCCTCACCCCGGGCTCCTTCGGCCACCCGGGGCGCGGGGGCGCCCTCGGCTTCGCCGACCCGGAGACGGGGATCGCCTTCGGCTACGTCACCAACGGCTTCCGCAAGACGGTGACGGCGGACCCGCGGGCGCAGGGGCTGGTGCGGGCGGTACGGGGAGTGCTGAACCTCTAGACGTGGATGGGGTGCGAGGTCCGCCCGGAGGCCTGGTCGATCTCCTCGTGGGCTTTGGTCAGCAACCGCATGGCGAGTTCGTTGAGTGCCCTCGCCCCTGCGATCTCCTCCCCGACCCTCGGCTGATTGGCGTCGGTCCGGTGCCGGCTCGCGTGGCCGTGTGCCCGTACCTCGGTGCCGTCGGGCAGACGGACCATCGCGGCCGCTCGCGTGTGCTGGTCGTCCTCCGTGAACTCCATCTCGACGTGCCACCCCACAGTGGTGTGCATCATGACGATCACCTCCGGAACGCTTAGTTCCAGGGTGCTCCTCGCACGGGCCGGACGCACCCGCCTGACGGGCCCCTATCCGGCGCGCAGCATCAGTCCGATCCCGACGACCAGCAGCCCGGCCGCCACGATCCTCGGCGCGCCGAACCGTTCCTTGAAGAACACCGCCCCGATCGCCGCGCCCACGATGATCGACGACTCGCGCAGCGCCGCGATGGGGGCAAGCTCGGCCCTGGTCTGGGCCCACAGGACGAGGGCGTAGGCGGCGACGGACAGCGCGGCGCCGAGCAGTCCGACCCCGGCGACGGGCCGGAGCAGGGCGGCCGTCTCCCCGCGCAGGCGCCACACCGCGTACGCCGGGATGACGACCCCCTGCACCGCCATCAGCCAGGCGATATAGCCGAGGGAGGACCCGGAGGCCCGCACGCCAAGACCGTCGACGACGGTGTACACCGCTATGGTCAGCCCGGTCGCCAGGGCCGCGCCGATCGCCGCCCAGTCGGGCCGCCGCCCGCGCAGCCCCCACAGGGCGACGCCGGTCAGCCCCGCGCAGGACAGGGCGATCCCGGCGGCGGCCCACCCGTCGGGCACCTCGTGTGCGAAGAGGGCGGCGAGCAGGGTCACGACCAGCGGCGCGGTCCCCCGGGCGATGGGGTAGGCCTGCCCGAAGTCGCCCAGCCGGAAGGACTTCATCAGCAGGCCGTAGTAGGCGATGTGGACGGCGGCGGAGGCCAGCAGATACGGCCACGCCCCGGCCGCCGGGAAGGCCACGAACGGCGCGAGGGCCAGCCCGATGATCACCCCGCCGCCCGAGATCAGGGTGAAGCCGACGAGCTTGTCGGTGATCTTGTGGGCGATGGCGTTCCAGCTGGCGTGGGTGACGGCGGCGAGCAGAACGGCGGCGGTGACCAGAGGGGTCACGCGGGGCGCTCGCGCACGTCCACCAGGGTGCCGTCGGCGTGGGCGACGAGGTCCGCGGGAGCCATGGGGAACACGGTGTACGGCGTCCCGGCCGCGGCCCAGACGACGTCGTGCTCCAGCAGGGACCGGTCGGCGAGCACGCGGGTTCTGGTGCGGTGCCCGAAGGGCGGCACGCCGCCGATGGCGTACCCGGTGGTCTCCCGCACGACGTCCACCTTGGCCCGCGTGACCTTGTCCGCGCCGAGCTCCTTGCGAACGAGTTCGAGGTCGACCCTGGAGGACCCGTCCATGAGCACGAGGACGGGCACCCCGTCCGCCGCGAAGATCAGCGACTTGCAGATCTGGCTCAGCTCGCATCCGACTGCGGCGGCGGCCTCGGAGGCGGTACGAGTGGCATCGGGAAAACGGCGTACGCGGCTCACGAGGTCCCCGAGCCCGAGCTCCCGCAGGGCCTCGGCGAATCGGGGATGAGCTCCGGAGCCATCGGCGTCAGTGGCGGCTGTCGTCATGGTGTGCACGCTAGCGGTACGTGTAGCGGGCACGCGAGGCCGTTTCAGCCGGTGGCCTCCTCAGGCCGGACGTCGGCGAACTCCCACCAGGCGAGCGGCAGCCAGTCGCCGTCGACGAAGCCGTCGACGGATCCGCCGGTGCCCCGGATGGCCACGCGGGTCCCGACCGGGTAGGTGGTGCCGGACAGTCCGGAGACTGCCACGAGAAGGGTTCCGATACGACGAGACAAAGCCCTACTTCCTTTCTCCTCTAGGTGCAAATCGTCTCATCATGCACCAGCCTGGTATATGAGCCACGGCACAGACGGAGGTGCTTGACATGAGGGCTGTCGTCTACAAGGGGCCCTTCGAGGTAGCGATCGAGCAAGTGGAGGATCCACGCATTCAGCACCCGAACGATGTGCTCGTCCGGGTCACGTCAACGGCCATCTGCGGCTCCGACCTGCACATGTACGAGGGCCGTACGGCCGCGGAGCCGGGCATCGTGTTCGGCCACGAGAACCTCGGGGTCGTCGAGGAGACAGGAGAGGGGGTCACCAGCCTCAGCAAGGGCGACCGGGTGGTCATGCCGTTCAACGTGGCCTGCGGGTTCTGCAAGAACTGCTCGGCGGGCTTCACGGGCTTCTGCCTGACGGTGAACCCGGGCTTCGCCGGCGGCGCCTACGGCTACGTCGCGATGGGGCCCTTCGTCGGAGGGCAGGCGGAGTACGTACGGGTTCCGTACGCCGACTTCAACTGCCTCAAGCTCCCGGAGGGCACCGAGAAGGAGACCGATTTCGTCCTGCTCGCGGACATCTTCCCGACGGGCTACCACGGCAACGAACTGGCCGACGTGCGCCCCGGTGACACGGTCGCCGTGTACGGCGCCGGTCCGGTCGGGCTGATGGCCGCCTACTCCGCGATGCTGCGCGGTGCGAGCAAGGTGTTCGTGGTCGACCGGGTGGCGGAACGTCTCCAGAAGGCCGAGGAGATCGGCACGGTCCCGATCGACTTCTCCCAGGGCAACCCGGCGGAACAGATCAAGGAGCAGACCGACGGCCAGGGGACCGACAAGGGCATCGACGCGGTGGGCTACCAGGCCCAGGCGCAGGGCGAGGACCGCGAGGAACCGGCGATCGTGCTCAACTCCCTGGTCGAAACGGTCCGCCCGACGGGCGCGCTCGGCATCCCCGGTCTCTACGTCCCGAGCGACCCGGGTGGTCCCGACGAGCAGGCCAAGAAGGGCATGCTGATGGTGTCCGTCGGGCGCCTCTTCGAGAAGGGGATCCGCCTGGGCACCGGGCAGTGCAACGTCAAGCGGTACAACCGCCACCTGCGGGACATGATCATCGAGGATCGCGCGAAGCCCAGCTTCGTCGTCTCGCACGAACTGCCGCTCGACGAGGCGTCTTCGGCGTACGAGAAGTTCGACAAGCGCGTCGAGGGCTACACGAAGGTGGTCCTCCACCCGCAGGCAGCGTAGAAAGCCCGGGCCGGACCGACCGTCACTCGGTGACGTACCCGAGGAACGACTCCCACGTGGCGGTGGCGACCGTCACGTGGGGAGTCGCCGGGGTCTTGGAGTCCCGGATGTGGATCGTGGCGGGGGTGTGGGCGACCTCGACGCAGTCGCCTGGTTCGTTGCTGCTGCTGTAGCTGCTCTTGAACCAGTGCAGTTCCGACGTGCTCATAGTCTCCCCAGCAATTCCTCGACGAAGGCCTGTGACTCCCGCGGCGTGAGAGCCTGCGCCCGGATCATGCCATAGCGCAGTTCAAGGACCCGCAGGTCACGGGGACTTGAGACCGGGCGGCCACTGAACGCGCCCTCGGAACGTCCGATCGCCGTGCCGTCAGTGAACTTCAGCACCTCGATCAGGCCGGGTACTCCTGCGTGCTCCTCTCGATCGGTCGGCATGACCTGGAGCGACACGTTCCGCAAGTTGGCCACCTCCAGCAGGTGTTCGAGTTGGCGGCGCAACACCATCTTGCCCCCGAGGGGGCGTTCGAGCGTCACCTGTTCCTGGACGAAACTGAGATCCGGGGCAGGGTCCCGCTCGAAGACCGTCTTGCGAGCCATACGTGCGGCGCACTCCCGCTCGATTACATCGGCCGAGAGGGCAGGTTGCCGCATCTCGTAGAGCGCCTTCGCGTACTCCGGCGTCTGCAGCAGCCCGTGGATGTTGTGGTGGCTGTAGAGCAACATCTCCACAGCCCGTTCCTCCAACTGCGCCAGCTCCCGCACCTTCTTCGGATACCGAGCCCTCTCCATGTCCTTCGTGAACGCCCTCAGATGCCCCTGGGCGTTCAGCACCCGGTCCGCCCTGTCCAGGTACTCCGGCCGGGGAATCCGCGCTCCACGTTCCATCTTCCGAATCATGTCCTCGCCGTAGCCGAGCACCTCGCCCAACTCGGCGACCCGCATGCCCGCCGCCTCCCGGCACACCTTCAGCAGCTTCCCCACCGCCTGGACCAGCGGCTCGATCTCGTCGCCCGGCTCGACATCCCAGCCGGCCTCGTCGACAGCCTCGTTCATGCCCCACCTCCATCGCGCAGCCGTACCCGTACAACGCCCGGGACAGCCGAGACAGCACGAGACAAGCTGCGGACAGTAGCGGTACGCACACGCCCTGCCGCTGACCACCGGGCACGGATTCCGCCACGCTGAGTCACATGAACCAGGAGACCGCCCTCCGCAACTCCATCCTTCTGCTCTCCCCCACACCCCGGGGAGCCCGGCTCGCCCGGCTCCTCGCCACGGAGCAACTCCGCACGTGGGGACTGCCCTTGAGCCCTGCCGAGCAGATCGTCGCCGAGCTCGCGGCCAATGCCGCCACCCACGGGCGCGTCCCCGGCCGGGACTTCCGGCTGACGCTCCACGTCGGCGGCGGCACCCTCCGCATCGAGGTCACGGACACGCGCGGTGACCGGCTTCCCCACCTCATTCGGCCGGCCCCGGACGCCACCGGCGGCCGGGGCCTCCTCGTCGTGGCCGCCCTCGCCGACCGCTGGGGCGTGACCCCGGGTCCGCACCCGTGCAAGACGGTCTGGGCCGAAGTCGACGTGGCCGGGTGAAAGCCGGTGAGGGCGCACCGTCCCCACGGCGCCCTCACCGGCCGGTCTCGCACGAGCTGTCAGACGCGGACCGGTTCCCTGTCTCCGTCGTCGTCGCCGGAGGCGGTGCGCAGGCCCTCGCCCTCCACGTCCACGTTGGGCAGCGCGCGGTCGAGCCACCTGGGCAGCCACCAGGCCTTGCGGCCGAGGAGGGCCAGGACGGCCGGGACGACGGCCATGCGGACGACGAACGCGTCGAAGAACACCGCGATCGCGAGGCCGAAGCCGATCATCTTGACCATCGACTCGGACGAGCCGATGAAGCCGGCGAAGACGGCCATCATGATCACCGCGGCGGCGGAGACGACCCGCGCGCCGTGCCGGAAGCCGGTGACCACGGCCTGCGCCGGCTTCTCACCGTGCACATAGGCCTCCCGCATCCGGGTCACGAGGAACACCTCGTAGTCCATCGCCAGGCCGAAGACCACGCCGACCATGAAGATCGGCATCATCGACATGACCGGCCCGGTCTGCTCCACACCCATCAGGTCCGCCAGCCAGCCCCACTGGAAGACCGCGACGACCGCGCCGAGGGCCGCCATCACCGACAGCAGGAAGCCGAGGGCCGCCTTCAGCGGGACCAGGATCGAGCGGAAGACCACGATCAGCAGGAGGAAGGCCAGACCGACGACCAGGATCAGATACGGCACCAGCGCGTCGTTGAGCTTCTGGCTGACGTCGATGTTCATCGCCGTGCTGCCGGTGACCAGGACGTCGGCGTCCGTGTCGGCCTTGATGTCCGCGCCCGCGTCCCGGATGCCGTGCACCAGGTTCTCCGTCGTGACGGAGGACGGCTTGGAGCCGGGGATCACCGTGATGGTGGCGGTGTCACCGGCCTTGTTGGGCTGCGCCGGCGTGACCGTCACGACGTCCTTCAGGCCCTTGATCGCGTCGCCGGTCTCGGCGAAGACGGCCTTCGGGTCGGCGCTGTCCTTCGCGTCGACGACGACCAGCAGCGGACCGTTGAAGCCCGGCCCGAAGCCCTCGGACAGCAGGTCGTAGGCGCGGCGCTGGGTGGTGGAGACGGGCTGGGAGCCGTCGTCGGGCAGGCCCAGTTCGAGGGAGGCCGCCGGGACGGCCGCCGCGCCGAGGCCGATGACGCCGAGGAGCAGGACCGCGAGCGGGCGGCGCACGACGAAGCTCGCCCAGCGGGTGCCCAGGTTGGGGCGCCCCGGCGTCTTCGAGGTGCGGCCGAGGAGCTTGCCCTTCTCCCCCATCGGCCTGACCTTCCGGCCGGCGTATCCGAGCAGTGCGGGGATCATCGTCAGGGCGATCAGCACCGCGATGGCCACCGTGCTGGCCGCCGCGATGCCCATCTTCGTCAGCATCGGGATGTTGACGACGGACAGGCCCACCAGCGCGATCACCACGGTCAGACCGGCGAAGACCACCGCGGAGCCCGCCGTGCCGACGGCCCGGCCCGCCGCTTCCTCGCGCTCGCGGCCCTCGGCCAGTTCGGCGCGGTAGCGGGAGACGATGAACAGCGCGTAGTCGATGCCGACGGCCAGGCCGATCATCATCGCGAGGGTGGAGGTGGTCGTGCCCAGGTCCAGCGCACTGGCCAGGCCGGTGATCGCGGAGACGCCGATGCCCACGCCGATGAGCGCCGTCAGCAGCGGCAGTCCGGCCGCGACGAGCGAGCCGAAGGTGATGACCAGGACGACCGCGGCGACCGCGATGCCGATGATCTCGCTGGAGCCGGTGTGCGGAACGGCCTGGAGCGCGTCACCGCCGATCTCGACGGTCAGCCCGGCCTCGCGCGCGTCCTGCGCGCTGTCCTTGAGGGCGTCCTTCGCCGCGTCGTCCAGCTCCATGCCGGAGACCTTGTACGACACCTGCGCGTAGGCGATGGTGCCGTCCTTGCTGACGGCCTTCGCCTGGTACGGGTCGGTGACGCGGACGACCTCGGAGCCGTCGGACAGCTCCTTCACCGTCTCCTGGACCGTCGCCTTGTTGCCCGGGTCGGTCATCTTCTCGCCGCTCGGCGCCTTGAAGACGACACGGGCGGTGGCCCCGTCGGCACTGGTGCCGGGGAAGCGCTGCTCCAGCAGGTCGAAGGCCTTCTGGGCCTCGGTGCCGGGGATGGAGAACGAGCCGTTGCCCGCGGCGGGGGCGCCGGCCGCGCCGACACCGGCGAGGGTCAGCAGGGCCACCCATATCAGGGCGACGAGGTGCCGCCGCCGGAACGAGAGCCGGCCGAGTTTGTAGAGGAAAGTGGCCACGAGGGCGTACTCCCGGTCAGTCGTGGGGTGTTCAGGGCAGGGGTGATCGGCCCGACGACATGAGCGGATACGTCAGGTAGGGGCTGGCTGAGGGGGACTACTCGGTGGGCACGCCGAGGGCGGGGAGGACCACGGCGTCGATGTACGAGGTGAGGAAGGCCGCCGTCGGCGGCTTGTCCTCCAGGACCGCGCAGGTGACGAAGGCGCCGAGCATCATGTGCACCACGAAGTCCAGCGCGGGGCAGTCCGGACGGACCTCGCCCCGGTCGACGGCGCGCTGGAGGACACGGCGCGAGTCCGCGATCTCCGGCTCGATGATCTGGCTCCTGAACTCGCGGTGGAGGTCCGGATTGGCATGCATCGCCGTGGCCAGGCCACGCATCAGCGCGCCGCTCTGCTCCATCTCGGCGTCGTCCGCGCGCTCCATGAGGGCGTGGAAGTCGCCGCGCAGCGAGCCGGTGTCGACCGCGTCGAGGCTCTTCACCGGCTTGTTGTGCCGGAGCGCCTTGACGACCAGCTGGGCCTTGCCGCCCCACTGGCGGTAGAGGGTGGCCTTGCTGGAGCGGGTGCGGGCGGCCACGGCGTCCATGGTGAGGGCGTCGTAGCCGACTTCGCGGAGCAGGTCGAGCACGGCCGTGTAGAGCTCGGCCTCACGCTCGGGGGTGATCCGACTGCGACGCGCGGCGGCGACCTCAGCCATCTCTTCCGCCTTCCTGCTCCGAACGGCGCGGTTTCGTACGTCACGAATGTAGCGCACCCCCTATGAAAACGAAACCGTTTCGTACGTGTGCTGGCTCACCGGTCGCGTGGTGCGCTGAGTTGCCCCGGTACGTCCCCCGGCAAAGCATGAGGTGGTGACCTATCTGCGTCTGCCGCACCTCCATGACGACCTGCTGTGCTTCGTGGCCGAGGACGACCTCTGGCTCGCCCCGCTCGACGCCCCCGGCCGGGCCTGGCGGCTCACCGTCGACCGCACCAAGGCCGGCCACCCGCGCTTCTCGCCCGACGGCCGCCACCTCGCCTACACCAGCTGGCGCACCCTGGTGCCCGAGGTCCACGTCGTCCCGGTGGACGGCGGCCCGGGCCGCCAGGTGAGCCACTGGGGCAGCGCCGACACCCGGGTCTGCGGCTGGACCCCGGAGGGGGAGATCCTGGCCGTGGCCTCGCACGGCGAGCCCTTCTCCTTCTACACCTGGGCCTACAAGGTCTCCCCCGGCGGCGACCCGGGCCGCAAACTGCCCTGGGGGCCGGTCTCCGACATCCAGGTCGCCGACGTGGACGGGGAGCGCAGGTCCCTGCTGCTGACCGGCACCCCGCCGCACGAGCCGGCCTCCTGGAAGCGCTACCGCGGCGGGGCCACGGGCAGGCTCTGGCTGCACGGCGAACGGCTGCTGGAGGGCCTGGGCGGCCATCTGCACTCCCCGATGTTCGTCGGCGGCCGCATCGCGTTCCTCTCCGACCACGAGGGCGTCGGCAACCTCTACTCCTGCGCCCACGACGGCTCCGGCCTGCGCCGGCACACCGACCACGACGTCTTCTACGCCCGGCACGCCGCGAGCGACGGCACCCGGGTGGTGTACCAGTGCGGGGGCGACCTGTGGCTGGTCGACGACCTGTCCCCGGACTCCGAGCCGCGTCGGCTGGACGTACGGCTGAGCGGGCCGCGCGCGGGCCGTCGCCCCTACCCGGTGGCGGCGTCCCGGCACGTCGACGGGCTCTCGGTCGACGAGACCGGGCGGGCGAGCGCCGTCGTCGTGCGCGGCAGCCTGTACTGGCTGACCCACCGGGATGGCCCGGCCCGCGCCCTCACCGACACCCCGGGCGTTCGGGTACGGCTGCCGGAGATGCTCGGCGGCAGCGGACGGGTGGCGTATGTGACGGACGCCGAGGGCGAGGACGCCGTCGAGATCGCCTCCCTGCCCCGGGCGAGCGGCGACCGTGCGCCCCGGCGCCTGGCCCCCGGTGCGCTGGGCCGGGTGCACGAGCTGGTTGCGGACCCGGAGGGCGAGCGGCTGGCGGTCGCCTCGCACGACGGCCGGCTCCTCCTCCTCGACGTCGCGGAGGACTCCGACGGCGAGGTCACCGAGCTGATCCGGTCGGTCAACGGGCCCGTGCGCGACCTCGCGTTCTCGCCGGACGGGGCGTGGCTCACCTGGTCGCACCCGGGCATCGGGCGGGCCCTGCGCCAGATCAAGATGGCCCGCATCTCGGACACGTACATCGTCGACGTCACCGACGGCCGCTTCGAGGACGAGAACCCGGTCTTCACCCGCGACGGCCGCTATCTCGCCTTCCTGTCCTGGCGCGGCTTCGACCCGGTCTACGACGTGCACACCGGGGACCTGTCCTTCCCGCTGGGCTGCCGCCCGTACCTGGTGCCGCTGTCCTCCGCGACGCCCTCCCCGTTCGCGGTGAACCCGGAGGGCCGTCCGGCCGCCGGGGGCCTCGACCCGGTGGAGGACGACGACAACGGGGACAACGGGGCCGTGACCGTCGAGGCCGAAGGGCTGGAGAGCCGGGTCACGCCGTTCCCGGTGGCCGCCTCCAAGTACTCGGCGCTCTACCCGGTGGCCGGCGGCGGACTGGTATGGCTGCGCTGGCCGATCTCGGGCGCCCTCGGCGAGACGTTCGCCAACCCGGACGACACCAGCGGACGGCCGACCCTGGAGCACTTCGGCATCACCAAGGCCAAGAGGTCCGAACTCGCCCAGCACCTCGACTGGTTCGCGGTCAGCGGCGACGGCACCCGGCTGGTGATCGTCGACGAGGGCGAACTGCGCGCGGTACCGGCCGTCGAACCGGGTGACAGCGATTCCACGGTGTGGATCGACGCGCGGCGCATCCTGCACGTGGCCGACCCGGCGGCGGAGTGGCGGCAGTCGTACGAGGAGGCCGGGCGGCTGATCCGGGCCTACTTCTGGGACCCGGGCATGTGCGGCATCGACTGGGACGCGGTGCTGGACCAGTACCGCCCGCTGGTCGAACGGGTCGCCTCCCCCGACGAGTTCGCCGACCTGCTGCGTGAGGTGCTCGGCGAACTCGGCACCTCCCACGCCTATGTCACCGCCGCCCGACGCAACGAGGGCCCCGCGCACTACCAGCGCCGGCAGGGCCTGCTGGGCGCCAACTTCGTACGCCGGGACGGCGGCTGGGCCGTCAGACGGATCCTGCCCGGTGACTCCTCCGACTCCAAGGCCCGCTCCCCGCTGGCCGGCACCGGCATCCGGGAGGGCGCGCTCCTCACCCATGTCGACGGCCGCCCGGTGCATCCGGACGCGGGCCCGTATCCGCTGCTGGCCGGTGCGGGCGGCACGACGGTGGAGCTGACCTTCCGCCCCGCGGAGGGCGAGGGCCCGCCCCGGCGGGTCGCGGTCGTCCCGCTCGTCGACGAGCGGCCGCTGCGCTACCAGGACTGGGTGGCCAAACGCCGGGCGGTGGTACGCGGGTTGAGCGGCGGACGCTGCGGCTATCTGCACATCCCGGACATGGGCGGCTCGGGCTGGGCGCAGTTCAACCGCGACCTGCGCATGGAGGTGTCCCGCCCGGCGCTCATCGTGGACGTGCGCGGCAACGCGGGCGGCCACATCAGCGAGCTGGTCGTCGAGACGCTGAGCCGGACCGTCCTCGGCTGGGACCTGACCCGCGACGCCCAGGCGGTGTCGTACACCTCGAACGCGCCGCGCGGCCCGGTGGTGGCCCTGGCGGACGAGGCGACCTCCTCGGACGGAGACATGATCACCGCCGCGTTCAGGCTGCTGAAGCTCGGCCCGGTCGTGGGGCAGCGCACCTGGGGCGGGGTGGTCGGCATGACCGGCCGGCACGAGCTGGGCGACGGCACGGTGATCACGGTGCCGATGAACGCGGCCTGGTTCGACGCCTACGGCTGGTCGGTGGAGAACAAGGGCGTCTCCCCCGACATCGACGTCCTGCGCACCCCGCTGGACTGGGCCGAGGGGCGGCACGCCCAGCTGGCCGACGCGGTGGAACTGGCGCTCGGGCTGCTGGAGACCAACCCGCCGGCGACGCCACCGACCTACAGCGACGTACCGGATCGCTCCCGCCCGAAGCTGCCGCCCAGGACGTGAAGGCCCTGGCTCGCCCACGGGAATGGGGCGTCCCGCACGGGGACGCCCCAGTCCGCTCGGCACGCGACGTCAGGCGTCGAAGTCCTGGTCGAAGCGGTCCTCCTGCTCGCGCTCACGCTCGCGCTGCGGCTGCGAGCGCTCACGGTCACGCTGCGGCTGCGAGGGGTCCATGTCCTCGTCGCGCCGGCGGTCGCGGCCCGGCACCTGCTCGCGAGCCTGGTCCGCCTTCTGGCGAGCCTGGTTCTGCCACTGCTCGGACTTCTCCTGGAACTGGTCCTTCATACCCATGTGGGTTCACTCCCGTTGGGGGTGAGGGAATCTGGCTCGATCAGATTCACACGAGCCGTGACGCTGCGCATGTCGATCACTTACGGAGCGTGTTCCGCTGCTGCTCGTCGGCCGCCCCACCGGCCCCGACCAGGCCCGTGCGCATGCCGGTCAGCCGGTCCGAGAAGCGCCGCATCTCGCGCTGCCCCACCGTCCCGATGACCGCGGGCAGATAACCGCGCACACCCTGCATCCCCCGCAGCCACCACTGCCCGTACACATGGCTCGACCGGCGCTCGATCCCCTCCACCAGCCGGTCCACGGCAGGACCGAGAGGGTAGGTCTTGTTGGACGGCCAGGGCAGCCGCTGCCTCAACTCCCGCATGACGTCGTCCTGGTCGGCCCCGCGCACCATGTCGGTGTCGGTCCACGACAGATACCCGACCCCCACCTTCACGCCCCGGTGCCCGACCTCGGCCCGCAGGCTGTGCGCGTACGCCTCGACCCCCGACTTGGACGCGCAGTACGCGGTCATCATCGGTGCCGGGGTGATCGCGGCGAGGGAGGCGATCTGGAGCAGATAGCCCCGGCTCTCCGTCAGCAGCGGCAGGAAGGCGCGGGCGGTCACCGCCGAGCCGATCAGGTTGACCTCGATCACCCGCCGCCAGGACTCCGGGTCGGAGTCGGCGAACGGCCCGCCGGTGGCGACACCGGCGTTGGCGACGACGATGTCGACCCGGCCGAAGCGTTCCTTGACCTCGGCCGCGACACGGGCCATCGCCTCGTGGTCGGTGACGTCGGCGTGCCAGTGGTCGCTGTCGCTGTGCAGCCGTCCGGAGACCTGCTTCAGCGCGTCCGGTTCCAGGCCGACCAGCGCCACCCGCACCCCGCGCGCGGAGAGCTTGCGGGCCAGCAACTCCCCGACGCCGCGCGCCGCCCCGGTCACCACGGCGACCTTGCCTTCGAGGCTCACCCTGCTCATGCGCTCTCCTCGGATACGACCCGGATGTGTGTGCGGACGAGGTCCCGGATGGTTCCGGTGACCAGCTGGGGCGCCTCGACGGGCGTCATGTGTCCGATGCCGGGCAGTTCGACGACGCCGGTGCAGTGCGGCAGCGCGGCGCCCAGGGCCCGGGCCTGCACCGGCGGCGTCAGCCGGTCCGCCGTACCGACGATCACGGCCGTGGGCACCTCCAGTCGCCGCACGCCGTGGTCGAGATCGAGCAGATCCAGCACCTGCGACCAGGAGTGGCGGACCTTGCGGGGGCAGGCGTGCACGATCCGGGCACACGCCTCGATCATGTCCGGGGCCGAAGCGGGGCCCATCGTCCCGTACTTGAGGATCCGGCGGGCCAGCGGCGTGACCGGCCCGAGCGGGGCACGGCTGCCGAGGATCCGCCGGGTCAGCCAGGTCCGCGCCCGCCCCGGCCGCAGCGGAACGACGGTGGAGGCCGCGACCAGCTGCGAACTGCCCGTGCTGCACAGCAGGACGGCGGCAGCGTGCGCCCGGAAGGCGGCCCTCCCGGAGGCGGCCATGATGGTCATCCCGCCCATGGAATGTCCGGCGATCACGGCCTGTTCGCCGGGCGCGAGGGTGGCTTCGAGGACGGCTTCCAGATCGTCGGCGAGCGCGTCCGCGCTGCACGCCGGGCTCGCGGGACTGCGCCCGTGACCGCGCTGGTCGTAGGCGATGACCCGGTGGTCGGCGGCCAGGTCACGGAGCTGCGCGGCCCAGAAGGCGGTGGAGCAGGTCCAGCCGTGGGCGAGGACGACGGCAGGGGCGTGCTCGGGCCCGTGGACCTCGACGTGCAGCCGGGCGCCGTCGGCGGAGACGGCGGTCAGTTCGCGTGCCGGGGCGGGCGGGGCGTAGGGGCCGGAGTCGACGCGCAGAAGGCGGCTCACGCTTCCACCCCGGCCTTCTCCTGCGCGGTGCCCTTCCTCGCCGCGGGAGCCCGCAGGACGTCGTACTCCGCGAGGTCGACGCGCCGCGTGGCGCGCCGGAACTCGCCGGTCGTGCCGGGCCAGATGGTGGTGTTGCGGCCGCTCGCGTCGAGGTACCAGCTGGTGCAGCCGCCGGTGTTCCACACCGTGCGCCGCATCCGCTCCTGCACCCGGTGGTTCCAGGAGCGCACCGCGTCCGGGCGGGCGTCCAGGGCCACCCTGCCGCCGAGCACGTCGAGTTGACGGACGTAGTCGGCCAGGTAGTTCAGCTGGGACTCGATCATCAGGATCATCGAGGAGTTCCCGAGGCCGGTGTTGGGCCCGATGATCGTCATCCAGTTGGGGAAGCCGGCCGCGGAGGCGCCGCGCAGGGCCTCCATGCCGCCCTTCCAGGTCTCGGCGAGGGTCCGCCCGTCGGCGCCCACGACCCGCTCGGCGATGGGCATGTCGGTGACGTGGAAGCCGGTGCCGAAGACGATCGCGTCCACCTCCGCCTCGCTGCCGTCGGCGGCGACCAGGGTGGACCCGCGGACCTCGGCGAGCCCGCTCGCGACCACGTCCACGTTGGGCTGCGCGAGCGCGGGGTAGTAGTCGCTGGACAGCAGGATCCGCTTGCAGCCGATGCGGTAGTCCGGGGTCAGTTTCGCCCGCAGCGCCGGGTCCTTGACCGAACGGGCCATGGTGCGCCGCGCCAGCTCCTCGACCAGACCGAGCTGCTTGGGATGCTTGGTGAACGCCTGGACCTGCAACTCCCGGATGCCCCACAGCAGTCCGCGCCTGAGCTGCGAGGTGAAGGGCAGCTGCCGGTGCAGCCACCGCTCGGCGCCGCTGATGTTCCGGTCGACGCGGGGCATCACCCAGGGCGGCGTGCGCTGGAACAGGGTCAGGCGCGAGACCTCGGGCTGGATGGCGGGCACGATCTGGGCGGCCGAGGCCCCGGTCCCCACCATGGCGACGCGCTTGCCGCGCAGGTCGCAGTCGTGGTCCCAGCGGGCCGAGTGGAAGACCTCGCCCGGGAAGGAGTCCAGCCCCGGAATGTCCGGGATCTTCGGGTCCGACAGCGGCCCGGTCGCCGACACGACCAGGTCCGCCGACAGGCTCCCGCTGCTGGTCTCGATGTCCCAGCACAGCCGTTCGGCGTTCCAGCTCATCCGCTTCACCTCCGAGTCGAAGCGGATGTGCGGGCGCAGCCGGAACACGTCCGTCACGTGCTCCAGGTAGGCGCGGATGTGCTCCTGCCCCGAGAAGGCGCGCGGCCAGTCGGGGTTGGGCGCGAAGGAGAACGAGTACAGATGGGACGGCACGTCACACCGGCACCCCGGGTAGCTGTTGTCCCGCCAGGTCCCGCCGACACTGCTCGCCCGCTCCAGGACGACGAAGTCGGTCACGCCCTCGCGGCGCAGCCGCACGGCGGCCCCCAGTCCGCCGAACCCGGACCCGACCACCGCGACCCGCACATGCTCGTGTTCGCGCTCGCCCATGCCGACACCTCCACACCACCACGAGAACCATGCCAGTGAACACTGGCGCAATGGGAGCGTAGGGCAGCGGCGTACTGATGGGTAGGGGGCGGGGCGAGGAAAGTTACCCCTGGTACGCCTTAAGGTGCCCAGGTGGCCGAGAAGCGTGAATACCGCATGGAAGAGCTGGCCCGCCTCGCCGGGATCACGGTGCGCACCCTGCGCTTCTACCGCGAACGCAAACTGATCCCGCCACCCCGCCGCGAGGGCCGCATCGCCTGGTACGACGACCAGCACCTGGCCCGGCTGCGCACGATCACGGCCCTCCTGGAACGCGGCCACACCCTCAGCGGCATCGCGGAACTGGCGGAGGCCTTCGACCACGGCCGCGACGTCGGCGACCTGCTCGGCGTCGGCGGCCCCACCGAGGAGGAGCCGGTCCACCTCACCCCCGAGGAACTCGCCGACCACTTCGCCGGCGAGGCCACTCCGGAGAACCTCGCCGCCGCGATGGAACTCGGCTACCTCGGCACCGACGGAGAGGAGATCGTCCACATCAGCCGCCGCCTCCTGGACGTCTCCGCGGCCCTGGTCCGCGAGGGCATCCCCCTCGCGGAGGTCCTCGGCGCGGCCAAGCAGGTCCGGGCCCACGCGGACGCCCTGGCCAACCTCTTCGCGGACCTGGTCCTTCGGCACGCCTCCGCGCAGGACCTGCCCCGCCTGCGCCCGCTGGCCCGCAGCGTGGTGGAGGCGGAACTGTCCCTGGCGCTGGACCGGAGGATGCGGAAGCCCTAGCGGTCGTAGACGACGGTCACCGGCGCGTGGTCCGACCACCGCTTGTCATGGCTGGCGGCCCGCTCCACAAACGCCTTGACCGCCCTCTCCGCAAGCCCGGGGGTCGCGACCGCGAGATCGATCCTCCAACCCGTATCCCGCTCGAAGGCCCGCCCCCGGTACGACCACCACGAGTACGGCCCCTCCGTGTCCGGGTGGAGCGCGCGGACGACGTCGGTGTAGCCGCCGTCCTCGGGAGTGAGGACCCGGGTCAGCCACTCCCGCTCCTCCGGCAGGAACCCGGAGCTCTTCTGGTTGCCGCGCCAGTTCTTCAGGTCGGCCCGCTGGTGGGCGATGTTCCAGTCGCCGCAGACCAGCACCTCCCGGCCCTCGGCGGCGGCACGCTCGCGCAGCCCCTTCAGGTAGGCGAGGAACTCGCCCATGAAGCGTTCCTTCTCGTCCTGCCGCTCGGTGCCGACCTCGCCGGAGGGCAGGTAGAGGGAGGCGACGGTGACCCCCGGCAGATCGATCTCCACGTACCGCCCGCTGCCGTCGAACTCTTCCGAGCCGAACCCGATTCGCACCCGGTCGGGCTCGCGGCGGCTGTACAGGGACACCCCGGCCCGTCCCTTGGCGGCGGCCGGCGCGTGCACCACGTGCCACCCCTCGGGCTCCCGGACGTGCCCGGGCAGCTGCTCCGGCTCGGCGCGCACCTCCTGGAGGCACAGCACGTCGGCTTCGGTCTGTGCGAGCCACTCCACGAAACCCTTCTTCGCGGCGGCACGCAGCCCGTTCACATTCACAGAGGTCACAGTGAGCACCCCGGCACGATACCGGCACGTTGGACGAGGTCCAGTTCCGGATCGCATACGGTAGCGGCCATGCACATACGCCGGGTCTCCTTCGACCACCCCGACGCCATGAAGCTGAACGACCAGGTCCAGGCCGAGTACGCCGTCCGCTACGGGGACGACGGCGACGCCACGCCCCTGGCCGCCGCGGACTTCGCCCCGCCGAACGGCGTCTACCTGATCGCGTACGACGAGCACGACACCCCCGTCGCCTCGGGCGGCTGGCGCGCCCAGGACGCCAACGACGAGGGCAACCTCGACGGCGACGCCGAGCTCAAGCGCATGTACGTGATCGACGGCATGCGGGGCCGGGGGCTGGCCCGCCGCATCCTGGCCGCCCTGGAGGAGGACGCCCGCGCGGCGGGCCGCGTCCGCATGGTCCTGGAGACCGGCACCAAGCAGCCGGAGGCCATAGCCCTGTACACGTCCAGCGGCTACGAGCCGTGCGCCAAGTTCGGCTACTACCGCTTCCACGACGCGAGCCGCTGCTTCGCGAAGCGGCTCTGATCCACCCGGCTGACAAGGGCTCAGCGGCAGCCGCGCCCGGGGCGCTTGTCCCCCCGGGCGGCCGAAGATCCGCGAAACGCCCTGTGGCACTGAACACACGTCAGAGCCCCGGTCGGGAATCCCGACCGGGGCTCTGAGCTGCGTGGACCTGAGGGGATTTGAACCCCTGGCCCCCTCGATGCGAACGAGGTGCGCTACCGGACTGCGCCACAGGCCCTTGCAACGAGTGAAACTTTAGCACCCCGATCGGCCTGCTTGGAAATCCGTTCCAGAGCGCCGGTCACCTGCGGCTTCGTGGCCCTACTCGTTGGCGGCCCGGGGGCGCTCGCCGTCCTCGTACTGATCGAAGAGGGGGGTGCGGCCGCGCTCCCGGGCCCGCCGGGCGGAGGCAGCGCGGCGAGCGTCGGTGCGGCCGTCGCCGTCGCCGTCGCCCGCCTCCTCCTGGGCGGGGTGCGCCGGCTCGCCCGGGTGGTCGGCGGCAGCGGAGTCGTCGTCCTCGTTCGGGGCGACGGTGCTCGACCTGGCCGAGCTCCAGGTGTCGGGGGCGCCGAGGTCGACGTCACTGGTGGCCCGCGGGGCCACCGGAGCCGTCACGTACGTCGGCAGGGGCACCGGCACCGGCTCCCAGCTGTCGCCGCCCTGACCGGGCCGCCGCTGCCGCTCGCGCTGCTGGTCGACCCACTCCGCGTGGTCGGTCTGCTCGACGAGGGCGCGCCGGTCCGCCGCGAGGGCCGACAGACCGGGCTCGGTCGCCGGCCCTGGTCCCTCCTCCGGTTCGTCGATCTCCTCGTCGGTGAGGGCACGCCGGCGGGGCTGGCGCTGGCGCTCCCGCAGGCGCTGGGCCGCGGCCTCGGCCATGCGGCGGTCCATCTGGTAGGTGAAGCGGCGCCGCTCCTGGGAGCGGAGGTAGGCGATGTAGACGCTGAGCATGACCGCGGGCACGCCGGGTGCCCACAGGAAGGCGAGTCCTCCCACGGCGGCGACGACCGCGCCGAGGGTGAAGGCGAGGAACAGCATGATGGTGGTGCGCCGGCGGCGCGCGAGCACCTTCGAGCGCCGGGCCCGCGCCGCGGCCGCCTGGTCCGCCTGCGCCGAGGCGCCGCGCCGGGCGGCGGAGACCCGCTCCCGGGGACGCCCGGTACGCGCCGCGTGGGGTGCGGGCGACGGGCGGGCCGGGGGTTCGGGCGCCGCCGGGCGGGCCGGCTGCTCGGGGACGGGCGACGGGACGGGTGCCTGGGTCTGCGGACGGGTCTTGGACACGGCGAAGGCCCGGACGTCCACCGAGTCGGTGACGGCGTCCAGGTCGTCGGCGCCCTGCTCCCCCTCGTCGGCGAAGCGGGCCCGCAGGTCCTTGGCGTACCGGCGCTCCATTCCCGCCCGTCCGGACAGCAGCCGGATGGCGGTGCTGAAGCGTTCCGTCGGACGGGCCTCGTTCAGCTCGTCCTGCCTACGGAGCCACATCGGCACCAAGTAGGCGGCCCAGGCCCCGACAATGACTGCGTAGATGAGGCCGCTGCTGCTCACGCCTCACACCGTAGAGGGGTTTGCGTGAGGCCATCTGCCAATTGAGCCGGTGTGTCGCACGATCTGGCTGATATTTCGAACTTTTCTTGTGACCGATGCGATCAGCAGACCGCCCAGGCCGGGAATTCATTGCCCGAGACGGTCACCGACCGATCAATTTCGAACACTTATTCAATTTCCGGGGTGGTGCCGCATTCCCGGATTGCTCTGCGTTCGTGCCCGGTGCCAGCGTCTCAGCAGCCCGTCCGGGACCTCTTCCGCCGTGAGCGCGAAGACGAGATGGTCCCGCCAGGCCCCGTCGATGTGGAGATAGCGCGGCCGCAGACCCTCCTCACGGAATCCGAGTTTTTCCACGACCCGGCGGCTGGGCCCGTTCTCCGGGCGAATGCACACCTCGACGCGATGCAGCCCGACAGCCCGGAAACAGTGGTCGACGACGAGCGCCACCGCCGTCGGCATCACCCCGCGGCCGGCCACCGACTCGTCCACCCAGTAGCCGACGTGCCCCGAGCACATCGAGCCCCAGGTGATCCCGGCGACCGTCAACTGCCCGACCAGCCGCCCCTCGTACTCGATGACGAAGGGCAGCATCCGGCCCGCGTTCGCCTCCGACCTCAGATGGCGGACCATCTGGCGGAAGGTCGGACGGTGTGCCATCGGCCCACCGGGCGTGGGCGGCGGGATCGTCGCCTCCCAGGGGCGCAGCCAGTCGCGGTTGCGCCGGTTGACCTCGCGCCACGCCCGCTGGTCGCGCAGCTTTATCGGCCGAAGGACGATGTCGCCGTCCACCAGCTCCACGGGCCACGAGGGGCTGTTCAGCTCGCACCCCCGCTGCCCGGTCCGGGATGGTCGCCGCCCCTGAGCTGTTCGACGGCATGCACGAGCAGCGGCTCCAGGACGGCGAGGCCGTCCTTCACGCCGCCGCTGGAGCCGGGCAGATTCACGATCAGTGTCCCGCCCGCCACTCCGGCCAGGCCCCGGGAGAGCGCCGCGGTGGGCACCTTCTCCCGGCCGAACGCCCTGATCGCCTCGGCGATGCCCGGCACCTCGTGGTCGATCACGCGGCGGGTGGCCTCGGGGGTGCGGTCGGTGGGCGAGATGCCCGTGCCGCCGGTGGTGACGATGACGTCGTAGCCGGCGTCCACGCCGGCGCGCAGGGCGGCCTCCACCGGGTCCCCGTCAGGGACGACCTGGGGGCCGTCGACCTCGAAGCCGAAGCCCTTCAGGCCGTCCGAGATCAGCGGGCCGCCCTTGTCCTCGTAGATCCCGGCGGCGGCCCGGTTCGAGGCCGTGACGACGAGAGCGCGATAGGTCATGCCCGGCTCCAGTCGCCCGACTTGCCGCCCGTCTTCTCCTCCACCCGTACGTCCGTGATGACCGCTCCCTTGTCGACCGCCTTGACCATGTCGATCACGGTGAGCGCGGCGACGGAGACCGCGGTGAGGGCTTCCATCTCGACACCCGTGCGGTCCGTCGTCCTCACGGTGGCCAGGATCTCCACGGCGTCGTCCGCGACCGACAGGTCCAGTTTCACACCGGACACCGACAACGGGTGGCAGAGCGGGATCAGATCGGGGGTGCGTTTGGCGCCCATGATCCCGGCGATCCGCGCGGTCGCGAGGGCGTCGCCCTTGGGGACGCCCTCGCCGCGCAGCAACTCGATCACGCGGGGCGAGACCAGAACGCGTCCGCTGGCGCGGGCGGTGCGCGCGGTCACGTCCTTCTCCGACACGTCGACCATGCGGGCGGCGCCCGCCTCGTCGATGTGCGTCAGCCGATCCGGCGTACGGCCCTCGTACGGGGGTGGGTCCTGCGTGCTCATGCTGTGTGGCGCTCCCGGTCCGGGCCCGTCGCGGTGCGGCGCACGGGCCTGTTGTGCGCGACACGGTACCCCCAACCAGCGCCTCTCAGCCGAGCAGGACCACCTCGACCTCGGTGCCGGGCTCGACGGAGACGGTGTCCTCGGGGACGGCGATCAGGGCGTCCGCGTGGGCGAGGGCCGCGATCAGATGGGATCCGGCGCCGCCCACCGGGGTGACCTTGCCGTCGGCGTACGTGCCGCGCAGGAACTGGCGGCGGCCCTTCGGGGAGGTCAACGCCCGGTCGGCCGTCAGGGTCGCCCGCACCGTGGGGCGGTGGACGTCCTTCAGCCCCATGAGGGTGCGGATCGCGGGGCGGACGAACAGTTCGAAGGAGACGTACGACGAGACCGGGTTGCCGGGCAGGGCCAGCAGCGGGGTGTGGTCGGGGCCGATGGAGCCGAAGCCCTGGGGCTTGCCGGGCTGCATGGCGAGCTTGCGGAAGTCGATGCCGCTGCCGGCCTCGTCCTCGTCGCCGACGTGGGAGAGGGCCTCCTTGACGACGTCGTACGCCCCGACGCTCACGCCGCCCGTGGTGACCATCAGGTCGGCGCGGACCAGCTGGTCCTCGATGGTGGAGCGCAGGATCTCGGCGTCGTCGGCGACGGCGCCCACGCGGTAGGCGATGGCGCCGGCGTCGCGGGCGGCGGCGGTGAGGGCGAAGCTGTTGGAGTCGTAGATCTGGCCGGTGCCCAGGTCCGTGTCCGGCTGGACGAGTTCGCTGCCGGTGGAGACCACCACCACGCGCGGGCGCGGGCGTACGCGGACGGTGCCGCGGCCGATCGCGGCGAGCAGGGCGATCTGGGGCGGGCCGAGGATCGCGCCGGCCTCCAGGGCGCGGTCACCGGCCTTCACGTCGCTGCCCTTCGCGCGTACGTGCGCGCGAGCCTCGGCCGGGCGGTACACGTGCACGTGCCCCATGGCGCCCTCGGGGCCCAGGCTGCGGGCGCGCATGCCGTGCACCGGGCCCTCGCCGAGCCCGCCGTCGGTCCACTCGACGGGCACGACCGTCTCGGCGCCGGGCGGCAGCGGGGCGCCGGTCATGATGCGGGCGGCCTGGCCGGGGCCCACGGGGAGCAGTTCGGCCTGGCCCGCGGCGACGTCCCCGACGACCTCCAGGGCCGCCGGGAACTCCTCGCTCGCGCCCGCCACGTCCGCGACCCGTACCGCGTAGCCGTCCATCGCGCTGTTGTCGAAGGGCGGCAGGGACACCGGCACCGTGATGTCCTCGACGAGGGCGCAGCCCTGGGCGTCGAGCAGGTTCAGCTCGATGGGTTCCAGGGGCCGGACGGTGGCGAGGATGTCCTCCAGGTGCTCGTCCACCGACCACAGGTGGTCGGGGCCCGAGTGGTCCTGGCCGGTGACGCGGGGCGCGGCGCTGCTCAACGTGCTACATCTCCTCGGCTACGTAACTGCGAAGCCAGGTCCGGAAGTCCGGGCCCAGGTCTTCACGTTCGCATGCGAGTCGGACAATGGCACGCAGGTAGTCCCCGCGGTCGCCGGTGTCATAGCGGCGGCCCTTGAAGACGACGCCGTGCACGGGGCCGCCGATCTTCTCGTCCTCGGCGAGCTGCTGGAGGGCGTCGGTGAGCTGGATCTCGCCGCCGCGGCCCGGCTCGGTCCGGCGCAGTATCCCGAAGATGTGCGGGTCGAGGACGTAGCGGCCGATGATGGCGTAGTTGGACGGGGCGTCGGCCGGCTCGGGCTTCTCGACGAGACCGCTGATCCGGACGACGTCGCTGTCCTCGGTGGTCTCCACGGCGGCGCAGCCGTAGAGGTGGATCTGCTCGGGGGCGACCTCCATGAGGGCGATGACGCTGCCGCCGCGCTGCTCCTGGACCTCGACCATGCGCCGCAGCAGCGGGTCGCGGGGGTCGATGAGGTCGTCGCCGAGGAGGACCGCGAAGGGCTCCTCCCCCACGTGCGGGGCGGCGCACAGGACGGCGTGGCCGAGGCCCCTGGGGTCGCCCTGGCGCACGTAGTGCATGGTCGCGAGGTCGCTGGACTCCTGCACCTTGGCGAGACGGCTGGCGTCGCCCTTCTTCTGCAGGGCGGATTCCAGCTCGTAGTTGCGGTCGAAGTGGTCCTCGAGGGGGCGCTTGTTACGGCCCGTCACCATGAGGACGTCGTCGAGACCCGCCGCGACGGCCTCCTCGACCACGTACTGGATCGCGGGCTTGTCCACGACCGGCAGCATCTCCTTGGGAGTGGCTTTGGTGGCCGGCAGAAACCGGGTGCCGAGGCCTGCTGCGGGAATGACAGCCTTGCTGATCCGAGGGTGCGACTGAGTCATGTCCGCCACCCTAACCGGTGCCTTTGGATGGAATCTGCGGCTCCGGTTCATAGACGCTCATATGAGCGTATTGCAACAGTACGGGAGCAACCATTGAGGCCTATCGCACGTCCGGGCGAGCCTGACAAGCGGAGTTTGCGGCGCGAGATCCTCGCGGTGAGAAGCAGGTTGACGGCGGGTGACCTGCGGGAATCGTCGGCCGCGCTGGCCGGGCGGGCGCTGGAGCTGCCCGAGTTGGCGCGAGCCCGGGCGGTGGCGGCGTACGTCTCGGTGGGGAGTGAACCCGGCACGGTCGCGCTCCTGGACACGCTGCGCGCCCGGGGCGTGCGCGTGCTGCTGCCGGCCCTGCTGCCCGACAACGACCTCGACTGGGGCGAGTACGAGGGAGAGGGCGCGCTCGCGCGTGTCCGGCACGGTGGCCGCATGGCCCTGTTCGAGCCCGCGGGCGAGCGCCTCGGGCCGGACGCCGTGACCACCGCCGACGCCGTACTGCTGCCGGGACTCGCCGTCGACGCGCGGGGGATGCGGCTCGGGCGGGGCGGCGGCTCCTACGACCGGGTCCTGGCACGGCTGGAGCGGGCGGGCGCCCACCCCGCCCTGGTGGTGCTGCTGTACGACTCCGAGGTCGTCGAGCACGTCCCGGAGGAGGCGCACGACCGGCCCGTGCACGCGGTGGTGACACCGTCGGGGGTGCGACGGTTCCGGCAGGAGTCCTGACGCGAAAGGGCCCTCCACGCGTGGAGGGCCCTACGGCTGCCGGTGTCAGCGGCTCACGGTCTGAGCACCAGCTTGTCGGCCGTGCTCTTCTCGACCGCCTGGTCCGAGAACGACCAGGGCAGCAGTTCGCCGTCGGCCCACTTGTCGGTCTGGTCGACGTAGTGGGCGTTGTAGGCGTGTCCGGAGGCGCCGGTGAGGTTGATCCAGCGGGACTTGTCGAGGTCGCCGAGGTTCACCACCATCCGCATGGACGGCACCCACACCACCCCGTAACCGCCGGCCGCGTTCCAGCCGGTCGCGTTGACCGTGGCCTCGCCGCCGCCGAGCTGCCAGGGGCCGCGGTTGAGGGCGTACCGGATGAATTCGGGGCCCGCGGTGCCGAGGGTCTGGTTCTTCAGGAACAGGCGGTGCAACCGGCCCCAGCTCCAGGTGTCGATGTCCTTGCCGAGCTTGGCGGTCAGCTCCCAGCGTGCGTCGATCATGGCCCGCTTGAAGAGGTCGTCGCGGTTGTCGGCGCCGGGACGGCTCTTGCTCACCTCGGGCGTCTTCCACCAGTCGCTGTCGGGCTGGCTCATGAGCCCCCGGACCACCTCGAACCAGCGGTCGCCGCCGTCCGGCTGCGCCCGCTCGGGGTCGCGCTGACCGCACTCGCGGACCTTGTCGGCCTCGTCGGCGGGGCCGGTGGTGTTGACCGGCTCGACCCACAGGCACTGGCCCCTGGGACGCAGCTCCTTGGGCAGCTTGTTACCGAAGGCGAGCTTGAGGATGTTGCGCCAGACGGCGTTGAAGTAGGCCGCTGCCGCCGAGTCGGCGTCCTGGGTGTAGTCCCAGCCCTCGAGGAGCTTCTGCGCCTCGCGGACGTCCTTGTTCCCGGGGTCGATCTTCAGCAGCGTGGGCACCAGCAGCCGGGCGATCTCGCTGCTGTTGTCCAGCTGCATCTGGCGCATGTCTTCCGTGGAGATCTTGCCGCCGTCCTTGATCTTCGACTGGATCAGGTCGGTGATCCGCTGGCTGCGCGCGCCGTAGCCCCAGTCCGAGGTGAGCGTGTACGGGTACTTGTCCGAGTCGATCACGGCCTGGTTGGCGGTGACGATGTAGTCGCGGTCCGGGTTGTACTCGTAGGGCAGCGCGCCCTGCGGGATGTAGCCGGTCCAGCGGTACTTCGGGTCCCAGCCGGGCGCCGGGATGGAGCCGTTGTCGCTCTCCTCGCGCAGGGGGATCTTCCCCGGGAGCGTGTAGCCGATGTTGTTCTCGGTGTCGGCGTAGATCAGATTCTGCGAAGGCACCTCGAACTGCGCGGCGGCCTTGCGGAAGTCGGTCCAGTCCTTCGCCCTGTTCATGGCGAAGACGGCGTCCATGGTGGTGCCGGGCTGCAGCGCGGTCCAGCGCAGCGCGACGCCGTAGCCGTCGCCCCGGTCGGGTGCGGCGGTGTCGACGGTGGCCTTCTTGCCGACCTTCACGAGCTCCTCGTCGCGGTCGGACAGCAGGGGCCCGTTGTTGGTCCCGCGGACGACGATCTTCTTCGGCTCGCCGCCGGCGACCTTGATGGTCTCCTCGCGGGTCTCGAAGGGCTTGACCTTGCCGTCGAAGAGGTAGCCGTTGCCGGTGATCTTCTCCAGGTAGAGATCCGTGACGTCGACGCCGGAGTTGGTCATGCCCCAGGCGATGTCCTGGTTGTGACCGATTATCACGCCCGGCATGCCGGCGAAGGTGTAGCCGCTGACGTCGTACTGGCACGCGCTGGAGACGCTGCGGCAGTGCAGGCCCATCTGGTACCAGACCGACGGCAGGGACGGCGACAGGTGCGGGTCGTTGGCCAGCAGCGGCTTGCCGGTGATGGTGTACTTCCCGCCCACGACCCAGGAGTTGGAGCCGATGCCGTCGCCGTTCACACCGACGGCCGGCGGGAGGTCGTCCAGCACGCGGGTCAGGCCGCCGAGCTGGCTGTCCAGGCCCGCGGTGCCCGAGGCTCCGGCGGCGGTGCCGCTCGCGCCGGCCGTACCGGACGCGCCCGAGGCGGCGCCCGACGTACCGGAGCCGCCGGACGCCGTGCCCGCGGTGCCGGTGGAGGTGCCGCCGGTCCCGCTCGTGCCGGACGTGCCGCCCTGTTCGAACGCCTGGGTCAGCTCGTTGTACTGGCCCTCCTGGACGATGGCCTTGTTGCGGCTGTACGGGTACCGCGGGTACAGGTCGGCGATCTGCTTCGGGCCGAGGCGGCTGGTGAGCAGGGCGCGGTCGATCTCGTCCTGCATGTTGCCGCGCAGGTCCCAGGCCATCGCCTTCAGCCAGGAGATCGAGTCGACCGGGGTCCACTTCTGCGGCTTGTAGTCGTTGGTGAAGCCCAGCGCCGCGTACTCCAGGGAGATGTCCTCGCCGTCCTTGCCCTGGAGGTAGGAGTTGACTCCCTCCGCGTAGGCCCGGAGGTACTTCTTCGTGGTGGCCGACAGCTTGGTGTCGTACTCCTGCTTGGCGACCCGGTCCCAGCCGAGGGTGCGCAGGAACTCGTCGTTGTCGACCTGACTCGTGCCGAACATCTCCGACAGCCGTCCCGAGGCCATGTGGCGGCGGACGTCCATCTCGTAGAACCGGTCCTGCGCCTGGACGTAGCCCTGCGCCATGAACAGGTCCGCGTCCGAGGAGGCGTAGATCTGCGGGACGCCGTAGTCGTCGCGTTTGACCTCGACGGGACCCGAGAGGCCCTTCAGGGTGAGGGTGCCCTTGGTCTGCGGGAAGGAGGCCCGGACGGTACTGATGGACCAGTACGACCCGTAGGCCACGCCCCCGATGAGGGCCAGCACCAGGACGAGCACGAAAAGGCGGGCTTTGCGCCCCTTTCTCCTGCCGGACTTGCCGGGCTGCTGACCCGTGGAGGCGGTGGTGTTGGGGGGCATCGCTGTCCTTGCTGTCCTAACGCGAGCGGCAGGTTCGGCTGTGCTTTTAACTGAGCGCTGGAGCAACGATAGGCGCAGGGCCTTGCGCCCCTTGACGCGGAGTCGGGAACCGGCACGGACGGACGTTCGATCTTGCCCCAGGAAGTGTCAAGAAATCGTCAAGAGTTAGGTAAGGTAACGAAGTAGTTGGCGCGACGCGCCACAGCTTCATGTGCGATGTACGTGAGCCCACGCGCGCGTGCGTGCGGGCCAGGGAAGGATTCGGCCGCTGACTGTTCACCACCTCAACCAGCTCCTGCTCGTCTGCTCGCTCGTCCTGCTCATCGCCGTCGCAGCGGTACGGATCTCCTCGCGCAGCGGGCTCCCCAGCCTGCTCGTGTACCTGGGGATCGGCGTCGCCATGGGCCAGGACGGCGTGGGCGACATCCACTTCGACAACGCCGAACTGACCCAGGTCATCGGATACGCGGCCCTGGTCGTGATCCTGGCCGAGGGCGGTCTGGGCACGAAGTGGAAGGAGATCAAGCCGGTCCTGCCGTCGGCCTCCGTGCTGGCGCTGGCCGGTGTCGCGGTGAGCGTCGGGGTCACGGCGTCGGCCGCGCACTATCTGATCGGGCTGGAGTGGCGGCAGGCGCTGATCATCGGGGCGGTCGTCTCCTCGACCGACGCGGCGGCCGTGTTCTCCGTGCTGCGCAAGATCCCCCTGCCCGCGCGCGTGACGGGCACGCTGGAGGCGGAGTCCGGCTTCAACGACGCCCCGGTGGTCATCCTCGTGGTGTCCCTGTCCACGGCGGGCCCGGTCGAGCAGTGGTACGGGCTGCTGGGCGTGATCCTGCTGGAGCTGGCCATCGGCGCGGCCATCGGGCTCGCGGTGGGCTGGCTGGGCTCCCTGGGGCTCAGGCACGTGGCGCTGCCCGCCTCCGGCCTCTACCCGATCGCCGTCATGGCGATCGCCGTGGTGGCGTACGCGGCGGGGGCGCTGGCCCACGGCAGCGGCTTCCTCGCGGTGTACCTCGCCGCGATGGTGATGGGCAACGCCCGGCTGCCGCACTGGCCGGCCACCCGCGGCTTCGCCGACGGCCTCGGCTGGATGGCCCAGATCGGCATGTTCGTCCTGCTCGGGCTCCTGGTCACCCCGCACGAGCTGGGCGACACCATCGTGCCCGCCCTCGTGATCGGGCTGGTGCTGACCATGGTGGCGCGGCCGCTGAGCGTGATCCTGTGCCTGTCGCCGTTCCGGGTGCCGTGGCAGGAGCAGACCCTGATGTCCTGGGCGGGGCTGCGCGGAGCCGTGCCCATCATCCTGGCGACCATCCCGATGGTGGAGGGCGTCGACGCCAGCCGCCGGATCTTCAACATCGTCTTCGTGCTGGTCGTCGTCTACACCCTGGTCCAGGGCCCGACGCTGCCCTGGCTGGGCCGCAAGCTGCGCCTAGGGGACGGCTCGGAGGCCGCCGACCTCGGCATCGAGTCGGCGCCACTGGAGCGGCTGCGCGGGCATCTGCTGTCCGTGGCGATCCCCCACGGATCGAAGATGCACGGCGTGGAGGTGGGCGAACTGCGGCTGCCGCACGGCGCCGCCGTGACACTCATCGTGCGCGCGGGCGAATCCTTCGTCCCGCTGCCGACGACGATATTGCAGCGGGAGGACGAACTGCTCGTCATCGCCACGGACCCCGTCCGGGACGCCACCGAGAAACGGCTGCGGGCCGTGGGGCGCGGCGGCAAGCTGGCCGGCTGGCTGGGGACGGACGGGGTGAGCCGGTGAGGGGCCGGTGAGGGACATTTCGCACCGTTTGTGATGTACAGAGTGAGCACGCCCATGGTGCTCACTTTCACAGGCGTGCGAGCCCTTGATCCCTGTACGATGAAGGCGTTACCCAGATCGAACCAACTCTGCCTGACGCAGAGCTGGCGCGACCGTATGGCGGTCGGGACACCCCTCCTCACCGGGCCCCGGCATCTACCGCAGTTCCGCGCAAGAGGACAGCTCTCGGCGCCGCCCATGACGGGGCCGCGCTACCAGGCGGCAGAAAGGCACGGGCCGTGGCGTCCACGGTCACCTCGAAGGCGTCGGAGAACCCGTCGGCTTCCGCCCGCCCGGGATACGGCCGGCTGCTGCGCACCCGCGGCGCCTGGACGTTCCTGCTCCCCGGTTTCGCGGCACGCCAGCCGTTCGCGATGCTGACCCTCTCCATCGTGCTGCTGGTGCAGCACACCACCGGCTCGTACGGAGCGGCGGGCGCCGCCGCGGCCGTCACCGGTGTCTCCATGGCCCTGTTCGCGCCCTACAGCGGCCGCCTCGCCGACCGCTACGGGCAGCGGATCGTGCTGATCCCCGGAGTGCTGCTGCACGCGCTGTCCGGGCTGACGCTCACCGCGCTCGCGCTGCTGGACGCGCCCCTGTGGGCGGTGTTCGCGGCGGCCGTGCCGACCGGCGCCTCGGTGCCGCAGGTCGGCCCGATGGTGCGGGCCCGCTGGGGCGTGAAGCTCAAGGACTCGCCGCTGATGACCACCGCGGCGGCCTTCGAGTCCGTCACCGACGAACTGACCTTCGTGGTCGGACCGCTGCTGGCCACCGCCCTGTGCACGGCCGTCGACCCGGCCGCCGGACTCGTCACCGAGGCCTCGCTGACCCTGGTCGGCGGTCTGCTGTTCGCCGCGCAGAAGAGCACCCAGCCCTCGGTCACCCCGAGCGGGCACGCGCGCGTGGAGCACGTTTCGGCCCTGCGCGTCCCCGGGGTGCGCGTGCTGATCGTGACCTTCCTGGGCATCGGCACCGTCTTCGGCGGCATGCAGGTGTCGCTGGCCGCGTTCACCGAGTCGATCGGCGAGCCGGGTCTGAACGGCGTCCTCTACGGCGTCTTCGCCGCGGGCAACATGCTCTCCGGCGTGGTCTGCGGCGCCATCGCCTGGAAGGCGGCCCCGCAGCGCCGCCTGGTCGTCGGCTACACGGCGCTCGCCCTCACCGCCTCGGGCCTGTGGGCCGCCCACTCGGTACCGGTCCTCGCCGGCCTCGGCCTGCTGGTCGGCATGTGCATCGCGCCCGCCCTGATCACCGGCTACACCCTGGTCGAGAGCCTGGTCGCGGCCGGTGCCCGCACCGAGGCCTTCACCTGGCTGACCGGAGCGGTCGCGCTCGGCCAGGCCGCCGCCGTCACCGCGGCCGGACAGCTGGAGGACCGGTTCTGGTCGGGCGCCGGTTTCCTGGTGCCCATGGGCGGCACGGTGCTGGCCCTGGTGACCCTCCTGGCCCTGCGTTCCCGGCTCGCGGCGCGGGGCAACGGCCGGACCGTCGCACGTGGCGTGGGTCACCGCGTGCCGGTGTCAGTGGACTGAGCGGCCGGAATACGTCACTATGGATCGTCGTTAGCACTCATCGAGTGAGAGTGCCAGGAGGAAGACAGTGCCCACCTATCAGTACCAGTGCACCGCGTGCGGCGAAGGCCTCGAGGCGGTGCAGAAGTTCACCGACGACGCCCTCACCGAGTGCCCCCAGTGCGAGGGCCGCCTGAAGAAGGTGTTCTCGGCGGTCGGCATTGTCTTCAAGGGCTCCGGCTTCTACCGGAACGACAGCCGCGGCTCCTCGTCGAGCAGCTCCCCGGCGAAGTCGTCGAGCGGCGGATCTTCCGGCTCGTCGTCCTCGGACTCCGGCTCGTCGAGCTCCGGTTCGAGCACGTCGTCGAGCACCGGCAGCTCCTCCAGCAGCAGCACCACCGCCGCGTAAGGCCTGATTCTTACGGAACCCTGTCGCCCTCCGGGCGACGGGGTCCTCGGTGTTTGCGCGGGCGGTTAGGGTGCGGGCATGGTGAACAAGGCGAACGTGACGGACAGGGGTGGCGCCGGGATCGGCGTCATCGGCGGCTCGGGGTTCTACTCCTTCCTCGACGACGTGACCGAGATCCAGGTCGACACCCCGTACGGGCCGCCGAGCGACTCGCTGTTCCTCGGTGAGGTCGCCGGCCGGCGGGTCGCCTTCCTCCCGCGGCACGGACGCGGCCACCACCTGCCGCCGCACCGCATCAACTACCGGGCCAACCTGTGGGCGCTGCGCTCGGTCGGCGTGCGCCAGGTCCTCGCCCCCTGCGCCGTGGGCGGTCTGCGCCCCGAGTACGGACCGGGCACGCTGCTCGTGCCGGACCAGCTGGTCGACCGCACCAAGTCCCGCGCGGGCACCTATTTCGACGGCCTGCCGCTGCCCGACGGCTCGGTGCCGAACGTGGTGCACGTATCGCTGGCCGACCCCTACTGCCCCGCCGGGCGGGCCGTCGCACTGAAGGCGGCACACGGCCGGGACTGGGAACCGGTGGACGGCGGCACGCTGGTCGTCGTCGAGGGGCCGCGCTTCTCGACCCGTGCCGAATCGTTGTGGCACCAGGCTCAGGGCTGGTCGGTCGTGGGCATGACCGGCCATCCCGAGGCGGCGCTCGCCCGTGAGCTGGAGCTCTGCTACACGTCCCTGAGCCTGGTCACCGACCTCGACGCGGGTGCGGAGACCGGGCAGGGCGTCTCGCACGACGAGGTGCTGCGGGTGTTCGCGGCGAACGTGGACCGGCTTCGCGGCGTGCTGTTCGACGCGGTGGCCGGGTTGCCCGGCGAGGGCGAGCGGGACTGCCTGTGCGTGGGTGCGCTGGGCGGCATGGATCCGGGATTCGCGCTGCCGTAGGGGTTCGCATCACCGGACGAACGTCGAGGCGGGTGCCCGCGCGGGACCTGGAAGCCGCCGTTCGGGTGAGGGAGTCACCACCCGGCCCCCGCCTGCCACAAACCGTGCGGGTGCCCACGCAAGACCCGAAAGCCACCGTTCAGGTGAGGGAGTCACCACCCGGCCCCCGCCTGCCACAAACCGTGCGGGTGCCCACGCAAGACCCGAAAGCCACCGTTCAGGTGAGGGAGTCACCACCC
>NZ_JBEOSZ010000053.1:0-12340 GCF_040303285.1 Streptomyces sp. NPDC096046 | reverse complement strand
CCCGGCCCCCGCCTGCCACAAACCGTGCGGGGTCCCACGCGAGACCCGAAAGCCACCGTTCAGGTGAGGGAGTTGTCCACAGGCCGGGGTGGGTCCACAGGCCCGAGCGGGCGGCGGCGGACGGCCTCATCGTGGGGAGCGCAAGCCGGTCCCTCGTCGCAGGTGGTGGTCTCCGTGTCCCTCGCTCGATCCTCGGTCGTCCCCTCGTCTCCCTCCTGGTCCGTCGCCCCGTGCCCGCCCGGCGCCGAGGTGCCCGCGACCCGTGAGGTGCCGCGGTTCGATCCGGTCCGGGTTCGCGGCGGCCACCGGCCGGGCCGGCTCCTACGGCACCGGCGGCGGGCCGTGGCCGCCGGACTCGCCGTCACCGCGACGGCGCTCGTGGCGGCGGGCCCGCGCGATGCCGACGGGGCCCGCGGTCATCCCCCTCGCCCTCCGGCCCACACGGCCGCGACGTCCGGGGCGCGGCCCTCGCACCCGAGCGGTGCGGGGCCGGTGACGGCTCCGATCCGGATCTCCGACGCCGCCACCGTGCGTCTGCTGCGGCCCGGCGACCGGGTCGACGTCATCGCCGCCGAGGAGACCGTCTCCGGCGGCGATGCCCGAGTGGTCGCGCGCGGAGCCAGGGTCACGAAGGTGCCGGAGCCGATGGAGGGCGCGGGCGACAGCGGGGCGCTGGTCGTGCTGTCGGTGCCGCGGGCCACCGCGGCGAGGCTGGCCGGTGCGAGTGCCACGGCACGGTTGGCGGTGACGCTGTGGTGATCGTGTGCATGATCTCGTCAAGCTCTTCGTTCGAGGGACCTGGTTGCCCGGTTCGGCCCAACGGTGACGTAGGTTGCGGAGCGTTTTGCTCTACAAGCTGCTTGTACGAGGAGAGGCCCCGAGGTGAGCGAGATGAAGGAGCCGAGCGTCTGGCAGGGCTTCAAGGCCTTCCTGATGCGCGGGAACGTGGTCGATCTGGCGGTGGCGGTGGTGATCGGCGCCGCCTTCACCAACATCGTCAACGCCCTGGTGAAGGGGATCATCAACCCGGTCGTCGGAGCGATCGGGACCAAGAACCTCGACCACTACAGCTCATGCCTGAGCTCGACCTGCGAGGGCGAGCAGGGCATCCAGATCCTGTGGGGGTCCGTGCTCGGCGCGGCCCTGAGCTTCGTGATCACCGCGGCGGTCGTCTACTTCCTGATGGTTCTGCCCATGTCGAAGTACCTGGCCCGCCAGGAGGCCCGCCGGAAGGCGAAGGAGGGCGCGCAGGAGGTCCTCGAGGTGACCGAGCTGGAGGTGCTGAAGGAGATCCGGGACGCCCTGGTCGCCCAGCGCGGCTCGGGGCACGACCGGCGGTAGCGGCGCCGCGGGCGGCTCAGAGGTGGTGGGGCGGCTTCTCGTCGAGGAAGCGCTTGAGGTCCGCCGCACTGCCGCCGGAGTCGGTGCGCTCGCCCCAGCCCCGGTCGGTGTCGTCGGAGGACCGCTGGTCGAGCGGGTCGTCGAAGACCAGCGCGGGCTTCGGCTCGCGCGGCTCGGGGCCGGGGACGGTACTCATGCGACCAGAGTACGGTCGCGGAGAAGATCCCCGCGCCTTCTGCTCTGCTGAGACGCATGACCGCCGGCCCCGCTCCCCCGCCCGTCCCCTCCGGCGCGCCCGGCGGGAGGGGACCGCTGCGCCGGCTCCGGGCCCGTGGCCGCGACGAGGCGCACCGGACGGCCTCGCCGCTGGAGCTCTTCTTCGACCTGTGCTTCGTCGTGGCCGTCGCCCAGGCGGGCATCGAGCTGGTGCACGCCGTCGCCGAGGGGCACGCGGGCCGGGGGATCGTCGACTACACGATGGTGTTCTTCGCCCTGTGGTGGGCGTGAACCAACGGAACAACAGGTTACCGCGAAGCCCTGACCAGGGGCTATGGGCAGGCAGCACGAAGCCCCGCCCATGCGCCACGGGGGAGCGACGCACGGACGGGGCAGCCGACACGCTGAGCCTTGATAGCCGTCCTCAGCGCGCCGGAGTCTCACCAGCGGATTGGTTCCGCAGTCCCGCCAACACAGACGGGGCAGGCGCGCTTGAACGTCCACCCGCAGAGTGCGCACCCATCGAATCCGCAGCACCCGTCACACCAGATTTCACGGAGTCCAGCGCAGCACCCGCACAGGTCACCGTGCTTCCACAGGGACCAGGGCACTTCTCCGCCCGTTCGTCCGGCACGTGGCTTCGGATGATGCGGCGCATCCGCTCTTACAGACTTGCGGAGTTGAGGTATTCGCCCGGCGGTGACGCGTAAACGCTCGGGGGCGGTGGTCATTCGTGTCCCTCGGGGTGCCGCGCCAAGAAGACGTTGCAGTCAGTCACGGTGGTCCGATCATTGCCCGCGCGTGCCCAATCCCGGACCTTCGCAAGCTCCGTGCAACTCGCGCAGCCTTCCACGGGTGTCGGTTCCAGATCATCGAGCCGCAACGGCAGCTCAACCGGAGCACTCGGATAGGTCTTCGGATCGCTCACGCTCAACCCCCTGCATCACTTCCCTGCCATCTGCGTGCAGTCAACGACCGGAAGAGTTACGTGCTCCATCAACTTGCACGGACTTGCACGCCAATTACTTAGCAGGCGGTCTTGACCAGGCACGCCAGCAAGGGAGGATGGCTGTGCAAGTCGAAGCAAACCGCGTACTGACGGAGGCTCACATGGCGCTACGGTTCGTCGGGATCGACCCGGACACTGATCTTGAGCATTGCCCTACCGTCTGGGCTGACGAAGAGGCGGGGGAACTGGTGGTGCAGGGGTGGAAGGCCAGTCCTGAACTCCGTGCCGCCTGTGAGTCGAACAGCCCGGCCCACGGAACGATCCCGGACAGCGAAGAGGTCATCAGGATTCCGGCGCGCATGGTGCCGATGATCAGGGAAGCGTGTGATGCAGTCGAGCGTGCCGCCGTTCAGTGAGCTACTGGCCAACACCACGGAATCCGCCGTACATCTGGAAATGCGGGATGACTACGGCAACAACCCCCGGCTAGAAGCCTGGCAGCGCGGCGAACGCGTCGACTGGGATGACCGCGAATCCTGGTGGCATCCGTTCCACCAGACCATTGCTGACGCCGTTTCCCGTGGCGTGGTCATCCGACGTGCCCGCATCGTGTCGGAGCCTCCCAGCGAATACATCCGCTGGGAGCACTACGCGACACAGGCCAACGTCATTGCTGGCGAAGAGGTGCGCTGGTTGCCGCGTAGTCAGGCAAACGGCTTCCTGGTGCCAGCCAATGACTTCTGGCTGTTCGACGGAAAGCTACTCCGCATTCATCACTTTGCAGGGGACGGGAAACACGTCACGGACGAACTCAGCGCTGATGACACGACGGTAAGCCTGTGCGTCACGGCGTTTGAGGAGATCTGGCAGCGAGCTATCCCGCACAGCGAATACACCATCTAGCACCAACGGACAGCCAACTCATGTCGTCGTCTCCTTCGTCCCGCGCCCAAGAGGCAAGGGAAGCCATAGCCAGTCGTCTGCGCGAAATGCGGCTAGATGCGGGGATCACGGCGCGTGAGTTGGCTGTTCGGTGCGGGTGGAGTGAGTCAAAGTCGTCACGCATCGAGCACGCGAAGACACCCCCCAGTGATGCCGATATTCGGTCCTGGTGCGCGGCGTGCAATGCCCCGGGGCAGGCGGATGACCTTATCGCTGCCAACCGGCAGGCTGATTCCATGTACGTCCAGTGGAAACGGCTACAGCGGACCGGTCTTAGGCGGCTACAGGAATCGGGCGTACCCCTCTACGAGAAGACCCGCCAATTCCATGTGTACTGTTCCAATGTGGTGCCAGGGTTCTTTCAGACCCCCGGGTATGCAACGGCCCTCTTGACTTCCATCGCGAAGTTCCGAGGAACGCCGGATGACGTGGCGGATGCGGTAACGGCCCGAATGAACCGCTCATATGTTGTCCGCGAAGGTGACCACCGATTCGCCGTGCTGATCGAAGAATCGGTCTTGCGGTACCGGATAGGAAGCCCCGACGTGATGGCCGCACAGCTTGGACACTTGCTGTCGGTCATGGCGCTGCCTTCGGTATCGCTCGGCATCATTCCATTTACAGCGTCCCGGGAAGCATGGCCCGTTGAGACGTTCACCATTTTTGACGGTAAGCGGGTACACGTCGAAACGCTGTCGGCAGCCATCAAGGAGACTCAGCCAAGTGACGTGGCGATGTACGTCCGGGCATTCGGGAATCTCCACGAAATTGCATCCTATGGGGCTGATGCGCGCTCGCTGATCACATCCGCCATTGATGCTCTCCCTGCAATCTGACGGATCATCAGAACTGCCCAGAGCCCCATACCGGCACGGCAGGGCGCGCACGGAGCTATGCGATCAGCATGACTTGCTGATGGAGCCAGAGCTAGAACATTTAGCTGGTCCCGAGAAACTCTCTTCTAAGAATCAGCCACATACTTCCGGCCACTCGGGCACTATGAGTCCATGCTCACAACTCTGTTGCCCGGCTTCCGCCACTTCAGAACCCCCTTCGCGGTAGGTGCGCTGTGCTCGTTTCAGCTGTGGATCATTTTTGGCGAGAACATCCCCCATCGCACTGAGGCACAGGGCCTGCTTAAGCGAGTTTACACATTAGGTGAGATAGCAGGGAGACCGATCGTGACGGCGGCTATCGCCTTTGTGTTGTACTTGCTCGGGGATATCTTCCGGGTATCGTCGAACTCTCTTCAGAAGTTTTTCAGACGAAATCTCCAAAAGAAAGCGTTCCTGTCTGACGAGTCCCTCCACAGGCTCGGCGATTTCGCAAATGGCGCGTTTAGAGTGAGATCACAATCCATGCGCGTTGAGGCCAATAAGGACCGACTGATCGCCCGAATGGTCTCGGAACTTCCCGCAATTAGAATGCAACTCGTTGCTAATCATCTAGAGGTCTACCTGGAGCATGACCGCCTGGACTCGGAATCAGAATTCCGAATTAATGTAGCGCTTTACTCGACTAGTTTATGGTGTGTGCTGGGATTCGCTTGGTCGCCCCTCGCCTTTCTCGGAGCGGGCGCGTCATGGTTCCTCTTCATGAATGGTATGCGGGCTTCCAGAGATGCTAACGCGATTCTCGCGCAAGCTGTCATTGCAGGAATCGTGGAATCGCGACGCTACGCTGAAGAATTGGAACGGGATAGCGAGACCAGGGGAGGAGTGACAATTTCTCGTGGGCCTGGCAGCCGGTAGCCATGCCCCGCGCAAAGGTCCCAGGTTGCGGCGCTAGCTTTTTGCCTCCCTGCCGCGCTCCTGTGAGGCCCGGAGGGGGTCACCCCCCCAGGGGGCAGGCTCAGCCCGGACGTCAGAACGGCGGAACGTCGTCAGCCCAGCGCCGGTATTCACGCTCTGCCGCTTCCTGCTGTGATCGCTGTTCGGCGTAGAAGCCGCCTGGTTCACGCTTAGGCCGTTCCTTGGCATCACACGGCTTGCACAATGGTCGAAGGTGCCTAAAGGCATCAGGGTTCGGATCACCCTTGGCCACAAGGACAGTTCGACTCACAGGGAAATGGTCGGCAACGGTTGCTTGGCTTCCGCACAGCGCACACCACGGATTGCGGTAGATGAACTGAGGTTGCACTACTCGATTCCAGCGAGACCCATAGCTAGAACCACCACGGTTCTCACGCTGGCTCGCTCGCTGTCTCGTGTGCTCTTCGCACGTGCTGTCTCTGCCGCGTACCAACTCAGGGCAACCCGGCTGAGCACAGGGGCGGGGTGGCTTACTCGGCATGGGGGACCACCTACGGATTTCCGGAGGTGGGGGTATCAGTAATGGCGCTGAATAGCTCCGCATCACTGAGCCCATGGATTGCCGCCACAGCGTCTATGTTCTGCTGTACGTCGTCCAGTGGGTCTAGCTCATCTTCGGCAGCACACAGCATGTTCCGAATGGCTTGCACTAGGTGCGCTGCCTTCTCCGGATCAGGGCTACCGTCGGCGAGCATGGTGCGCAATTCGTCGGCGTAGGTGAGCGCGTATCTCAGGGATTGGGCCAGCGACTCAGCGTGTGAGGGCGCGCAGTCATCAGCGAGCATGGGCGTACTCCTTCACGCCAGCACACATGCCAGCGAAGTTGCTGCGCAGCAAAGGCGCAGATCGGAAAGGGTGGGGATTTCAGCCGGCTGAGGGTGCCTGGTTGCGGCAGCACACCCCGGGGGGGACCCCCTTGCCGACACACAGAAGCGCGGCAGGGAGGGGAAAACCTGGCATGGCTAATTGCACAGTTTGTGCGGAGCGCCTGTGTCCTTGACCAGCTGCAATGCTCACCTCGAAGATATCGGCATGGATGCAGGATTGGCGGCAGTGCTGGGCGCGTTGGCAGGCTCAGTAGCAACGATCGGCGCGGCATTTGCCACGGGCTGGGCGCAAAGAGAAGGGGCGCGTATCACTGCGCGTTCCGAACATCGAAGGCAAAGGCGAGAGCCGCGATATGCAGCTTATCGCGAACTAATCGCTGCCGGATCAGTCATGCGCGGCCACATTGCCCTCAGTGGTTTAGATGAAGAAACCCTATTGAGTGAATTGGGTGAGGAGGAATATAGAAACCTGCTGTTGGAAGATGCCCGGGATCTCAAGGAGAAGGCAATCAATGTGGCTCTGGCTGGGCCGAAAAAGGTTACCGGTGTTGCCATGAATATTGATCGCCTTAGTTGGGAACTTGCCGTCATTCTTACGAGTATCCATAAGCTAAATACCCCAGAAGGGCAAGTCATGCGCCAGCGAGTGGAAAGGCATCCCGAGAGAGTGGCGTCGGACCTGGTCCAGCATCTTGACAATTTCGTGCTATCGGCCCAAGCGGCCCTAGATGACGACGGCAGTCGTCGCAGATAGAAGCCCGGGTGAGCTGCCCTGTGTCCGGCCCACACAAGGCAGCTATCATCACCGCCGCATCCATGCCCGGTAGCAAGCCAGGCACATTGATTTGCGGTAGCCCGGGGAATCCGGTCGGGAAACGCCCCGGGCTATGAGCTGTGCGCGCGTCAGCGGATAGAAGCAATTCACGTCCGCTGCCACGCCTAGGGCGTCCTCAGTACACAGCTCACAGAACCGGCTATCAGCCATAGTGGTCCGCCCACATCTGCCGCAGCACGTCTAGCGGAATGGTCGGGGGCGTCAGCGGGTT
The DNA here is from genome assembly GCF_040303285.1 of Streptomyces sp. NPDC096046. Lineage (NCBI taxonomy): Bacteria > Bacillati > Actinomycetota > Actinomycetes > Kitasatosporales > Streptomycetaceae > Streptomyces > Streptomyces sp. NPDC096046. The sequence goes on along the minus strand of NZ_JBEOSZ010000053.1, from coordinate 5,208 downwards.
TCCCTCAGCGTCATAGTGCGTGAGATCAACCAGGGTGCCCCGCTGACGAACCGTGCCCCGCGTTACCGGCGCTGCACCAGGCTGAGGGAAGACTACATCAGCGGCAGTGTGCGTGTCGGCAAAGCACGGGGCCCCGTTCCCGTCCCGGGGCCAAACCAGGTAAGCAGGCTGGCCGTTAAAGTCCGGCCCCGGGTCGAGTAGGTCAAAGGCCACGGCTAAGCCACCTCGTACGCTGCCAGCGCCTCAGCGGCAAGCGACTCGGCACGGTCACGGAGAACCACAGGAATTGCCTCTTCCTGCCAGCGCCGCAGCTCTTCCTGTGGGTCCACCCAGCGGATGTCTTCAATGCGTAGCTCATGCGCGCTGATCTCAAGGAGTGCAGCGCAGTGCTGGGCATGGGCACGGAGCGCCGAAATGGCCTGACGCCGGGCAAGGTACTCAGCAACCAGGGCCGGGAGAGTGCCAGCCTTGAAAGCCTCCGCCTTCTCCTCAACGGTGGGGTACTTGCCCCGCACCTTCTCCTCAAGTGCGTGCCGGTCCTCAAGGAACTGAGCGGCTAGCTCACGCTCCTTCTGCGCACGCTCAGCGGCCTTCTCAGCCTGCCGGGTGGACTCAATGGCCTCAGCCTCAGCCAACTTCGCGGCAGCCGCCTCAGCGGCCTTACGGGCCTTCTCAACGTCAATCGCAGTCATGGTGTCTGGTGTCCTTTCAGTTGCTGGTGCCGTAGCCGCGCGCAATGCGCTGCTCAGGGGTGAGGTCAGCGTCACTCACGCTGGTCTGTCGCTGGCCGGTCTCGCCCAGCTGAGCGGCAGCCTTACGGGCAACCGTCGCGTAGCCCATGGCCATTCGCGTAGAAGAGTCGATGTCAACTCCGCGCGCCTCAGCGGCCTTTAGGTGCGAGACCATGGCGTCACCCTCAGCGCTGGCCGAAGATGCGATGGACTCAAGGTGCTTGCGCTTGCGCTCAGGGTCATTGGTGTCAAGGGCACCCGGGTCAATGGTGCGCATGTACCAGGGGGTTTCAGTCATGGGGAAGTTTCCTTTCAAGGGAGGGTTGGCACTTCCGAAATTTCGGAGGTGGTTAGCGCCGGTACCAGACCCGGCCATGGAACGCCGGGTTCTTGGGACGAAGCCCTATGTAACGCTTGCCGTATCGCCGCTCAGCGCGCTCGTAGCCTGTGGCGCGGAGCAGACGGTCAAAGGTGCCCATCGGAATGAAGCTGGGGCCGCTGACTTCCTTGCAGGCATCGAAAAGGAGCTGTGTGCTTGATTCGGCATTCGGGCACTCTTCGAGAGCTTCACCGACAATGCGCGCGAACTTGTCGACGTACGCCCGGTCAGCCTCAGTCAGATTCGACATGCTCACCACCCATGGCAACGATGCGAAGCACGGAAAGCGCGGCGAAAAGCTCAGTGCGCGCGTGCTCATCCTTCGGCACGATTGCGTGTTCTTCAAGAATGTCTACGGCCCGTGATGCGCCGATTGCGTCCATTGGAATTACTCCGAATTTCGTTGGGTAAGGGGGTCAGCCGGCTCGGATTTCATGGGGTTTCCGAGCACGGCTCAAGAAAAGGGAGGGCAGGGGCCTGCCCCATGTTCATTCCAGCCCCCTGCCCTGGTCTCAGATAACGCCTGCCGCCTGATAGACCAGAGAGACCAGAACGGCGACGCTCAGCGCTTCGGGAAGCCATGCAATGCGAGCCATCAGCGGGCACCTGCACGGGGAATGTGACGCTCACCGGAAGTCTCAGCGAGCGCGGCGGACTGTTCGGGGCCGATGTTGCCGAGTGCCGTTTCCCGCACGCGCCAACTGTGGAAGGTGGAAGCCTTCACGCTCTCCCTGTGCTCTTCGTCGTAGCGCTGTTGTCCGGCTTCCGTCAGCGCGTCGGCAACGGCGGCAAGGACCGGCTTACCGTGCTGCCGGAATGCGCGGTCATAGGCACGGTGGTCACGCTTACAGAGCGGCATGTAATACGCCGTGCTCTCAGACCATAGGTAACCGTCCCGGTAAACCTCAGCCGGGTCCTGGTGGTTGTACGACCACTCAGCGGCGAAGGTCCCGCAGAACTGGCAGGGTTTGTGGCTGGCCGGTCCCTTGACCTGAACAACGCGCTTGTGCACTGCCTTGTATTCGTACTCTGCCGATAGCATGGCGAAAGTCCTTTGGTGTGGTAGCCCGCGAATCAGCGCGCGGAAACGAGAAAAGCCCCCAGACACGGGGAGGGAAAGAAGGGGCTACCACGCGCCTTCGATCTCTCAACCCGTGCCCGGGGGCCGGTCTGATGGCTATGGAAACTCCCCCATAGCTGGGGCTGTTCTACGGGCCTGGTGTGGTAGCCGCCCGCGCTGAGGGGTTAACTCCCCCCTCACCCTGGTTCTAGGGAGTGGAGTGCCTAACGGCGTACGCCGAATAGCCCGCTGACCTGCACAAAGACGGAAATGCTCGAATTTAAATGTGGTGCACGTCACACAAGATTGTGAAATCGGGCCATTCTGGGTGTGTAGAAATGTAGGTTCGGGGCGGGGTCGCGGTATTGCTTAGGAACTCCTAGAGCTAAATCTGGGGGATGTGCATTTCTACACTTCTACATTCATGCAGGTCAGATAGGGTTTCCTGACGGAGTGTCAGAAACCTTTCTACACAAGGTCGGTTTTCGCACCGCTTCCCGCTGTCCCCCTCAAGGCTCTGAGCGGCCGTCTGAGCCCCCGTCCGCCCGTCGCCGGTAGCGGGGCAGTCCAGAGCCCTGAAAGCCCCTCAGCGAGGCTCACGGGGCAGCAGAAAGCCCCGCCGGGCATTGCTGCCTGACGGGGCCTGGTGGTGCTACGCGGCAAGAGCCTCCGGGAAGCCCATGAGTGCCTGTTGCAGCGCCTCAAGTCGTCCTATGCGCTCCCGCGTTCGTACGCTGCCGTCCCCGGCCTTCACAGCGCCGTACAGGGATTCCAGCTTCCGCGTGATCTGCTGCCACTCCAGCTCGCGTTCCCATGCCGCCTCTTTGGCGTCCTGGTCTGCCTGCCACTGTGCGCGCTCTGCGCTTGTCATATCCTGGTGCCTCCCTTGAGAGGGACACCAGCCCGGTCTACTCGCCAAAGTCCGGCCGGGCTGGTGCCATTTCTTCTTGCTGACTCAGGCGGCGGTTTGCGCCCGGCGCGCTTCCCATGCCTCCCATGCGGCCTCTGCCGCCGGGGTCAGGCTGTCGTCGCGCCAATCCGGCTCAAGACGCTCAAGAATCGGGGTCCGGTCTCCCCTGAACTTCGGGGGCAGAAGAGTGACGCTCTTCAACGCGGCTTGCAGTAGGGCGCGCTGCCCTTCAACGCCTGCAACCTGCCAAAGGCCAGCTAGCGCTTCGGGGTCCATCAACGGCGAAAGGTCCACCTCTTCCGAAAGCTCTGCCAACTCCGCCTTGAGAGCGCTGATCTGCGCGGTGATTTCAGCCCGCAGCGTTTCGTAAAGCGTCTCGTCCATTCCCCCGCCGATAAAGAACTCTTTCTGAAGCCTGAGTTCACGCCCTGCCGCGTTGTCCAGCGCTGCCGAGACTGCACGCTTACGGGTTTCCTTCGCGGGGTCCTGGTAGGTCAGCCAGCGCCGGGCAATGGCCAGAATCGTTGGAGAGTCCGGTGACAGGTTCAGAATGTGGTTGATCCACATAATCGCAATGGCTTCGTCGGCGCGCTCCCGCATGGTCGCGATTCCCACGCATACAGACGGACCCTGGTTGATGCGGGCAAGGCACCGATAGTTGCGTCCGCCGTTGCCCATAGGGCCTTTGCAGCGCGGACAGCGCAGAACTCCTGTGAGGATGGTTGCCGCCTTGCGCTTTCCACGCGTCCGGTCACCAATGCTGGTGCCGGGGCGGGAACGAGCGGCGAACTTCGAGAGAATCTGTTCCCGCTCAGCGAATGTGATTACCCCCTTGCCAGCCCTAATCGGGTGGCCGTCCGGCCCCATGAGCGGATTACCGCCACGGTGCCACTTGTCCAGCGGGTTGCCGAACTCATCCTTAGCGCGTTCACCGTCCGGGATAAGTCCGGCCCAACTCGGTGACTGCGCAAGATGGATGATGGTCTGTGCTCGCCATTGCTTGCCCTTACGGGTCTTAATTCCCTCGCTGTTCAGCGTCTCAGCAATGCTCGCCGGGGTGTCGCCGTTCAGCAGTGCCTCAGCAATCCTGCGCGCTGTCGGGTACTCCGCCGGATCGTGTTCCAGCTTCCCCGTTCCCTTGGGACAGCGAAGGCCGTAGGGAACTACTCCGCCGGGCCAGCGCCCCTCTGCCTTGTGCGCGTCTCCGCCTGCCTTCGTGCGAAGCGCGATATCTGCGGCCTCTTCCCGGGCACGCTCACTCAGGAAGGCAATGACCATTCGCGCACCACGCTGGGAGCTGTCCAGCCCCTCAGTGACACTGACCAGCCGTGCCCCGCGCTTCTCGAATTCGTCCAGCAAGAGGCCAACAGCTCCCATGCCCCGGCGGCTGAGTCGGTCCAGCTTCCAGACATAGAGCGTCTTGCTGCGCTCTTCCACAATGGCGGCAGTCGCCTTCTCGAATTCCTCGCGCCGGACGTGCGCCTTACTTGCTGAGCGCTGTTCGAACCAGACGTGCCGGATCTTCGTGCCATCGGTGGCAGCCGCACGGCAGACGTCCCGGACATGCGCCCGGAGAGTGGCCAAGTCGTCGCGCTTCTTGCTGCGCCTGATGTACACCTCTGCCTGTTCGGCAGGGTCTCCCGTGGCCGGTTCCCAGACCCCCAGCGCCCGAAGCTCTTCGTCCTCGAAGCCCAGTGCCCGCAGGGTGGGGAGGTCATCCCGTTCCATCGCTCATCCATCCGCCGTAGGTGGCCGCCTCTACGGGTTGGGGTGAGCGGGTGGAATGCCTAGATTCCGCGTTGTCCCAGGTCAGAGGCGGTGATGCACCGTTGGTTCACGGGTGGGCGTGGATGAACTTCACCTGGTTCGCCTCGGCGTACGACAACGACGACGTCCTCTACCGGGTCGTCACGCTGGTGCAGATCGCGGGTGTGCTGGTCCTCGCCGCGGGCGTCTCGCGGGCGTTCGAGGAGCACGAGTTCCTCGTGGTCTGGCTGGGCTACGTGATCATGCGGGTGGCCCTGGCGACACAGTGAGCCTTTTCCAACCTGCCTCTGATGCTGGGCGGTTGAGCTGACAACGTGGTGAAGCCCCTGGTAGACGGGTTCACGACCAAGATTCCCTCGCC